>CAMBLN010000159.1 GCA_945868215.1 Opitutus sp. GAS368
TCGAAGCCCTGCGATTGGGCGCGGTGGACGTTCTGGGAAAACCGTCCGGTTCCTACTCGTTCGGTGATCTGGGCCCGCAGCTGTGTGAAAAAATTAAAGCCGCCGCCATCGCCCGGTTACGCCCGCGCGGTCCCCTGCCCTCGTTTGCCCCGGTGACCGCGAAACCACGCGTGGTTTCGACCGCGGCCGCTTTGTCGTCCCCGCCCGCCGGAGTGGATCGTGAAAACGCCGGGCGCCTTTCGCTGGCCGCCGCGCACGCGCATCATCATCCGCGCCGGGTGATCCTGCTGGGTGCCTCGACCGGCGGCACGGAAGCGTTGCGCGCCGTGCTTGAAAAACTGCCAGGCGGTCTCCCCGGCATCGCCGTCGTGCAACACATCCCCCCCGTTTTTTCGAAGGCTTTTGCGGAACGGTTGAACTCCCTGTGCGCCTTCGAGGTGCGCGAGGCCGTGGAGGGCGACCGCCTTGCGCCGGGCCTTGCGTTGGTGGCACCCGGCAACCGGCACATGCTGCTTCAATGGGAAACCAACGCCTATCGCGTGCGCCTGAGTGACGGTCCTCCCGTGTGGCATCAGCGGCCCGCCGTCGACATCCTCTTCAAATCGGCCGTCGAAAGTGCCGGCGCCCACGCCATCGCCGGCGTGTTTACCGGCATGGGCAAGGACGGTGCCGAAGGACTTTTACGGTTACGCGAAAAAGGCGCCCTCACCTTTTCGCAGGATGAAGCGAGCAGCATTGTCTATGGTATGCCCAAAGTTGCGTGGGAGCTGGGCGGCTCCCGTGAACAAGTCTCCCTTTCCGATGCGGCGCGTCACCTGCTCACGCTGGTCGAGACAACGCCGGGCGCGGCTTCAACATTGTGAAATTATCCGTATTTTTAGGCTCATCCGCGGGCAGGTGTGCCGATAACAGGGGGAACCCGCCCGCCTTTTCCCAATTTCAATGAAGCCCTCCGGCGATCCGCATTCCCCGAGCATTCTCGTCGTCGACGACGAGGCCATCGTTCTCAGCGCCCTCAAGGAGACCCTTGAGCGCGACGGCCATCATGTGACCGCGACGACCAGTCCGCTCAAGGCGCTTGAGTTGCTCCGCCGTGAGGACTTTGCCGTGATCATATCCGATCACCGCATGCCCGAAATGATGGGGTTGGATTTCCTGATCGAATCCCGGAAAATACGTCCGCACGCCTCGCGCATCCTGATCACCGCCGTGCTCTCGCTGCCGACGATCGTGGAGGCCATCAACAAGGGGGAAATTTTCCGTTTCGTCGCCAAACCCTGGCTGCGCGAGGAACTCTCCGCGACGATCCGCAACGCCCTTCACCGGCACCAGCTCGTTACTGAAAACGAGCGTCTCACCGCCCAAACCCAAGATCTGAACGCACGCCTGATGGTCGCCAACGCCTCCCTGGCCCGGCAGGTCAAAGACCTCGAACAAAAAAAATCGGCACTCGACGAGGCCAACCGCGAGCTCTCCACGAGCTACGACCATTCGCTCGACTTGTGCCGGCGTATTCTCGCGACCTACGATCCGTATCTCGGAGGACAGACAAAAGCCGTGGTCGAGATCGCCCAATGCATGGCGGCCACCGACCACTTCAACGACCAGGAACGCCATGCGCTGCGCACCTCGGCCTGGTTGTGCGACCTCGGACTGATCGGCATCCCCCGCGAACTCCTCCGCGGCTTCCGGCTCAATCCGGCCCGGCTCAGCGAACCGGAGCGCGAAAGCATCCAGACCCATCCCATCTACAGCCAGACGCTCGCCTCCTACGTCGATCCCAGTCCGCTGCTCGCCGAAACCATCCGGGCCCACCACGAGCGCTTCGACGGCGAGGGATTTCCCGACGGCCTGCGCGGGCTCTCGATCCCCTGGCCGGCCCGCTGCCTGGCCATCATCGTGTGGTTTGTCGAAAGCGGACTGAGCAAGGACAAGGCGATCAACGCCATCATGGCGGAATCCGGCAAGGCCTTCGATCCCGAGGCCGTGCGGCTCTTCCTCAAGACCACAGACCTTGTGCAACTGCCGCGTCAGGTGCGCGAAATCATGATGGAAGAGCTGGAACCGGGGATGATCCTGGCCAACGGCCTCTACAGTCCCCACGGGCTGCTGCTCGTCGGCGAAGGCCAGACCCTTAGCGCCAGCACCATCTCGAAGATCCGCAATCACAATCTCATCAGTGCGATCAGCCAGCGCCTGCTTGTGTATTCCTGATTCAACTACGAATTCATGGCCGGTTCACCCACCATCTCGATGCTGTTCGCGCAGCGTGTTGTCATCGGCGTCGGCGATCTCGCCGTTGCCAACAACACGCAGGTCACCCTGACGACCTACGCCCTGGGTTCATGCGTGGGCGTGGTCGCTTACGATCCCGTCAGCCACGCCGGGGGATTGCTGCACATCATGCTGCCGGACTCGTCCATCTCCAAGGACAAGGCCGTTTCCCAGCCCGCCATGTTCGCCGACACCGGTCTGCCGCTTTTCCTGCGGGAGCTGACGGGCGTGAAGGCCGAGCGTCACCGCCTCAAAATTTTTCTCGCCGGAGGTGCCTGCGTGCTCAGCGGGCCGGACACATTCAAGATCGGCGAACGCAACGCCGCCGCCGTCAAGGCATGGCTGGCCGTGCAGGGACTGCGCGTGACGAGTTCCGATCTCGGCGGCACGGTGAACCGCACGCTGCACCTCGATCTCTCCACCGGCCAGCTCACCGTCAAGTTACCCGACCGCAGCGATAATATCGCGCTCGGTTAACCGGAAGAACGTGTGCGCGCGCACGGCGTTTCCGCGTCGTAGAAAAACAGGCGTGCTTCAAGCCCGCGCAGCGTTTTCAGAAAAGCAGCGTCCCGTAGGAAAGCTTTTCCTGCATGATGCGGCTCGCGCGATCAAACACCTCGGGCAGGGCCGCCTCCAACAAGGCCGGCGTAAACCCCCACTCCGCCAACAGAGGGGCGTTCAGTTCAAAAAGGAAACCATCCTCGCCCGCCCCCGGTCCCATCGTCGCGGCAAGAAACTTGGCCGCGTGCACGTGTGTCACCAGCGGCAAAACCTCCGCGGGTGCGGAGGCCGTGGGGGGATTATACCGGGCGACAGCCACCAGCGCCTCGGGGAAATTCCACTGTTTCAACAAAGTCGCCCCCACTTCGGCGTAAGTGTAGCCAAGCACGGCGCGCTCGGCCGCGAGCCAGCTGCATCCCGTTTCCCGCAGGTGCAGGCGGATCGCGCCGAAACGCGTGGCGCAGCTGTAGGCCACCGCCAGCTTGCCCACCTCGTGCACCAATCCCGCCGTGTATGCCGTCTGCGGGTCAACGCGCCCGCTTTGTTCGGCCAGGTATTCGGCGGCCACCGCGGTCACCAATGAGAAGCGGCAAAAATCGCTCGCCGCCCAGTGACCTCCGTCAACCGGCGTATTCATCCAGCGACCGGCGAGCGCCAACGCCGCCAATCGGTATATTTCACGTTGCCCGAGGCGTTGAATCGCCTCCTCCAGTTTGTCCACCTGGCTGTGGCCGGACGCAAAGTAGGCGGAATTCGCCAGGCGCAACGTCGATGTGGCGAGCGCGGTATCGAGTTTCACGACCGCCTCAAATTCGCACACGGACGAATCTTCCTGCGAGAGAACCCGCAGTATCCGCGGCATCAGGATGGGCGCGGCCGGCAAGGCAAGCGCCTGGCGGCATACTTCTTCAAAGGAGGGAATCATGGGAGGAGACCGCTCAGACGGCGATCAGGGATACAGGGTCGAGAATAAGAGCGATGTTGCCATCGCCAAGAATGGCGCCGCCGGCGATGCCCGGCAGATTGGAGAGATAACTGCCGAGGTTTTTCACCACGACCTCCTGCTTGCCCACCAATTCATCCACCAGCAGCGCAGTGACACGATCATTGGTTTCCATGATGACGAGGATGCCGGCCTCGGGTTGCTCCACCGCGCCGGAAATCCGGAACTGGCGGTGCAAACGCCTGATCGGCACGATGCGGCCGCGGTGATCGAAAACCTCGCCGTGTCCGTGCACGGTGGTAATCCCCTCCTTGTTCGGGCGCAGCGCCATCTGCACGCTGTTGCTAGGCAGGATAAAACGGTCCCCGCCCACCCGCACCACCAGACCGTCGATGATCGCGGTTGTAAGGGGAAGGCGGATACGGAACGTCGTGCCTTTGCCGAGCTCGGTGATGATCTCCACCTTGCCGCGCAGTTTCTCGATGTTGCGTTTGACCACATCCATGCCGACGCCGCGGCCCGAGACGGCGGTGACTTTCTCCGCCGTGGAAAAACCGGGTGCGAAGATCAACTGCAGTATCTCGTCGTGCGTAAGACTGTCGCCGTCCTTCACCAGACCTTTCTCCAGAGCCTTCCGGTGGATCCGGTCCGGATCGATGCCGCGGCCGTCGTCGATGAGTTCAATGATGATGCTCGATCCCTGGTTGTAAGCCTTGAGGCTGAGCGAACCGTGCTCGGGCTTGCCTGCGGCCAGCCGCCCATCGGTCGCCTCCAGTCCGTGGTCGAGCGAGTTTCGCACCATGTGAACGAGCGGATCGGAGATTTCCTCGACCACGGTGCGGTCAACCTCGGTGTCTTCTCCCTCGGTGTGAAAGACGACCTTCTTGCCGAAGTCGCGCGAAAGATCTCGGGCCAGCCGCTCCATTTTTTGAAAGGTAGGCTTGATGGGCATCAGACGCAGCGACATCGCATTGAGCTGAAGCTCCTTCGTGATGCGCCTGAGTTGGGAGATATTGCGCGCCAGCGGCGAATTGGGATCGGCCTGTTCCCGCGCCGACTCGGATATCTGGCTTTGCACGATCACCAGTTCGCCGACGACGTTCATCATCGCGTCCAGTTTCTCGGTGTTGATACGCACGGTGCTCGAGGAACCTCCGCCGGTGCCCGCGCGCGCTTCGACGGGAGGCGGAGCGGACGGCATCGGTTCGGGTGTTTTTTCCATCGCCGGAGCGACGGAGACTGCGGGAGCCTGCAGCGGATTCAATGCGAGCGATTTTACCGTGCGGATAAGCGGACCGACCGGCACGATCACGTCGGGCAACCGGCCCTGTTCCAAGGCAACCGTGATCTGCCCCACCATGGTCTGCACGGCGTCGCGACTTTGCAGGATCGCGGTGATGATCACGGGCGTCAGTCGCAACTGCCCCGTCCGGGCAAGATCGAGCAACGATTCAACCTCGTGGGTTAGCGTGTGCATCGGGGTGAGATGCAGGAAGCCCGACACCCCTTTGATGGTGTGGAACGAGCGGAAAATCTGGTTCAGCGCATCGCGGTCCTCGGGTTCTTCATCAAGGATCAGCAACGAGGATTCGATCATCGAAAGATGGTCGATCGCCTCGGCGTGAAACTCGGTGAGCAGCTCCGCGTTTTCCGCCATGTTGAGCTCGAGCACCTGCTCCGTATAAGTCACTTCCACCGCGGCGGCCGCAGGGGTGGCGTGAGTGGACATGGCGGCGGCGCCCGGCATGCGCCATTCCGCGACCGGCTGGCCGGCCACACGGGCTTCAATCGCCGGTCCCAGCCATTCCACGAGTTTCCTCAACGCTTGGAGAGTCGTCTCGTCAAAGGGCATCGCCGCATCGAGCAGACCGTCCAACCGCGCCCTCACCTGGTTGACGGGGCCATGCAACACCGGATCGTCCGCCGTGGCGGCAAGCAGATCCGACAACAGGCTGTAAGCGGGAATGAGGCCGGCGTCACTGCCCGCCTGGGCAAGCACGATTTCCGAGGCCAGGCGGTTGCAAGCGTCGTCCAACGTCTGGTGGTGGTTTTTGGTAGTAGTCATGATGGGGGCGGAGAAAGCGCCTCCGGATACTTCGGCTCCCGATCGGAAAAGTTTACCCCGCTTCACAATAAAAACACCGCACAGGTTAAGAACCTCGCCTGCCGTGACGTAATATCTGCCCTGCCTGTCCCCCCACACCCGACTATTACGCATGAAAACCTGGAGCATTAAAAACCGCATCATCGCAGGCTTTGGCGTAATCTTGATGATCACTCTGATGATCGGCGTTTTCACCTACGTCCGCCTCCTCGGCATCGAATATAATTCGAAGCAACTCATCGAGCGAAGCCTCCCCGTGACACTGGCCCTCAACCAGATTGTCAACGGAGTGACCACCAACAACAGCCAGGTGCTCAAACACATTCTCACGACCGAACCGGAGCGCGTTGCCGAGATCGACGAATTCTCCAAACGCAACTCCGCCACGAGCACCGACCATTACAAGGTCGTTGAAGCCGCCGCCCTCACCGACGCGGAACGCACCCTGTATGAAAAAGTGCTCGCCGCCCGCAAAGCCTATGTGGGCCACCGCGAAGCCGTCTATGTCCACAGCCGCGCAAAACGCAGCAGCGAGGCATTCTCGTTGTTCCGCTCTGAAATGGAACCCGCTTACGCCGTCTATTCCTCCAACTTGAAAACCATGGTCTCCTTTTATGAAAAAGAGGGAATCGCCGCCGGCAAAAAAATCGAAAACTCCGTCGTCGCCTCCATCCGCTTTACCATCATCGGCGTGGGGGGCGCGCTCGCGCTGGCGCTGTTGACCGGCTTCGTGATCGTGCGGGGTGTCAACCGCCGGTTGGTCGCCGCCAGTGAAACCCTCGAAACCGGGGCGTCCCAGGTAGCCGGAGCCGCCGCGCAGGTCAGCGCTTCCAGCCAGGCCCTCGCCACCGGCTCCAGCGAACAGGCCGCCAGCCTCGAAGAATCCAGTGCTTCCCTCGAAGAGATGTCCTCCATGATCAAGCGCAACGCCGACAACACCCGGCAGGCCCGCGAACTCTCCGGCCAGACCCGCGCTTCCACCGAGGCGGGCGCCGGCCGCGTCGACGAAATGCACAAGGCGATGA
>CAMBLN010000160.1 GCA_945868215.1 Opitutus sp. GAS368
CCCTCAACGCCAAAGCCGCCCTCGTCGCCATCGAAGAAATCTTCGCCGAGGATAATATCCGCCTCCCGCTCATGATCTCGGCCGCCGTCGGCCGCGGCGGCGAGACGATGAGCTCAGCGCAAACCGTCGAAGCCCTCTGGAACGCCGTCCGCAGCCACCAGCCCCTCTCCATCGGCCTAAATTGCTCCATCGGCCCCGACCTCATGCGCCCGTTCCTCGCCGAGCTCGCCGAGAAAACCACCGACACCTTCATCTCCGCCTACCCGAACGCCGGCCTACCGAATCCGCTCACGCCCACCGGCTTCGACCTCGAGCCCGCCGACATGGCCCGCTACATGGGCGAATTCGCCGACGGCCACCTCTGCAACATCGCCGGCGGCTGCTGCGGCAACACCCCCGAGCACATCGCCGCGATCGCCCAAGCCCTCGCGACCAAGCCCCCCCGCAAACCCATCGCCACCCGCGTCCCCTCCTCCGCCCGTAGCGGAACGGCGGAGCCGTTTCGTTCCGAATCCTCCCCCGCCGATCTCACCGCCCTCAACGCCACCCTCCCCGCTCTTCCGCTGAAGCTCTCCGGTTCCCTTCCGTTCACCCAGCAACTCGGCTCCTACCTGATGGTCGGCGAGCGCACCAACGTCGCCGGCTCCCCCAAGTTCGCCAAGCTCGTCAAAGCCGGCAACTACGAGGAAGCCGTCTCCGTCGCCCGCCAACAAGTGGACAACGGCGCCAACGTCATCGACGTCTGCATGGACGACGGTCTCATCGACGGCGTCGCCGCCATGACGCGCTTTCTCCAACTCATCGGCTCCGAGCCCGAAATCGCCAAAGTCCCCATCATGGTGGACTCCTCCAAATGGGAGGTCATCGAAGCCGGCCTGAAATGCCTTCAAGGCAAAGGCATCGTAAACTCCATCTCCCTCAAGGAAGGCGAAGCCAAATTCCTCGAACAAGCCCGCGCCATCCTCCGCTACGGCGCCGCCGTCGTCGTCATGGCCTTCGACGAAAACGGACAAGCCGCTTCCTACGCCGAAAAAATCCGCATCTGCGAACGCGCCTACCGCCTCCTCGTCGATCGAGTCGGCTTCCCGCCCGAAGACATCATCTTCGACCCCAACATCCTCACCGTCGGCACCGGCATCGAGGAGCACAACAACTACGCCGTCGATTTCATCGAGGCCACGCGTTGGATTAAACAAAACCTCCCCCACGCCAAAGTCAGCGGCGGCGTGTCCAACGTCTCCTTCAGCTTCCGCGGCAACAATCCCGTGCGCGAAGCCATGCACTCCGCGTTCCTCTACCACGCCATCAAAGCCGGCATGGACATGGGCATCGTCAACCCGTCGATGCTCGAAGTTTACGAAGAGGTTGAACCCGAACTCCTCGTCCTCGTCGAAGACGTCATCCTTAACCGACGCCCCGACGCCACCGAACGCCTCGTCGACTACGGCGAAAAACTCAAAGCTACCAAGGGATCGGAATCGTCCTCAGATACCCTTGCCACGCCGAAGCCTGGCGAAGGCGGGTGGCGCAAAGGCACCGTCGAGGAACGCCTCTCCCACGCCCTAGTCAAAGGCATCGACCAGTTCATCGACATCGACACCGAGGAAGCCCGCCAGAAATACGGCAAGCCGCTCACCATCATCGAAGGCCCGCTCATGGACGGCATGCGCGTCGTCGGCGACCTCTTCGGCGCCGGCAAAATGTTTCTCCCGCAGGTCGTCAAAAGCGCCCGCGTGATGAAGAAGGCCGTCGCCTACCTCCAGCCCTACATGGAGGCCGAAAAAGCCGCGCTCATCGCTTCCGGCGGCACCGCCAAGGCTCAGGGCAAAATCATCATGGCCACCGTCAAAGGCGACGTGCACGACATCGGCAAGAACATCGTCGGCGTCGTCCTCGCCTGTAATAATTACGAAGTCATCGACCTCGGCGTCATGGTCTCGTGCGAAAAAATCCTCGCCGCCGCCAAGGAAAAAGGCGCCGACATCATCGGCCTCTCCGGCCTGATCACGCCGTCCCTCGACGAGATGGTCCACAACGCCAAGGAAATGGAACGCCAGGGTTTCAAAATCCCGCTCCTCATCGGCGGCGCCACCACCTCCGCCGCGCACAACGCCGTGAAGATCGCGCCTCACTACTCCGAGCCCGTCATCCACGTGCTCGACGCCTCGCGCGTCATCGGCGTCGTCTCGCAGCTCCTCAACCCCGACAACAAACCCGCCTACGTCGCCGACATCCGCGCGAAGCAGGAAAAGTCGCGCTCCGACTTCGCCAACCGCCGCGAACGCAAACCGCTCCTCTCGATCGAAACCGCCCGCGACCGCGCCCAAAAGTTCGACTGGTCCGCCATCGACATCCCCAAGCCGTCGTTCCTCGGCACCCAGATCTTCCGAGACACCACCGTCCGCGAACTCCTCGACCGCGAATTCATCGACTGGGGCCCGTTCTTCAGCGCCTGGGAACTCCACGGACGCTACCCGCAAATCCTCACCGATGAAGTCGTCGGCGTCGAAGCCACCAAGCTCTTCAACGACGCGCAGGCCCTCTTCGCCCGCATCATCGCCGAAAACCGTTTCCAGCCGCAGGCCGTCCTCACCTTCTGGCCCGCCAACAGCGTCGGTGACTCCGTCGAGATCTACACCGACGAATCCCGCACGCAGGTTCTCCACACCTTCCACTTCCTGCGCCAGCAACAGGAAAAACCCGCCGACCAGTTCAACCACTGCCTCGCCGACTACATCGCGCCCAAGTCCTCGGGTCGTGCCGACTACCTCGGCCAATTCGCCGTCACGGCGGGGCCGGGAGTCGAAGCCTTCTCCCACGAATTCAAAGCCGCCGGCGACGACTACAACGCCATCATGGTGCAAGCCCTCGGTGACCGCATCGCCGAAGCGATGGCCGAATTCTTCCACAAAAAAGAACGCGACCTCAGCGGTTTCGGCCTCACCGAAAACCTGAGCCCCTACGACATCATCCACGAAAAATACCGCGGTATCCGCCCCGCGCCCGGTTACCCCGCGTGCCCCGACCACCGCCACAAACCCCAAATCTGGAATCTCGTTCCGGTGGAAAAAGAAATCGGCATCACCCTCACCGAAAGTTGCGCCATGTATCCCGCGTCCTCCGTCAGCGGCTTCTACATCAACCACCCCGACTCCAAATATTTCGCCGTCGGTAAGCTGGGCCGCGATCAACTCGAAGACTACGCCCAGCGCACCGGCGTCCCCCTCGCCGAGCACGAAAAGTGGCTAGGCTCCTACCTCGACTACGACCCCGCGTAATACTCCGACGTAGCGGAACGGCGGAGCCGTTTCGTTCTGGGTTCGACTCCAACGCTCACCCCCGAAACGACTCCGTCGTTCCGCTACGTCAAACTTCCTCCTCGTAGCGGAAGCGAGGAGCGCTTTCGTTCTGTCGCATGGAAGAAGATCTTCCGCCGAACTCAGGCTCCACCTCCGGATCTACGCCTGCCCAAGCCCGCCTCCCTCGCCTCTCCGCCGAGTCCTATCGCGGACACGCCGCCGTCCATTGGACGATGACCCTTGAGCAGCGCACCACCGGCTGGCTCGACTCTGCTCACCACGCCGCACTCCGAGAGCTTCTCCTCCACACCTGCCACCGCTACCAGCTCGCCTGTCCCGCCTATTGCCTGATGCCAGACCATGCACACTTCCTTTGGCTCGGTCTCCACGAAACCTCCGACCAACGCCTCGCCGCCGCTTGGTTCCGCCGACACTGGAACTCTCTGCTCGCTCCCTCACACACGCTTCAACGACAAGCGCACGACCACGTGCTCCGCAACACGGAGCGCGAGCAAAACGCCTTTACCACCATAGCGACTTACATCCTGCAAAATCCGCAACGCGCCAACCTCGTCACCCACTGGACAGACTGGCCGCACCTCGGCGCGATCTTCCCCGGCGTCCACCCACTCGATCCCCGCGTGCCCGACTACTGGGAGCGCTTCTGGCGCGAGCACACCCGCCGAGTAACCCTTCCGACGTAGCGGAACGGCGAAGCCGTTTCGTCCCCAGCCCGAAACGACTCCGTCATTCCGCAACACCGCAGGTTGACGAATAACAGCAATGTAGAGGCGTGACGTTTTCGCCTTCAACATCATGAATATTTTAGCCATGCCCGCCACCGACTCCTTCCGTATCGAACGCCTCGACCCGGCCAAACACCGCCGGGAAGCGTTTGGTTGCGAGTCGGCACCGCTCACGGACTTCATCCAGAAACGGGCGCGTAAGGAAATGGACGCCCGCGCCTCCGCCTGCTTCGTCCTCGTCCCCGAAAGCAACCCGAGCCGCATCGCCGGTTACTACACGCTCACCCAAACCTCCATCGTCCTCGGAAAGCTCCCCGTAGAACTGACCAAAAAACTTCCGCGCTATCCCGAACTCGGCGCGACTTTAATCGGCCGCCTCGCCCGCGACCTCGACTGGCGCGGCACCGGTATCGGCGGCATGCTCCTGATCGACGCTCTCCGCCGTTGCGTGCGCCAAAGCGAAGAAGCCGCCGCCATCGTCGTGGTCACCGACCCCAAAGACGACAAAGCCCGCGCCTTCTACTCCGCCTACGGATTCCAACCGCTCGACGATCACCGTATGTTCATTCCGATGAACACCGTGCTCGCCGAACTCGCTGCCGGCGGCGCGATCTAAAATCCAGGCGGCATCAGCCGCCCCTCCGCTCAACCGTGAAGGCCATTGGCCGTAACCGCTCCCAAAAATCGGCCCATTGGCCGATTTCATTAGTGGTTAAAAACTCCGAAACGTGAGTGAGCTAATCCAAATCGCTCTTCACCTTAGCCCGCGAAAGCTTCATCGCCTCACGCATCCGCGCCGTCGGTGCCGCCGGCTTCGCCAGCAACGCCTCCACAAACCGACGTGACTGCTCCGCATTCAACACCACGCGGTCATGCGTCTCCAACGTCTCCAGCGCCGCCTTGCGCGCCTGCGCCACCACAAAACTGCCGACCGACTGCCCGGCCAGCGAAGCCGCCTTCATGATAACCGCCTTGTCCGCACTCGAAACGCGCGCAACCAAGCGCCCGCCCTTGGCGACTTTTTTTGATTTCACGGCTACGACCATAATCAAAAATGTGTGCCATTTTGTGCTACATTACAAGCCACAATAAACCCGCGCTGCGCCCCTCGGCCTTATCTCAACCTCCATAACTGCGTCCATCCCCGACCATTCTCCCCCTCCTCCGGTAATTCGTCGCTCCCAATCGTCACCCGCCCCCGCATAAACACAGCTCGACACCCCGCGCCGCCCCCGACTCTCTTTTTGCATCATGGCCAACGCGCGTCCCTCCCCTCGCTTGAGCAAGAAAGTTTACGACGCCCGTGTCGCCGCCCTCCGCGAGGAACTCGTCAGTCTCCAGGTCCGCCTGAAAGAGGTTCCTTCCAAAGTCCTTCTCATTCTCGCCGGCGAAGAAGCCGGTGGCCGCGGTGATGTCATCAACACCCTCAGCGGCTGGCTCGACCCCCGCGGCGTCGAAACGTTCTCGTTCCGCCAGCCTTCCGACGAGGAACGCGAACGTCCGCTCATGTGGCGTTTCTGGCGCTGCCTTCCCGTCAACGGTCGCCTCGGCATCTTCGCCGGCTCCTGGTATACCGAGCTCCTCCGCGCACAGGCCGCCGAGGGTCTCCCCGCCTCCACGTCCGCCCGCCACGTCGAACACATCCGGCACTTCGAAAAACTCCTCTCCGACGACGGCACGCTCATCATCAAGGTCTGGCTCCACCTCACCAAGGGCGAACAACGTCTCCGCCTCGCCGAGCTCGCCGCCAACCCCGACACCGCGTGGCGCGTCACCGACGAAGCACGTCGCCACCACCGTCTCCACGACCGCCTCTCCCGCGCCGCCGCCCGCCTCCGCAACGCCACCGACCGCCCGGGCGCCCCGTGGACCGTCATCCCCGCCGCCGATCCGCGCGCCCGCAACCTCGCCGTCGCCGGTCTCGTCGCCCGCAAGCTCGCCGCCCACCTCAAACTCCTCGAAGCCCCGCGTCCCAAACCCGCCCGCCCCGCCGCGCCCCAATCTCTCAAACCCTCCGGCCTCGCCCGCCTTCTCGCCCTCCCGCTCGACCAGAAACTCTCCTCCGCCGACTACGAGGCCAAACGCGAGAAATGGCTCGGCCGCCTCAACCGCGCCACCCGCACCGCCCAGGCCTCCAACCGTTCCATCGTGTTTGTATTCGAGGGCTGGGACGCCGCCGGCAAGGGCGGCGCCATCCGCCGCCTCACCAGCGCCATCGACGCGCAGGACTACCGCGTCATCCCCGTCGCCAAACCTTCCGACGAGGAAAAAGCCCACCACTATCTCTGGCGTTTCTGGCGCCACGTCCCCCGCGCCGGCCTCGTCACCATCTATGACCGTTCCTGGTATGGCCGCGTCCTCGTCGAGCGCCTCGAGGGCTTCTGCACCGAACCCGAGTGGCGCCGCGCCTTCGGCGAGATAAACGACTTCGAGGAGCAACTCGTCGAACACGGCACCATTGTAGTGAAATTCTGGATGCACGTCAGCCGCGACGAACAGCTCCGGCGGTTCCGCGAACGCGAACAGACCGCCTACAAGCAGCACAAAATCAACGCCGAGGACTGGCGCAACCGCCGCAAGTGGCACGCCTACGAGATCGCCGTCGGCGACATGCTCGCGCTCAC
>CAMBLN010000161.1 GCA_945868215.1 Opitutus sp. GAS368
GTCCGCCGCCGCCCAGCATTACGGGGCGAAGGCTTGGAACGAAGATCCAAGCCACGACAGGAGCCAGCACAGCGGCCATAACGAGCTTTGCTAGGTCGTCTTCACGACGGCGGGATGAAGAGAGGCGTGGCATCGGAGTGGAGGGCTTATGGTTTGTTCCAGCCGGTGAAGTAGGTCTTCAGGCGGTCGGTGGTGTGGCGCCACTTGGGGGTGGTGGGCTGGCAGACGCTGTTCTGGTTTCCGAAGAGGCCGATTTCGTTGAAGGCTTTGGATTCGTCCACGGTCTCGATCCATTGCACGCGGACGAAGTGCTCGGCTTTTTCGGGATCGGCGGCCTCTTTGCGGAGTTGCGGGGCGGTCGATAGGACGTCGAGGCAGGGGAAGGCGCCTCTGGGCGTCGATATTTGGAAGTCGTTGACCGATTGGACGGACTCGATGACGCGGCCCACACCAACGTAGCCGGTGCCGGGGATTTTGACCCAGATGAGGTCGCCTGGGGACAGGAGCTTGAGCGTCTGGCTATACCACGCGCCGCCACCGGCGCAGATGAAGCCGTAGGTGCGGGCCTCGGCCCAAGAGCGCGATGCATCGTCGCCGAAGGAGACGTAGAACTCGCCGTTCCAGGGTTCTTTTTCGCGGGCGTGCTTGGTGGAGGTGGTGGCGACGTTGACCTGGGTTTCGCCCGGATCGATGAGCCAGGCGCGGCTGAGGAGCTGGTCGGGGCCGTGCTGGAAGACTTGGAAAAAGAGGACGTTGATCGCGATATCGCGGTCGTTGAGGTATTTGATGATGCGCTCGGTAGCATCGTCGAGCGAAGCGGCGACGATGACGATCTGGTGCGAGTCGTTGAGGGTTTCCTCATCGAGCTTGGCTCCGAATCGGGCTTTGAAATCGTCGCTCAGGTTTCGGCCCTTGGAGAAGCGCTGGTAGATCTGGGCGATTTTGTCGGTGGTGAGGGCGTCCACCCACGCGGCGTAGTCGAGGGCTTGGGCGACGATCTCGCGCGGCGTGCGGTTGCGCTTGAGCTCGATGAGGACGAGGGAGCCGTCGGGCGCGATGGCGAGGAGATCGATGCGACCGGCGAAGGGCGTGATTTCCTGCCGGCCGATGAGCATCCACTCGCTGGAAAGGATACGGGGATCGCGGACGATCATGTCCTCCAAGGCCTGCTCGGAGGCGAGGTGGGTAACGGAGAGCGGAGCGGGTGTGGAGCCGACTTTCCAGATGGCGTGATGGATGGGCATTTAAGGGCGGGGAGTTGAGGGGGTTGACGAGGGGTGTATAGTGATTTTGCAGATAAGCGCAGGGTTTGTAGAGGTCGCCGGCAACGGTGGCAGCCCGCACGGGTGGTAACTCGAACCTGGGATCTGCACTATTTACCAAGCCAGTCAGTAAGACCCGCCAAGTGCGGGTCTTGTGTTTTTAAGAGATCGAGATCGGTCGGCCAGAATTTAAGGCCGAAGCCGTGGACAACGCCTTTGTGGCGGCGGAAGGTGGATTGCAAAAGTCGAGCGTAGCGATCCTCGGTGTCGCCGAAGCGGTTGGGGGTCACGGCGGCGTAGAGGCCGGAGGCGACCGCGTCGGCGAGTTGCAGGCCGGCGAGTTGGGAGTGTTGCACGGCGCGCACGTGGTCGGGATCGAGGTGTTTCCATGCCATCGGTTGTGCTCCCTGATCGGCTCCAGCCCGCAGGAGGCGGAGGTAGTCACGCAGACCCTCGTAGGACATCTGATCGCGGTTGGAAAAGATGACCTCCGCCAGACCGGTGCCTTCGCCCTCGATGTGATGCTCCTCGCACAGCCACGATACCCGTTCGAGGAGGTAGCGGCAGGCGTAACGATACAGCAGGTCCTTCTCGGCTTGAAAGCGCTCCGGCTCGCGCAGCGAGGGTTTGTGGATGAGCACCGATATGGTGCGCAAAAACGGGGCCTCACCGATGGCGCGCGCGTAGGCGGTGCGGCGGCCATGGTCGAGTTTTACGAAGTGTAGCGCCTGCTTGGGTTGTGCACCGAGTTTGGTTCTGATGCCTCGCATCAAGTCGACGAGTTTGGGTTCGTTTTTACGGCGCACGACCACGGCCGAGAGGATGAGCCAACGGGAGCTTCCGGTGCCGTCGGGTTTGAAAACAAAGCCGCAGTCTCCCGATTCGTCGATGTAGGCGGTGAAACTGTAACGGCTCATGGGGGGAAGTGGAATGATCAGCCGAAAAAACAAGCGTGGGCGTCTTCGGCGATCACGAGCAGGGCGTCTTTCAACGTGAGGGCTTCGGGATGGGGTTTGTAGGCGTGCCACTTTCCGTCGGCCCGTTTCCAGAAGATGCGCCAGACGTCTTGGGTGCGGACATACTGCACTTTGGCGATGGACTCCTCGATGAGCTCGCCCGGACGTTCGAAGGCGGGACGGAGGAAGAACAGCTCGATGACCTGCTCGGTGATGCGCTGGCCCTCGCGGATGCGGTCGCGTAAGTGGAGCGGCGGGCGGCGACGTGACCAAAAGACGGTTTCGAGCACGTTGAGGTGTTCGGTGAGTTCGGCTTCGGTGAAGGCCATGGGACGGGAGTCAGGCGGCGGTGAGTTCGGCGACGAGGGCGGAGAGGAGGTTGGCGGCGGTGGCGCTACTGGCGGCGAGCTGCGTTTCCAAGGCGTCCACCAAGGCCATCAGTTGGTCCACTTTGGCCACGATCCGGCGTTGTTCGGCGAGGGGTGGGATGGGTAGTGGCAGACTCTTCAGCGTTGTTTGGTTGATCTTCGGCATGCTTAGTGCGCGATGATTTGGCGGCGGTGGTTTTCATGGATACGTTTGGACCGGCGATGATCAGGCAGCGAGGCATGTGACGGGACTTTTGTGGTGTTCTTGAAAGGCCGGGGCAACGCTGGTTTCGGAGGGGATTGGCGAAACGTGGATGCGGACTACGCGGAGGTCGGAGCGCGAGCGAGCTCGCGGCCTACGTGCGGCGCCAGTCGCTGGGGGAGGGGCTGACGCCCCAGTTGAAGACGGGAGTTAAAGATTAGGTTGCGGAATTCGGAATTACGAGCGCCTCCAATCGCTCGGAGTTTGTCCCGTTTGTTTGCGGAACCAGCGGGCGAAGTAGTTGGGGTCTTCGAAGCCGGCGCGGGCGGCGGCGTCGGCGATGGTGGCGTCGCTGCGGAGGGATTGCTGGGCGGCTTCGAGGCGGAGGCGGTCGCGGAGGGCGCGGAGGCCGACGCCGGTTTCGCGTTTCAACTTCCGGTTGAGGTAGTCGGGTTGGTAGCCGGTTTCCTTGGCGACGACGGCGAGGGGCGTGGGAGTGCGGAGGAGCGTGGAGACGCGTTCGAAGAGGGGGACGGGGCCGGCGGGGGCGGCCTGCTCGGGGGAGGATTCGAGGAGGCGGGCGATCACGGCGATGATCGGGGGGTAGTCGGAGAGGGTGAGCCGGCCTTTGCGGGGGACGCGGGCGAGGAGGTCGTGGAGTTCGTTGAGGGTGCTTTGGGGGAGCTTGCGGTGGCTGCTGCGCGTGCGGTCTCTGTCCTTGAGGTCGTAGTCGAGGACGAGGCAGAGGGGGCGGCTGGTGCCTTGCTGGGAGAAGCCGTGGGGGACGTTGGGCGGGATGACAAAGAGGTCGCCGGCGTGGGCGTCGCGTTTGCGTTCTTTGATCGTCTGCCAGCCTTCGCCGGAGAGGTAGAGGATGAGCTGGGTGTAGGGGTGCGTGTGCGAGGCGACCTCGGCTTCGCGGTGGCGGTTGAGCTGCAGTTTGCGGAGGACAAAACCGAGGGCGGAGATCTCGATTTTTTGGATGAGGATGGGGCTCCAGGCTAGCATGGGACGGGGTCGGGTTGGTGCTAGCAAAGGTCGGGTCCGTTCTAACCGCAAGCGCGGGTTGAGCGTATGATGGCGAAACTCCAGCAACCCCGGATTTTTTTTCATCTACCATGACCATACACAAAGTCGGCATCATCATGAACGGCGTCACCGGCCGCATGGGCACCAACCAGCATTTGCTGCGCTCGATCGCGGCGATCATCGCCCAGGGCGGCGTGAAGCTGTCCGATGAAGAGGTCATCATGCCCGATCCGATTCTGGTCGGTCGCAGCGCGTCCAAGCTCGCCGCCCTCGCGGTGCGCGCGGGTCTGCCCGAGGACCGCATCACGACCAACCTCGACACGGCGTTGGCCGATCCGAACAACATCATTTATTTCGACTCCACGCTGACGGGTCAGCGTCCGACGGGCGTGCGCAAGGCGATCAAGGCCGGCAAACACATCTATTGCGAAAAGCCCACGGCCACGACCTCGAAGGAAGCGCTCGCGCTCTTCAAGGAAGTCTCCGAGGCGGGCCTCAAGAACGGCGTGGTGCAGGACAAGCTCTGGCTGCCCGGCTTGGTGAAGCTGAAGTGGCTCATCGACCAGGGTTTCTTCGGCAAGATTCTCTCGGTGCGCGGCGAGTTCGGTTACTGGGTGTTCACGGGCGAGCACGAGAAGCTGCAGCGTCCGTCATGGAACTACCGCAAGGAAGACGACGGCGGCATCATCGTGGATATGATCTGCCACTGGCAGTATGTGATCCAGAATCTCTTCGGTGACATCAAGAGCCTGACGTGCCTCGGTGCGACCCACATCCCCGAGCGTTGGGACGAGGCCGGCAAGAAATACAAGTGCACGGCGGACGACGCGGCTTATGCGACCTTCGAGCTGCACAACGGCACGATCCTGCATTTCAATTCCTCGTGGGCGACGCGCGTTGACCGCGATGATCTGCTCACGCTGCACGTGGACGGCACGCATGGCACGGCGGTCGCGGGGCTGCGTGATTGCAAGGCCCAGGCGCTCGCGGCGACTCCGCGTTGTATTTGGAATCCGGATATCGATAGCCCGATCAAATACAAAGACGGCTGGACGCGCGTGCCGGACCAGGCGGTCTATGACAATGCCTTCAAGGTGCAGTGGGAGCTTTTCCTCCGTCACGTGGTGAAGGACGAGCCGTTCCCCTGGACGCTCAAGGAAGGCGCAAAGGGCGTGCAGCTCGCCGAGCTCGCGCTGGACTCGTGGGCGAAGCGCAAGTGGGTTGATGTGCCGAAGCTCGCCTGAGCGAGCTTGGAAGTAGCGAGTAGCCATAAAAGCCGCGCCTTTGAGGGGCGCGGCTTTTTTGTGGGCTGATGCAGACGGGCCGGAAGTTTGGACAGGATGACAGGATGACGGAGTGGATGGGGGCGGATATCCTGAATTAAATCCTGCAGATCCTGTCTAAAATGGAGTCGGTATGGCTGATCGCTACTGGCGGGATGCGCGACGAGGTCCTGCTTTATAAATCGCGGCGGCGTTTCTATGCGGGCAAAGTTTCCCTTGCGGATGATTGGGATCGAATGATTTGAAACAGTCCGTCGTTTGCGGTGTCGGTGTTGCAACGCCGACCGGCTCGGCTTCTTTCCCGGCAATCCACTTCTTTTTAAAATCATGAACTCACTCTGGTATCTTGTTATTCTGATCGGTCCGTTTCTTTTCGGTCTTTATGCGCAGATGCGTGTGCATGGCGCCTACAACAAAAACGTGAAGATCCCGTCGCGGGGTCGCATCACGGGGCGGGAGGCGGCCGATGCGGTCATGCGCTCCGCCGGCATCACCAATGTCGAGATCGTGCAGGTGCCCGGCCAGCTGACCGACCACTATGATCCGATCAATCGCCGGCTGGCGTTGTCGGAGCTGAACTATAACGGCACGAGCCTGGCGGCGCTGGGTGTGGCGGCGCACGAGGCGGGCCACGCGATCCAGCACAAGGTCGGTTACGCGATGATGAATGTGCGCCAGACGCTGGCGCCCGCCACGCAGATCGCGGCGGGTGTTTCCAATTACGTGATCATGGGCGGCATCCTGATGCTGACCTTCCTGCGCAATCCGCTCGGTTACCAGTTGCTGGTGGTCGGCGCCATCGCGCTCGCGGTGATCGTGCTGTTCCAACTGGTGACGCTGCCGGTGGAGTTTGACGCGAGCCGCCGCGCGAAGGCGCAGTTGGTGACGCTGGGAATTCTGGACAAGGACGAGATCAAGGGCGCGAACGAGACGCTGGATGCGGCGGCGTTGACGTATGTGGCGGCGTTTGTGGCGGCGCTCGGTTCGCTGCTGCACGTGGTCATGATCCTGATGGGCAATCAGCGGCGGGAGTGATTCGGGATGTAGCGCGCAGGCGGAATGAGAAGGCCGCGTTCCCTGTGGGGGAAGCGGCCTTTTTTGCGGGTGGAGACGGGCGAACAGGTTTCCGGAATTCGGATGCTCGCTACCCGCTACTCACTACGCGCTACTTTGGGCGGTGCTGAGCACCGCGTAGGTGCGTTTGCCTTTGCGGAGGAGGATGTGTTTGCCGAAGAGCAGGTCGGAGGGCGCGAGGGTTTTGGCAGTGTCGGCGCACTTGACGTTGTTGATATACACGCCGCCGCCCTCGATGTCTTTTTTGGCCTGGCCCTTGGACTGGGAAAGGCCGGCGTGGACGAGGGCGTCGGTGAGGCCGAGACCGGGGGCGGCGAGTTGGGCGGAGGTGATTTCCATGGTGGGAATCTCGCCGACGACGTCGCGGAAGACCTCCTCGGTGGTGTCGCCGATCTCGGCGCCGAAGAGGATGTCGCTGGCCTTGAGGGCGGCGTCGAGCGCGGGTTGTCCGTGCACGAGGCGGGTGACCTCGC
>CAMBLN010000162.1 GCA_945868215.1 Opitutus sp. GAS368
GGGAAAGCCAAGAACAACGAGACCTTGGTCCTTGCATTTGGCGGAGAGCGCCTCGAGGCCGGTGTATTGCTTGGTGTAGCCGCACTTCGAGGCGACGTTGACGATGAGCAGCACCTTGCCGCGGTAGGCGTCGAGCGAGACGTCCTGTCCCTTGATGTCTTTGACGGTGATATCGAACAGGGAGTTGGCGGCGGACATGGCGGTGGCGGTGAAAAGTGAGGCGAGGAGGACGAGGAGTTTCATAAGGTGTGGAACGGGCAAAATCAGCCGGCGGACGCCTGCTGTTTGAGCGCGAAAAGGTATTTATCGATCTTGTTGGACGTGATGACGCCGTAATTAATCGTGCCCAACCAGCCCGACATGATGATGCCGACGCTGCCGGCGTGGAAGAGACCAGGGAGTTTTTCGGACAGGTTCATCGACACGGGCAGGCCCTCGAACTTGGTGCCGAACGACGTGCCTTGGAAATGCGTCGTGTAACGCTCGATGGTCCGAGGGGTGGCGGCTTCCTTCCAATCGATCTTGGCGCGCACGTCCGGGATGTATTTTTCGAGGGCGACGATGCTTTCCTCGATCATGCGCGCCTTCTCCTTTTCGTAATCCTCCTCGGAAAGCGCATTCCAATCCGGATAACGGCCGTTGAGCGACGCGACCACCGTGTAGCGGTCGGAACCGGGACGCGTGTCGGGATAATAAACCGAAAACGTGCGGCTGGTCGTGTTGAGCGAGGTCAGCTCCTCGTTGCTGTATTCGGGCGCTTCCGACGTGAACACGAGATCGCCGATGTGCGGGATCGATTCGCCCTTGCGGATGCCGAGATACACCTGGCACGAGCTGGTGTTGATACGCACGGCCTTGGCCTGCTCGATAAAGTCGGCGGGGAAGTTCTCTTCGCCCGCGAGACGGAAGATGGTGTTCTTGATGTTGGCGTTGGAGAGAACCGCATTGGCCCGGATGACGCGTCCGTTCTTGGCGACGATGCCGCACGCGACTTTTTTGCCGTCGCGCTCCTCGACGAGGATCTTTTCGACGAGGACTTTTTTGCGCAGCTCGACGCCGTTTTTTCGGAGTTCTTCGGCCATCTTTTCGATGAGCACGTCGGAACCGCCTTGGAACGTGAAGACGCCCGCGCCCATGAAGTTCGAGAACACGATGCCGAAGGTGATGGCGGGATCGTCGAAGTTGGAGCCGTTGGCGTAGGAAATCGGCTCCATCAGCAGTCGGTGCACATCAGGACGACCAGGGAAGAAACGATTGAACATCTGCCCCGTGGTCTCGGTGTTGTTGTCGTAGTAATTCATCGCCCGCAGGTAGTCGTAGAACGCCTCGACCTGTTCGCGGGAGAGTTTGAACTGCTCGACGAGCACGCGTGTATAATCCTCGCGGGTGAATGTCGTCCACACGTCCATCTGCGGATTCACGAAGCGCACGTCCTTCAACTGGTGAATGGAGTCGGCGATTTCCTTGGTCCAGTAGCGGCGGCAGCTCTTGATCATGCCGCTCGGAAAGCCGTGCAGCGAAATGTCGAAGATGTGTCCGCCCTTGCGCGTAAACCACGTGGCGAGGCCGCCGAATTGGTAATGATGTTCGAGGAGCAGCACCTTGTGGCCCGCCTTCGCGAGCACGTTGGCGCCGGTCATACCGCCAAGGCCGGAGCCAATGACGATCACGTCGTATTCATCTGCAACACCTTTGAGCCAGTCGTAAGCCATGAGCGGAAAGAACATGAGTGAAGGCGCGAAGGACGCAGGCGCAAGGGGGTTTTAACATTGGTGAAACCACTCGCGCATCCCCTGCCCTACCCCTTCGCTCAGATTCCGGGCGGCGGCAGAAGCTCGAGCAGGCGCAGCGGCAACGCGTAAAACTCCGGCCACAGGTAACGCGCCAACAGTCCGCCCGACCCCGCGAGCAGCGCGAAACCCGCCAGCGAGCGCAGCGAATAACTGATGATAAAAACCTGCATCTTCGGCACCGCCCTCCCGAGCACGGCGAAGGCAAGGGTCACCAAAAAGTTCAGCGCGATAAACGGCGCGGCGATGCGCACGCCCAACTCGAGCACACGCGCCGTCGCCATCACCAACACCCGGGGCGTGTCCTCGCCAAACGACGCGGCTCCCGCGGCGGCAAGGTCGAAGCTCCGTGCAAACGCCGCCAACGCACCGAGGTGTCCGCCCGCGATGAAAAACAACACGCCGGCCAGCGTGACGAGCAGGGTGGCGACCGGCTCCTGTCCGGGTTGCGGCGCGTCGATGCCGGGAATTGCCGTCAGACCTATCTCGTTCGAGATGATGCGGCCGCCCATCTCCACCGCGGCGAACACCAGGCGCCCCACCCATCCCATCATCAGGCCGAGCATCACTTCGGTTCCGGCCGACAACACCAGCGCTCCCGCGTGCGGCGGCAGGCCTTTCACATGCGGCACGAGCGTGTAAAGCAGCGTCGCCAGACAGGCCGCGATGGCCGCGCGCAGCATCACCGGCAACGGACGCCCCGCCAGCGTGGGGAACAACAAAATGAGTCCGAGCGCCCTCAGAAACACCATCAACCAGGAAAACAAAAGTTCCAGCGGCATGGCGGCGCGGCTACTGCCCCATCGTGCTGATTCGTGAAATCGTCTCGATGGTAAACTCCGTCATCGTGCGCAACAGCCAGGGGGCCAGCAGCAACAGCAGGCCGGCCGTGGCGATCAACTTCGGGGCGAAGGTGAGCGTCTGTTCCTGAATGCTGGTGACCGATTGGATCACGCTCGCGATCAAGCCCACGATGAGGGTGACCGCGAGAAACGGGGAGACCATCAAGAGCGCAAACATCACCACCGTCTTGAAAATATCCACGGCCATTTCCGGATTCATGGGCGGCGTCGGGTTATATCTGGAAACTGTTGACGAGGCTCTTCACGACGAGGTGCCAGCCGTCCACCAGCACGAAGAGCAGGAGCTTGAACGGCAGCGAGACGATCGACGGCGGCATCATCATCATGCCGAGCGCCATCAACACCGACGACACAAGGAAATCGATCACGAGGAACGGCAGGAAGAGCAGGAAACCCATTTGAAACGCCGTCTGGAGTTCGCTGATCACGAAGGCCGGCACGACCACGCGCAAGGGCAGATCGGCGATCTTCGTCGGCGGAAAACGGCCCAGTTCCAGGAAGAACTCGAGATCGCGCGTGCGGGTCTGCTTGAGCATAAATTCCTTGATCGGCCCGGTCGCCTGGTCGAGCGCCTGCTTCGAAGTCATTTCCTTGTTCAAGTAGGGTTGCAGCGCCTCGGTGTTCACACGGTCGAACACGGGGCCCATCAGGAACAACGTGAGGAAGAGCGACAGGCCGACGATGATCTGGTTGGACGGCGCGGAGGGCACGCCGATGGCGGTGCGCACGAAGCCGAGCACGATCACGATGCGCGTGAAGCTCGTCATCAGGATCACCATCGACGGTGCGAGCGTGAGCAGCGTCATCACCACGACGAGCTGGATCGCCACGCTCACATCGCCCGTCTGCGCCGAGCCTTCGAGCCCGATGTTGAGGCGCATCGGCGTGGAGGCCGCGGGTGCCGGGACACCGGCTTCCTCGACGGCGGGCGCGGGTTCGGAGGGGATCGCGTTTTGCGCGGACAACGCGGACACCGACAGCATCACGCACAGCGTGAGAAAAATCAGCCTGAAGGGGTTCATGTCTCGGAAGCGGGTTCTTTGACGTCCTCACGATCGTCGAGCGGACTGAGCAATTGTATCCGTCCGGGGGTTACACCGAGCAGGAATCGGCGGCCTTCGCAGCCGGCCACCACGAGATACTGGCGGTTGCCGAGCGACTTGGTTTCCTCGACGTTGATGAGGCGCTCATGGCCCGTGATCCGTTTCAACGGCAGACCGCGGCGGCGCAGGAGCAGCCAGGCGCCGCCCAGGGCGAGCAGGAAGGCGCCGACCAGAACGAGCTTTGATCCCCCACCCTGCTCCGAATCGGTTGAAACGGACGCAGGCCGGTCAACGGAGCCTTGCGGATAAATCACGGTGTCGTCGGAGCGAGTCGCGGAGGGCGCTTCGGTCTCGGCGGCATTCATCGGCTGCGTCGTCTCCAAAACGACGCAGCCGAATACTACCACTATCAGACAGCGGGTGACGCTGGGAATTGTTTTGGGCCTGGGGGTCTGCACCCCACTCATTTAGCGAAGGTCATGCCATCGCGGCCCGTCGGTTTGTTACTCTCTTTATTTCAGTGATTTGAAAGTTTTATATTTTTCAAATCGGGATTGGCAATGAACGCGTGCGTCGCAGGGGCGTTCGAGGCGGCAAGAACTGCCGCCCGCGGCTCAGGCGGCGGGATGGGCGCCCACGAGCTCGGTGATCTTGATGCCGAAGCTGTCTTCGACCACGACGACCTCGCCGTAGGCGATGAGCTTGTCGTTGACGTAGAGGCCGACGGGATCGCTGGCGTGCTGGTTGAGCTGGATGATCGAGCCGGCGGCGAGCGCGAGGACTTCGCGCATCGGCAGCTGGCAGGAGCCGAGTTGGACGGTGACCTTGACCTTCACGTCGAGCACCAGGTCGAGCGTTGCGTTGTCGTCAATGAGCGTGGGCATGGATGGGTTCCTCGTTTTTTATTTTTTCGGAAAGTTTCACGACGACGCGGTCGCCATCGAGGCCGACCGTGCCGTTGAATTTGGGGGTGCCGGCCAGGCTGATGACCGTGCGGTCAACGATGCTGGACGGGAGTTCGAGCACGTCGCCGACGCGCAGCCGGGTGAGTTCGCGCAGGGAGAGTTCAAAGGCGTCCCACTCGGCGCCGACCGGGAGGGAGATGTGTTCATAAACATCTTTCCACTGCGCGGGGGCGTGGGGCTGGGTCGGAGAAGAGTCGCGGTTGCGGCGGGCCTGGATGGCCTTCACCATCGGCTCAATCATGTAATACGGCACGCCGATCTGCATCGGCTCGGAACAGTCGCCGAAATCGAACTCGATGGTCAGGGCGAGCACGATGGCATCCTTCTGAGAAGTCTGCAGGAAACGGCCGTTGTTTTCATGGCCGATGATCTTGGGATGCAGGTCGCCCTCGTGGTGCCATTGCACGCACCATTCCTCGAGAATGATGCGGAGGATGTCTTCGAGCAGCGCGATTTCGATCTCGGTGAGGTAGCGGTCCACCTTCACCGAATGGCCGCGTCCGCCGAGCACGCGATCGACGAGCGTGAGGGCGAGACGCGGATTGATGTCGAGGATGCCGACGCCGTTGAGCGGTTCGGCCTTGAAGAGGCAAAGGTGCGTGGGATTCGGCAGCGCCTCGGTGAATTTCGCGTAGGTGAGCGTGGTGAGCTTCGCCATTTTCAACGAGCACTCCATGCGGAGGAACAACGCGAGACGCGCGGCGAGGTAACGGATGAAGTCCTCGTGAAGCAGACGGAGGCGCCGCAGATCGACCTCGGTCAGGAAGACGGGATTGCGGAAGTCGTATGACTCGACCTTGAGGGCGGCATCGTTGTCATGACGGCGGCCGTCGGCGCGGTAAACGCGCGGCTTCGCGGGTTCGCTCGCCATCGAAAGAAGGCGGTCGATCTCGCTTTGATCCAGCATCGGATCGCCGGGGATGTCATTGTCGGAGTCGGACATGGGAGGCGGTCACTGCACCACAAAATCGGAGAAGAAAATCTGCTCGGCGACCTTGCGGCCGAGCGACTGGTTGTAGGACTGGACGAGTTTTTCGCGGATCAGGTTTTTCGAGCCGGCTTCCTCAAGGTCGGAAAGCGAGAGCGAAGACAGCACGTTGATGGTGACATCGACGAGCGCGGGACGGTTGGACTCGAAGGTGGAGATCAGGGCGGCGTCCGCGCCGGTGACCAGGAAGGTGGTCTTGAGGTAGCGCGTGCCCATGGTGCCGGCGAGGTTCACGACGATGTTTTCGAATTTGTAGGCGTTGGCGTTGTCTTTGCTTTTGTCGGCGGCGGCCGGTTTGCCGTGGCCATGGCCGGACGGAGCGGCCTCGGCCTCGTGGGCCGCGGCGGGCTCGATGGGACCGGAGAGTTCTTTTTTCAGCGCGGGGATGAGCACAAACTGGCAGACCGCCCACGTGATGGCCGGCGCGCCGACGAGGGCGAGCAGCATGGGCAGGAGCGCCGAGGCGGCGCCGGGCTTTTTCGCCGCGGGTGCCTCGGCCGGGGCCGCGGCGGCGGATTCGGGTTGGGTGGCCATGGGAAATTATCAGCGCTTGAGGTTGACGATGTCTTCGAGAACGGAGTCGGAAACGGTCACCAGACGGGCGCTGGCCTGGAAGGAGCGCTGCGTGGTGATCATGTTGGCGAACTGCTCGGTGAGATCGACGTGGGAGAGCTCGAGCGTGCCGGACTCGATGGTGCCGAGACCGTTTTTGCCCGGGCTGTTGTTGGCGGCGGAGAGCGCCACGCCGCCGACCGCGCCGGCGGCCGCAAACCCCGTGTAGAGATTGTTGCCCACTTTTTGAAGCGCGCTGGGATCGCTGTAGCTCTGGAGCAGGAGACGGTTCGTGGTGACGGAGCTGCCGTCGGAGTAAAACTCGACGACGTTGCCGAGCCGGTCGATCGAGTAGGATTGCAGC
>CAMBLN010000163.1 GCA_945868215.1 Opitutus sp. GAS368
GATTGGCGAAGGCGGACGCGGTGGTGGTGATCAACGGCAAGCAACGCGCGCGGTTGCTGCGGACGAAGGCGGTGGCGGCGACGGTGCCGGTGGTGCCGCTGCATGTGCTGCCGGGGGAGCGCGGGGTGGGAGGGGTGGACCTGCGGCTGGAGGACACGGGACGCGTGGCGGTGAATCTGCTGGAGCTGAAGATGCGACGCGTGCCGCTGGCGACGGCGGGATTCCGGCAGACGGTGGAGGTGGAGCCGCGTTGGGTGGAGGCGGGAGCGACTGCGGAGGATTGACCGCAAATTGAGGTTGGCGCGGGCGGGGAAACCGATGGAGTCGGCGGCATGGTTTTTACTGTCGTTGTCGGTTTGATTGTCGGGAAGTTGCTGGCGGAATTGGTGTTGGCGGCGCTTAACCGTGCCGAGGTGCGCAAACATGCGGCGCAGGCACCGGCGGCGGTCGCGGCGATCATGGATGCGGAGACGTATAAGAAGTCGGTGGAGTATACGCTGGCGAAGAACCGGTTCGGGTCGTTGTCGATGATCTTCGACACGGGCGTGCTGCTGGCGGTGTTGGCGGGCGGGATTTTGCCGGTGATGTTTGGTGATGTGGGGGCGTGGTCGCCGGAAGGGAAATGGGACGATGCGTTGTTCATCCTGTTTGCGGGCGTGCTGCTGAGCATCCCGGGTCTGCCCTTTGATTGGTGGGGACAGTTCCGGTTGGAAGAGCGGTTTGGGTTCAACAAATCGACGCCGGGATTGTGGATCGCGGACAAGTTCAAGGGGCTGGCGCTGGTGTTTGTGATCGGGTTTCCGCTGCTGTGGGCGCTGTTGTCGCTGGTGAATTGGGCGGGCGCGTCGTGGTGGATTTGGGGCTTCGGGCTGATGTTCGGGTTTCAGCTGTTGATGCTGGTGCTTTATCCGAAGGTGATCCTGCCGCTGTTCAACAAACTGACGCCGCTGCCGGAAGGGGAGTTGAAGACGCGGTTGATGTCGTTGTCGGAGCGCACGGGGTTCAAGGCCTCGACCATCGAAGTGATCGACGGCAGCAAACGCTCAGGGCATTCAAACGCGTATTTCACGGGGTTCGGGCGGTTCCGGCGTATCGTGCTTTTCGATACGCTGATCGCGCAGCTCACGCCGGAGGAGTTGGAGGCGGTGCTGGCGCATGAAGTCGGGCACTATAGGTGCGGGCATATTCCGAAGATGATCGCGATGTCGGCGGCGACGCTGCTCGGGTCGTTTGCGGCGATCGCGTGGCTGGCGCGGAGCGAATGGTTTAACACGGCGTTCGGATTTCCGGCGTATGAACTGGCGCCGAGTTTTCTGTTGTTCGGGCTGTTGAGCGGGGCGGTGATGTTCTGGTTTTCGCCGCTGGGCAACATCCTGTCGCGAAAACATGAATACGAGGCGGACGCGTTTGCGCGCGAGGCGATGGGCGGGGCGGGTCCGCTGGTGGGGGCGCTGCGGAAGTTGTCGCAGAAAAACCTGAGCAACCTGACGCCGCATCCGTGGTTCAGCGGGTTTTATTACTCGCATCCGACGCTGGTGGAGCGGGAGGCGGCGCTGACGAAAGCGAAGGCCGCGTGATGAAGGCGGGGCGCGCGATGAGGCGGGCGGTGTGGTGGCTGCTGGTCGCGGGAGCGATCCTGCGGGCGGAGCCGCTGACGATAGCGACGTATAACATCGAGAACTACACGCTGGCGAATCGCACGACGGAAGACGGGGTTTACCGGAAGGCCTATCCGAAGCCGGAGGCGGCGAAGGCGGCGTTGCGGGCGGTGATCCGGCAGATGAACGCGGATGTGGTGGCGTTGCAGGAAGTGGGCGGGGCGGGGTATTTGCGGGAGTTGCAGAGAGATTTAAAGAGCGAGGGTATGGAGTATGCACACGCGGTCGTGCTGGAGGCGGCGGACAAGGACCGGATGACGGGGGTGTTGTCGCGGCGGGAGTTGACGGGAGTGACGCGGCACACGGATTTGACGTTCAAGTATTTTGAGGGCGCGGAGACGGTGCGGCGCGGGTTGCTGGAAGTGCGTGTGGCGTCGGCGGCGGGGGAAGTGGCACTGTTTGTGGTGCACCTGAAGAGCAGGTTCACGGAGAGACCGGATGATCCCGGGGCGGCGGTGTGGCGGGCGGGCGAGGCGGTGGCGGTGAGGGATCGCGTGCTGGCGGTTTTTCCGGAGCCGGCGACGGCGCGGTTTGTGATCGCGGGGGATTTTAATTGCGGGCGGACGGACCGTCCGGTGCGGGCGATGTTGGAGCGCGGGAAAACGAAAATCGCGGACTGGTTGCCGGCGGCGGATTCGCGCGGGCATGTGTGGTCGTATTTTTATCGGAAGGAGGATGAGTATTCGCGGGTGGACCACGTGTTGGTTTCGCCGGGCTTGAGCGGGCGGGTGACGGGGCGGATTCCGGATTCGCCGGAGGTGGAGCAGGCGAGCGACCACCGTCCGGTGGTGGTGGTGATCGAATAAAGATGGACGAAATTGGCTGAAGGAAGCGGGCGATGGATACTCCAATTCCAGCCTCGTCACCTCGGCTGCTACGAGGAGAATGCGAATAAAAAAGCCGATCCTTGCGGGACCGGCTTTTTTTGGAGGCAGGTTGGAAGCCTGCGCTATTTTTTTACTTAACGGAGACGGGGATGGTGATTTCGCCGGAGCCGAAGCCCTTGAGGAAGAGGCTGCCGGAGCCGGGTTTGCCGCCGGTGACGTTGACGACCGCGCTGGTGCTGCCGGCCTCGACGACGACCTCGGGCATGATGACGCTGTCGGGGGCGTCGGTGGTGATGTCGAGGAGCAGGCCGCCAGTGGGGGCGGGGGAAGGCAGGGTGAAGGTGAGGGTCTCCGACTGGCCCTTGGTGAGGGAGAGTTCGGTGGGACTCACGGTGAGGGAAGTCGGGTCGATGCGGAAGGTGCCGACTGCGGAGACCCCGTTGGCACCGGCAATCTCGACCTTGTAGTTGCGGCCGGTTTCGAGGGCGGGGACGAAGAAACTGAGGGCGTTGGCCGAGTCAAAAACGGTGCGGGCGGGGGTGCCGTCGAAGGTGACGGTGTCCTGGGCGGTGAAGCCGCGGCCGAGCACGCTCACGCGGGCGCCGACGGGACCGCGGTTGGTTTCGAGCGAGAGGACGTAGCGGCCGACGATTTTGGAACGGATGACGTCGGTGAATTCTTCGCGGGGAACGATCACGCCCTGGTTTTCGAATTTGTAATTAACGAGGAAGTAGTAGGCGAGTTCGGTGCGGCCGGCGGGGAGTTGGTAGTCGAATTCGTAGATGTCGGCGCCGAGGGCGGCTTTGCGCATCTCGAAGCTTTGGGCGTCGACGATGATGCGGACGGTGAGACTGCCGGGGACGATGTTGACGCTTTTGGGCTTAACGCGGGTCGAGATCGTGTAGATCTGCGAGGGATTTTCCGGCAGCACGCTGGGTGTGAGGTTGGTGATGCCCAGATTGCAGCCGGTCAGAAAGAAGAGGCCGAGAGCGGCGCCGAGGGCGACGACTGCGGATTTTGCGCGAATAAAGCGGGTGTTTTGCATTGGGATTTTCTGATTTAAAAGTCGGTGGATAAGCAACAGAAACGCCTGATCTTGGCAATGAGCGAAATGAATTCCGCGGGGCTGGAGAGTGGGGGACATGGTCCGCTGGGCCTTTATGTGCATGTGCCGTTCTGCGCGTCGACGTGTGATTTTTGCGCGTTCTACCAGACCGCGCCGACGGCGGACGGTATCGAGCGGTATATGACGGGAGTCGCGGCCGAGGCGGACCTGGTCGCCTGGGAAGGGCGGCGGGTGGACACGGTTTTTTGGGGAGGCGGGACGCCCGGTTTGCTGGCGCCGAAGGAAATCCGGCGGCTGGGCGGCATCGTGCGCGGGCGGCTGGCGGGCGGGGCGCGCGAGTGGACGGTGGAGATGGCGCCCGCATCGGTGACGGAGGCGCGGCTGGAGGCGTTGAAGGAAATCGGGGTGACGCGCATCTCGATGGGGGCGCAGTCGTTTCAGCCGGCGTTGCTGGACGGGTTGGGACGCCAGCACACGCGGGAGCAGATTTTCAGGGCGTATGAGCGGATCCGCGCGGCGGATTTTGCGAGTGTGAACATCGACCTGATGTTTGCGCTGCCGGGGCAGGACGAGGCGGCGTGGCTGGCGGACCTGGGCGAGGCGCTGGCGCTGGCGCCGGATCATTTGTCCACGTATTGTCTGACCTTTGAGGAAGACACGAAGCTGTGGGTGAAGCTGTCGAAAGGTCAGGTGAAACTCGATGTGGAGCATGAGGCGCGGCTTTATGAGACGACGTGGGCGCGGATGGCGGAGGCGGGTTACGCGCAATACGAGGTTTCAAATTTTGCGAGGGACGGACATGCGTGTGTTCATAATTTGAATACATGGCGGATGCACGAGTGGGTCGGGCTGGGTCCGTCGGCGGCGTCCCAACACGCCGGTTGGCGCGGAGGCAATGTGGCGGATTTAGAGAAGTGGCGGGCGGGCGTGGCGACGGGTGAGCGCGTGACGGAGGACCGGGTGGCGCTGACGCCGGCGCTGCTGGCGGAGGATGCGCTGATTTTTGGCGTGCGCATGAACGCGGGGGTGGATCTCGGGGAGTTGCGCGGACGGTTTCCGTCGGCGCCGTGGGCGGCGGTGGACACGGAGATCGGGCGGCTGGCCGATGCGGAGGTCGCGGAGGTGGTGGGAGGCCATCTGCGGCTGACGCCGCGCGGGCGGATTATCGCCGATGCGGTGGGTGCGGAGCTGATGGAAGCGTTTGCGCAGGCGGCGGCGACCTGAGGTCGTGCGGGTCGGCCCTTGCCAAGCGGCGGCGGGCCGCGACATGGTGAACGGCGCCGTTGTTCACGGCATTCCGATTTTTAATTTTATGAAACCTACCCTGAGATATTCTTTGTTTATAATTGTCATGGGGGCCCTTTTGACGGCTGCCGGATGCAACACCTCGACCAAAAAAAAGGACTACCTGGTGACGGTGGCCCGGTTCTATATGGAGGCCGACGAAAGCAACGCCTTTGCCTCGGCGACGCTGCCGGTGAGCGGGGTGAAAATCGCGATCAACAACCGGCCGGTTCTCACCGAGTTTGATTTTACGAGCGTGCAGATCGGCGAATCCGATCTGGGGAAATTTCTGGTGTTTAATCTCACCGGCGATGCAACCCGTGATGTGTATCGGGTTACCGGAAGCAACCAAGGACGCAGGCTGGTGTTGTTTATCAATGATTCGCCGGTTGGTGCGCGCATGATCGATCGGGCGTTCAATGCGGGTTCGGTGGCGGTGTTTCCCGCGCTGCCGGAGGAAATGCTGCCGGATTTGGTGAAGAATCTTAATGCGACCTCGACGGATATTCAGAAGCAGATCGAGAAAGCCAAAAAATAAGTGAGACGCGGGAATTTCATCCGGGTGATCCTGTGGCTGTTGCCGGCCACAGTGATCGGGGGGCCGCGTATCGAACTGGTATGGCCCACGCCGAACACGGCTTATCTGGCGGGCAAGCCGCTGGAAGATTATGTGCAGCCGACGGTATCGGGCGAGGTGACCTCGGGGCTGTTTGGCTGCGTGCGCACGGGCGGGACGCAGTTTCACGAAGGGTTGGATTTGAAACCGATCTCACGGGATCGGAAAGGTGAGGCGACGGATGATGTTTTTGCGACGATGGCCGGCGTGGTGCGTTATGTGAGCCTGCGCGCGGGCGAAAGCAGTTATGGACGGTATGTGGTGATCGAACATCCGGAGCTGAAGCCGGCGGTTTACACGCTTTACGCACATCTGGCGGAAGTGAAGGCGGGGTTGAAGGCGGGGGATGCGGTGGCGCGCGGGCAGGTAATCGCGACGATGGGACGTTCGGCGGGCGGTTATGCGATTCCGAAGGACCGGGCGCATCTGCATTACGAGATCGGGCTGATGATGACCCGGCAGTTTCAGTCGTGGTATGACTGGAAAAAATTCGGCAGTCGCAACGAGCACGGGCTCTACAACGGAATGAATCTGATGGGCGTGGATGCGCTGGATTTTTTCAATCAGTTCCGGGCGCGGAGGGTGAATAATTTCGAGGAGTATTTTGCGCGGATGCCGGCGGTGGCGACGGTGCGGGTGGCGACGCGGCGGACACCGGATTTGGTGCAGCGTTATCCGGCGCTGGTGAACGGGGAGATTCCGCTGGCGGGCGCGGCGGGCTGGGAGATCAAGGTGAATGCGACGGGTTTGCCGTTTGCGTGGACGCCGTTGGGTGCGAGCGAGGTGGCCGGTTTTAAGACGGACGAAGTGCGGGTTGTTGATGTGAACGCGGAGGCCTTAAAACACGGGCGCTGCAAGATCATCGCGGTACAGCGCAGAGGCGCGTGGGTGCCCGGGCGGGATATGGAGACGATGTTACAGCTGACGTTGGGTTTCAGGTGACGGACTGCGGGTTGCGTAGGGTCGGTCCTCGTGGCCGGGCCGGGTTGGGTTGGGTGTGCGTTTGCAGAAGGGGTCCGG
>CAMBLN010000164.1 GCA_945868215.1 Opitutus sp. GAS368
GAGGCGATTAAACGACCGTGCGCGCGGGCACGGTTCGACGAAGAGGTGTCTTATCCGACCGGCGGGGCCTGGGGCTGCGGCCGCAGGTGGCGAGGCTCGGGTAAAGCGGCGCGTGCGTGCGTCGCGGGAGCGGCGTCGGGTGCGGCGGCGAGGCGGTCAAGCGTCGCGAGGAAGATGTTCGCCAGCGTGACGCCGTGCGAGAAAAGGGTGATGGCACACTTGTGCGAACCGGAGTCGGGTTCGCCGCTGTCGTCGTGCGCACCGGAGTGGTCGTGCGCGTGTGAGTGCGTGCAGTCGTGATGCGGGGAGGATTCCGCGGTTTCGCCGTGCAGCCAGGCGTGCAGGGCGGGGCTTACGGACGCCGCCGAGAGCAGCACGACCATCCCGGCACACACGGCCGCGAGCACGCGCAGCCAGGGCGCGGAGGGTCGGCGGAGTCGGTGTGCGAAGATCATGCGGGCAAGGTTTCGCGGTGAATGTAGCAAAGTCGTCAAGGGGGCGGCGGTCGGATCGGGGCGGCGACACGTGGAACGGCTGATGTTACAAGCGGTTAAAATTATCAGGAAAAATAACCCGTGTGAATTTCACATCGTTGTGTTCGAGCGGCCGAGCCACCCGATGTAGAGTGCCCGGCTGCGGTTCGCGGGACGTTCAATCGATGAAAGGTCGTGACTTGCCCGGGACGGGCCGATCAGCTGAGGCTTCCTTTTTATGCCTCAAGGTTACACGGAATTGCCCGGCGAACTGGTTCGCGCGCTTGGCGAAAAAAATGTTCTCACCGCGCTCGAAGATGTCCTTCCCTACGGATTCGACGGCACGGCGGCGCTCAAGCAGCGGCCGCTGGCCGTCGTGTTTGTCCATGATGCGGCCCAGGTGTCCGCCGTGCTCAAACTCGCGCGGACTCATCGCGTCCCGGTGGTGACGCGCGGTAGCGGAACAGGGCTCTCGGGCGGCAGTGTGCCGGTGAAGAACGCGGTCGTGCTCTGTCTCGTCAAGATGGACCGCATCCTTGAGGTGGATACGGCCAACCTCACGTTGCGGGCGGAGGCGGGGGCGATCACCCAAAAGATTTTCGACGCGGCGGAGGCGGTCGGGCTGTTTTATCCGCCTGATCCGGGCTCGATGAAAATCAGCACCATCGGCGGCAACGTCGCGGAAAACTCGGGCGGATTGCGCGGACTCAAATACGGCGTCACGCGCGACTATGTGATGGGCTTGGAAGTCGTGCTCGCGGACGGTTCGATCTGCTGGCTCGGGAGCAAGTGCGTGAAGGATGTCGCGGGCTACAATCTGCGCGATCTGTTCATCGGCAGCGAAGGCACGCTGGGCGTGGTCACGCAGGTGTTGTTGAAGTTGCTGCCGAAACCGGCGGCGCGGCAGACGCTGCTGGCGACGTTCGCGCGAATGGACGCGGCGGCGGAGACGGTGTCCGCGATCATCGCGGCGAAGATCATTCCGTGCACGCTGGAGTTCCTTGATCGGAAGACGATCCAGTGCGTCGAGGATTTTGCGAAGGTCGGACTGCCGCGCGATGCCGAGGCGATTTTGCTGATCGAGACGGACGGTCATCCGGCGGCGGTGGCGGACGAGGCGGCGAAAGTTGAAGAACTTTGCCGTGCGCACGGCGCGACGTCGGTCCGCCGTGCGGCGGACGCGGCGGAATCCGCACAACTGGCCACGGCGCGGCGCAGTGCGTTCAGCGCGCTGGCGCGGTTGAGGCCGACGACTATTCTGGAGGATGTGACGGTGCCGCGCAGCGAACTCGCGGGCATGATCCGCGAAGTCGAAGCGATAGCGGCGAAACACCGGCTGAACATCGCGACGTTCGGGCATTTTGGCGACGGCAACCTGCATCCGACGATTCTCACGGATGAGCGTGACACGGAGGAGATGCACCGCGTGGAACTGGCGTTTGCCGACATTGTCGAGGCGACCTTGGCCCGAGGCGGCACGATCACGGGTGAGCACGGCGTGGGCTTGGCGAAGAAGGGGTTTTTGAGGAAACAACTGGGCGATGCCTCGCATGATCTGCTGAAGATCGTGAAGCGTTCGCTCGATCCGGAAGGGCTGCTCAATCCGGGAAAGATTTTTGATCTCTGATGAAGACGCTCGCCGAGATGGATTATTCGGTTCTGCAGCAGTGCATGCATTGCGGCATGTGTCTGCCGACGTGCCCGACCTATGTGGAGACGAAGGAGGAGCGAAATTCGCCGCGCGGACGCATCTCGCTCATGCGGGCGATCGCCGACGGGGAACTCGACGTGACGAAGGCGTTCGGCGAGGAGATGTATTACTGCCTCGGCTGCCTGGCCTGCACAAGCGCGTGTCCGGCGGGTGTGAATTACGCGGAGTTGTTCGAGACGGCCCGTGCGGAAGTGGAGAAGACCGGCGTGTTGGCTTCGCCGAAACGCGATGCGATCCGCTGGTTTGCGTTGCGGTTGGTGTTCACGCGTCCGCGATTGCTGCGCGTGATCGGACGTCTACTGCGGTTCTGGCAGGTGAGCGGCGCGCAGACTGCGTTTCGCAAGCTGGGGCTCACGCGGTTGCTGCCGGCGAATCTGCGGAAGCTTGAGCCGCAGGCACCGGCGGTGATGGCGAAATTTTCGCATCAGTTGATCAAGCCGGTGGAGCGGGCGGTGGCGGTGAAACGCCGCGTGGCCGTGTTGACCGGTTGCGTGCAGGATCTGGTGTTCGCGGATGTGAACCGGGCGACGGTGGATGTGCTGCTGGCCAACGGTTGCGAGGTGCATACGCCGCCGGTGCAGCCGTGCTGCGGTTCATTGCACGCGCACAACGGCGACATGGAGAGCGCTCGCGAGTTGGCGCGGCGTCAGTTGGAGTTGTTCGATCCGTTTACGTTCGACGCGATCATTTCCAACGCGGGCGGGTGTGGTTCTCACCTGCGGCACTACGATCACCTGCTGGCCGATGATCCGGTGTATGCGGCGAGGGCGGGGGAGTGGTCGCGGAAGCTGCGGGATGTGTCGGAGTATCTCGTGGAGATCGGATTTCGGAAGCCGACGGGAGCGGCGAAGGAAGGGACGTGCGTGACCTATCACGAATCCTGCCACCTGTGCCACGGTCAGAAGGTGAGCAGGCAGCCGCGCGATATCTTGAAGGCGATCCCCGGTGTCGAATTGCGCGAGTGCGCGGAGGCGACGTGGTGTTGTGGCAGTGCGGGTATCTACAACATTACCCAACCGGAAACCTCCTCGTGGTTGCAGGAACGCAAACTCGGTCATCTGCGCACAACCGGCGCGACCGTCGTGGCGACGGCCAATCCCGGTTGCCACTTGCAGATCGAGAACGGGTTCAAGGCCGCGGGCGAGACGACGAGTGTCGTTCATCCGATTGTGCTGCTGGCGCGTGCGTATCAGGCGGAGTCGGCTTTGTAGGTCGCGGCCAGCAATGCGGCGGTGGCGCGGATCTTGTCGCGCAACGCGGCGGGTTTGACGACCTCGGCCGAGGCGCCCCAGCCGAGCACCCAGCGTTCGATTTCGGCGAGGGCGCCGAGACGGAGCGTGAGTTCAAGTCCGCCCCCGCGCAGTTCGCGCATCTCCTGCGACTCGTGCCATTCGCGTTCGCGGATGAGATCGGCGGCGTCGGATTTGAAACGAATCACCACGGTGAAATTACCGTCGCCGCCCAGCACGCCGAGGGCGTTGGCAAAGAATTTTTCCGGCGTGAAGTCGTCGGGTTTTTCGAAGTGTTGTTTGGTGACGGTGACGGTCGTGATGCGCGGAAGGGCGTAGGTGCGCAGGGCGTTTCGCTCCAGGTCGTGGGCGATGAGATACCAGAGGTTTTCGCGGTTGGCCACATGGTAGGGACGCACGCGGCGGCGTTCGGGGGCGGCGGAGCCGGGTTTGCGGTAGTCGAATTCGACCTCGTGGAGTTTAAGCACGGCGCCGCTCAAGGCGTTGAAGGCGGTGAGGTCGGCTTTGCCCAGGCCCATGTTCTTGAACGATACGGCGCGAAGTTCGTCGGCGGGGGAGAAGGAGATTTTATCGCGCAGGCCGCCGGCGAGTTTCTCGAACGCGATTTCGAGCTGACGGTGAAAGGGGGTGCCGCGGTATTGTTCGAGCGCGCGGCGGGCGACCAGGAGGGCGAGGAGTTCGCCTTCGGTTACCTGCACGGTCGGGAAGGAATTTACGGGGTGGGTGTAGCGGTAGGCTTGGATCTGCGCGTTGTAGTCGATGGGCAGGTTGAGCCGGTCGCGCATGAAGGCGATGTCGCGCACGATGGTCTTGCGGCAGACTTCGAGGGCCTTGACGAGTCTGGTGCAGTTGACGAGCGAACCGCGGCGCAGCTCGTCGTGAATACGAAGCATCCGTTCGAGCGGGGGGCGGGAAAGCTGCGCACGTGGGTTCATGCAAGAAGAGTTAAGATAGTTTTAGAGTGGGACAAGCAATGTCCCATGCTAATGATAAAGTGGGTGCATGAAATCCCGCACCACCCGCACTGTTCGCGCCAAAGCTGTTTCCCGCTCCGCATCCCGTGCATCCACGGCCGCCATCGAACTCGTTTGGCCGCATTTCGGGGCGTTGTATCGGTTGACGCTTTGGCCGGACGTCGTGTTGGAGCGCCGCAACGGCGATGGGTGGGAGCCGGCGGCGGCCAGCGAGGCCGTGATGGATTCGGGTGCGGTGCAGCTCGATGCCGCGGCGTGGCGGCGCTATCTGGACTTTGTGCCTGCGGCGGAGCGGGCGTTTGTTGAACGGTTTCGTTTCGGACGGCTTTCAGCGCTGCTCATCAGTGCGCGCTGTCCTGCGTTGAGGGGTGATCTGGAGGAAACGCCCGCGCTGGTCGCGTTTTTGGCCGCCCATGCCGAATTGCGGGGCACCACGGGTCAGCACTGGGAGGAGATGGCCGCACTGCATGAGCGGGGTGGGGTGTTTGCGGTATTGGACTGGCTGGGGCTCCCTGCGGGCCGGCAAACCCTTGCCATCCTGCGTAATCTGATTGATCCCGACGTGCCCCGCCGCCTGCTGGAGCCGCTCCGTTCTTTGCTCTGGAATCCGAGTGCCAAGGCCGTGCTGGAGCAAGCGTCGGATCTCACGGATCGTCAATTGGCCCGCTATTGCCACGCGCTCGCCGCGTAAATTGTGAATAAGTTTTGGGTCCATGAGTATGGAGTTATCTTGACCATAGTGGGTGAAAATGGGTTGAAATGGGGCGTAATGGGGAGGCTTTTGGCCTTCCTATGTCCCAATGACTCCATCCGGCACCAGTTACACGGGCCTTTTCAGGCACACCCTCGACGACAAGAATCGTGTCACGATTCCGTCGGCTTGGCGTTCCGCGCACGGTGAAGGGGAGCAGTTCCTCGCGACGCCGCATCCGGACGGTTACATTGCCATTTTGCCCCCGACTGAGGTCGCCAAGTTGCGCGCCAAGATCGAGGCCATCGCGTTGTCCGACGGCTCCGGCCAAGACTTCGCCGCGCGGTTCTTTTCGCAGACGCAGGCCCTCGGCTTCGACAAGCAGGGTCGCATCATGCTCAACGGCGACCTGCTCACGCACGCCGGCATCTCAAAAGATACCGTGCTCGTGGGCTCGTTGACGAAATTCAGCCTTTATAGTCCCGACCGCTGGAGTCGGGTGGAGCAGCGGACCGCCGGGGAGAACTTCGGCGATCTTATGCGCCGCATCGGAATATAACCCATGCGTCCAAGTCGTCCTCTTCTTCCGATCCGTCCGCTGGAACTCCCGGCCCGACTCGGGCGCCGCCAGCGTTTGGCCGCCTCGCAGGTTCCTGCATCCGTCAACACCACGGATGTCCGCGCGCGTTTCGAACAGAGCAACCGCGCTGTCGCCCTGGCTGCCCGGCCGGTGTGGCTCCGCGGACCGCTCTTCACCCAGTCACTTTTTCAACCGTCGTCCGCCCTCGCGCGCCATGCTGCCTGAGGCCGCCATCGTTTCCATGACGCCGACTCCCGGACACCAGCCCGTTTTGCTCCGCGAAACGCTTGAGCTGCTCGCTCCGCGTTCCGGCGGCCGTTACCTCGACGCCACCTTTGGCGGCGGCGGACACACGCGGGCGATCCTCGAAGCCGCTCCCGGCGTCAACGTGGTCGCGCTTGATCGCGATCCCGCCGCGCAGCCGCGCGCCGAGATTCTGCGCATGGAGTTCGAGGGCCGCTTTGCGCTCATCGACCGCGACTTTGGCCGCCTCGGTGAACTTCCTGTGGATAAGTTCGACGGCATCCTCTTCGACTTCGGGGTTTCGTCCTTCCAACTCGACGACGCCGAGCGCGGATTTTCGTTTCGCAACGACGCGCCCGCCGACATGCGCATGGATCCGCGCTCGGGCGTGTCCGCCGCCGTCTGGCTTGAGACTGCCACGGAAGAGATGCTCGTCCGCGCCGTCCGCGACTACGGTGAAGAGAAGAACTGGCGTCGCGTAGTTCGCGCAATCATGGGAGCGCGTGGCACCGGCACGCT
>CAMBLN010000165.1 GCA_945868215.1 Opitutus sp. GAS368
GCTTGAACGCTGGCTCGCCTCTATCGCGCCGCAGTTGGACACTCAGCAAACCTTCGAGCGCTATCTGTGCTGGCTCAACCCCCTCAATCCCGACGACTGGATCCCTCATCCCTCTCCTTGAGCTTCAACTGCGGGATTTAGGTTTATCCACCAAACCCACGAACCACCAATCCACTTTTGCTGAACTTGACGGACACAACTCGAACAACTGCGCCGCAGTTGAAATCCGCCATTCCCGTTCCTTCATAAAACCACCCAACCTCGTCCTTCACCCCCGCCAAAACCACCCTTCAACTGCGGAATTTAGGATTAAGTGACAAACCGGGTTTGGGGCGGTGTGGGGAATGTCACTTATTAAGTGACAAACGGGGTTGGGGTGAAGACGGGGGGGCGGGGCGGACGCCTCGGAGAGGCGTCTCTACCGGAGGGAGGGCACACCGGGGCGGCCGGGGGTCAGGCTTCGGCGGGTTTGTTGGCGCCGAAGTGGCGGCGGATGACGTCGGTCATGTCACCGAGCTTGATGGGCTTGGTGATGAAGTCGTTCATGCCGGCGGCCAAGCAAAGATCTCGGTCGCTTTGAAGGGCGTTCGCGGTGAGCGCGATGATGCACGGCTGGCGATGCTGCGGGAGGTTTTGCCGGATGTGACGCGTGGCCTCGAAGCCGTCCATCTCGGGCATCTGGAGGTCCATGAACACGAGCTGGTAGTTGTGGCTGCCGATGGCGTTGATGGCCTCGATGCCGTTGGCGACGGCGTCGGCGCGGTAGCCGAGGCGTTCGAGGAAACGGAGGGCGACCTTCTGGTTGACGGGGTTATCCTCGACGAGGAGGACGTTGAGCGGGATGCGCGTGGCGAGGTCGATCTGTTCGCGCGGGTAGGTGCTTTCGGGGACGGGCGAGTTGGACGGGAAAAGGGCGTGGAGGGCGCGGATGAGGGCGAGGGTGCGCAGGGGGCGGGGGACGGCGGCGAAGCGGGCTTTTTCGGTCCAGGAGGGGGCGACGGCGCCGCCGGGGACGAGTTGTCCGATGACGGGGATGTCGGCGTCGAGCAGGGATTCGTGAAGCGGGACCGCGCCGGGGGAGTCGGGGAGGTCGAGGTCGAGGATGACGGCGGAAGGGCGGGACTGGCCGAGGTAGGCGGTGGCGATGTCGGCGCTGGCGGCGGGGATGACGGGGATGCCGGCGGAGTGGAAGAACGTGGCGAGCCGGCGGAGGTTGACGGGGTTGTCGTCGATGCAGAGGACGGGGGCGGATTTGAGGACCTCGGGCAGGGTGGGGATGGAGGCGGCGGCGGGGACAGCCTCGACCTGGACGGTGAAGGTGAAGGTGGAGCCCTGGTCGGCCTCGCTGCGGACGCGGATGTCGCCGCCCATGAGGGTGCAGAGACGGTGGCAGATGACGAGGCCGAGGCCGGTGCCGCCGTATTTGCGGGTGGTGGAAGAGTCGACCTGGGAGAACGGTTTGAAGAGACGGTTGAGCCGCTCGTGGGGGATGCCGATGCCGCTGTCGCGGACGTCGATCGAAAGCAGGATGTGGTTGGCGCGAAGCGGGCAGGGGGGATCTTCGTCGGCGAGGGAGACGGTGACGGTGACGCCGCCGCGCGGGGTGAACTTGATGGCGTTGTTGACGAGGTTGGAGAGGACCTGGCGGAGACGGTTGACGTCGCCCAGGACGACGGCGGGGACGTTGGCGTCGACGTGGTGGGCGACCTCGATGCGGCGGGCGGCGGCCTGGCCGGCGAAGAGGTCGAGGGTTTCCTCGATGCAGCTGGAGAACTCGAACGGCTGGTGCTCGAGCTCGAGTTTGCCGGACTCGATTTTGGAGAAGTCGAGGAGGTCGTTGATGATGGTGAGGAGGGCCTCGCCGGAGGTGCGGATGGTGTTGACCGAGTCGCGCTGCTCGTGGTTGAGCGGGCTTTCGAGGAGCAGGCTGGTCATGCCGATGACGCCGTTCATGGGGGTGCGGATCTCGTGCGACATGGAGGCGAGGAATTCGCTCTTGGCGCGGGAGGCGGTGTCGGCCTCGGCCTTGGCGCGGCGGAGGGCGTTCTCGGTTTCGACGCGGGCGGTGATGTCGGCCTCGATGGCGATGAAGTTTTCGAGGACGCCACGTTCGTTGCGGACGGGCTGGATTTCGAGGTGGAGGTGGTATTTGCGGCCGGACTTGGAGTAGTTGACGATGTCGGTGGAGATGCCTTCGCCCTGGGCGAGGGCGGCCTTGATGCGGCGGATGGTGCGGGGGTTGGTCTCGGGGCCGACCATGAAGGTGGTGGGGTTGCGGCCGACGACCTCCTGTATCGAGTATTCCATGACACGCTCGAAGGATTCGTTGACCCATTCGATGGTGCCGTCGGGGGTGGCGATGAGCACGAGGTTGTCCGTGCGGGAGGCGACGAGGGAGAGTTTGCGGGCGGTCGCCTGGCTGGCGAGGAGGGCCTGTTCGGCTTCGCGGCGGGCGGTGACGTCCTGCAAGGTGCCGACGATGCGGAGGGCGCCGCCGGTGTCGGAGTAGCCGACGGTCTTGGAGCGCATGTAGAGCCAGCGCCATTCGCCGGTGACGGTGCGGACGCGGTATTCGGGATCGATGAACGCCTGCTTGCCGCCGAGCTGCGTCTGCATGGCGGCCTGGTAGGACGGCAGGTCGTCGGGGTGGATGAGGGTTTGCCAGGCCTCGGGGGTGGAAGCCTCGTCGCCGGGGGGGAGTCCGAGCATGGCCCAGAGGCCGGTGCTGTAGTGGAGGGTGTTGGCGAGGCAGTCCCATTCGAAGATGCCGATGACGGTGGCATCGAGGGCGAGGCGGAGACGCTCGTCGGAGACCTTGAGCATCTCTTCGACGCGGCGGCGCTCCTCGTTTTCCTCGAGGAGGAGGCGGTTGGTGGTCTCGATGGCGCCGAGACTGGCGCGGGCGGCGCGGGCGAGGTGGATGCTCAGGCCGAGCAGCAGGGTGATGCCGATGCCGGCGGCAAGGGAGAGTTCGGGGAGGAAGCGGCGGTTGGCGCCGACGAATTCCTCGGTGGGCTCCATGACGATGCGGAGCCGGCGGTTTTGGAGGGTGAAGACGGATTCGAGGAGGCGCGGGCTGTCGCCGGAGGGCGGGCCCGGGTTGACGGAGGAGTAGATACGCTGGGAGCCGAGGTAGACGGCGCAGCGGTGGTTGGGGCTGAGTTTGAGGCGCTGGTCGAGGACCTCGAGGAAGCGCTGGTAGGTGAATTCGGCGCTGATGTAGCCGCTGAGCACGCTGGCGCGGTAGATGGGGGCGTAGATGATGAAGCCGGGGCCGCGGCCGGGGATTTCGAGTGTGCTGGTGGCGATGGGCGTGCCGGTCTGGGCGATGGATTCCAGGGCCCTGCGACGCTCCGGATGGGAGAATTGGTTAAAGGCGATGAGGCTTTCGTTGCCGGCGAGAGGATAATACCAGGCGGTTTTGCCGTCGGTGGAAACGCGGGCGAGGGCGTGGGCGCCGGGAGCGTCGAGGAGCCAGGTGACGGCGTCGGATTCCCAGACGGTCGGGGAGCTGTCGGAAGTCCAGCGACGGGCGGTGCGTTCGAGGGAGGAAGACTGGCGTTCGAACTCGAGGTTGATGTTGCTGGCGAACGTATTGATGGCGATCTGGGCATTGGTGCCGAGGTAGGCGATTTCGCGTTCGCGGAGGCCGGACCAGAAGATGAGGGTGAACGTGCCGCAGGCGACGATGCCGGGGACGGGAATCCAGACGGGAGTGGCGTCGTTGCGGAGGCCGTGCTCGGCCCAGGCGAGGGCGAGGAGGGCGCCGCCGGTGAGGAGCATGATGATGGCGACGGTGGGCGGCAGGCTGGTGGAGGAGCCCCAGTTGTAGGCCATCGGCATGCTGAGGGCGTAGCCGGCGAGGGTGGTCATGCCGACGGCGCCGAGGAGGGAGCCGCCCATCGCCAGGCCGAGGAGCCGGTGTTTTTCGCCGTATTTGATGGCGAGCCACGGGACGAGACCGCCGGCAACCACGAGGGCGAGGGCGGCGATACCCGGCATGGGCCCGGCGATGCGGACGTTTTCGCCGGTGACGAGTGCGGTGATCCAGGACTCCACATCGTGGCCGAGTCCCAGCGTTTTTTCGATCAGGGAGAGAAGGCCGAGCAGGGAGGCCCCGAGGGTGAACCAGGCGGCTTTGCGATGGCCGAGTTCGATGGCGATCAGGACGAGGCCGATCAAACTGAAACCAAGAACCGCGGGGACGGTTTCGACGCTGCGGCTGTCACCCCGACCGAGGGGGTCCAGACCCAAAAACAGGATACACAACGAAAGCAGGGTCGTGATGCTGGCCAAGCCGATGACAGCACGCCGCATCCATGACTTGCGTGGATTTTTTCGCGGGTGAATCATCTGGGTGTTTCACCCTAGGGTGTAACCCGGGCGTTGCGCAATCGCATTTCCTGGGGGCGGGCGCTAATTCCTTGCAGAACGGAAGCGAGGGCGGGGGAGAGGCAAGATCGTATCAGGGGGCGGAAGAATCGGGGGCGGGTGAGGGCTGGGTTTTGTCGCCGCCCGAGAGGGTGTTGAGCAAGCGGCTGGGGCCGTAGGAGAAGATCCAGGACGGTTTGGAGAGCGTGCCTTGCAGCTTCACTTCGAAAACCTTGGAGAAAGGCGTGAGGACGAAGTTGAAGGCGCTGCCGAGCATCGACGTGTTTTCGTCGAAGGGGTGGATCTTGGCGGTGAAATCGAGGGTGCCGCCGTCGAGGAGGTAGTCACCGCGGGCCTGGATGAGGGCGCTGGGACCGGTGACGCGGAGATCGTCGAAGCGGATGCGGTCGGCGTTGAGCACAAAGGGGGCGGCGACTGTATCCAGGGAAAAACTACCCAAGTTGATCAAGGTGCCGCTCAGGGCGGAGGAGAGGGGGCCGAAGAGGTTGAGCTGGCCGAGTTCGGAGCCGGTGATGTCGGCGCGGCCGGAGCCCTTGAAGCTGCGGAAATCGGCAAAGCGACCCTCGGCGGCGAGGGTGAAGTCGAGGTTGAGACGGTCGAGACGTTCCTGGCGGAGGCGGGCGGACTCGGCGGATTTTTCGGAGTCGGGGGCGGGGGGGGCGGGCTGGAGGGTGGCGAGGGTGCGGGTGACGGCGCCGAGATTGGATTTTTTGAGGGCGATGTCGAAGGAGAGGCGGCGGGATTCGGCGGGGCCGCGGAGACGGGCGTTGCCGGTGGCGAGGCCGCCGGCGAAGCCGACGGAGAGGGCGGGCAGGTCGATGTTGTCGTCGCGCAGCAGGGCTTTGAAGGCGAGGTCGGAGAGAGGGAAATCGTGGTAGGTCATGGGCCCCGTCGAGACCAGGTCGATGTCGATGCGCTCGTGTTTGCCGGAGGGGGACGACGGGCTGTCGACGCGGCCGGCGAGGCGCAGGTGCGGCGGGGTTTGGAAACCGTAGGGGGCGAGCAAGTCGGTGGATTCGTCGGGGAAGAGTTGGGAAATGACGGTGAGCGGGAGGGTGGAATCGACGGTGAATTCCATACGCGTCCAGGAGTTGTCGCGCAGATCGAGGGAACGGCTGAGGGCGCCGTTGGCGGCCCCGTCAGGGCGGATGACGGCGAAGTGGAGGATGTCGAACCAGTGGGGGCGGAGGAAAAGACGGGTGCTTACGTGGTCGAACGGGACGCCGAGGAGGCCGGTTTGCGCGCCGTCGGCGCGGACAAAGACGCGGGTGGCGGTGAGGTCGCCCCAGCGTCCGCGGACATCCACATCGGCGACGGGCGGGGACTGGGTGAACGCGAAGGTTTTCCAGAAATCGCTCCACCAGTTTTTGAACCAAGGATCGATGCCGGCGGGGCGGAGGCCGCCGGTGAGGAGGAAACGGAAGTCCTGCGTGCGTGTATCCATTTCGTAGCTACCGTGGGCGAGGCTGTCGCCCTGGCGGAGGACGAGGGAGTCGCAGAGCACGCGGAGGCCGTCGTAGGTGAACTCGGTGCCGGTTTCGTCGAGTTGCGCGCCGCCGACGAGGACGGAGCCGCTGTGGAGGCGGCCGGTGACCTGCCGGAGTTTCAGGCGCGGGTCGAAGACGGCTTCGACGTGGACAGGGGCGGGTTGCGCGGGGTCGAGCAAGGAGGAGAGATCGCGTTGGATGAGGTTGCCGGCGAAGGCGAGGGTGGGGTCGGTGATAAAGCCGTCGAGGGTGGCGCGGGGTGCGACATCGTTGACATCGGCTTGCAGGCGCCAGGCTCCGCCGGCGAGGGCGAGGGAGAGGTCGGCGGTGAAAGAGCGTGGGGCGGATTGGCGGGCGGAGACGGCGAGCGGGCCGGTTTCGATGTCGCGCCAGCGGACTGAGGCGAGTTGGGCGTCGAGGGTCGCGGTCTGGAGCGTCGCGGTGGAAGTGAGTTGGACGACGAGACCGCGGGCGGTGGTTTCGAGGGGGAAGTCGAGGATGTCGATGGAGCC
>CAMBLN010000166.1 GCA_945868215.1 Opitutus sp. GAS368
CGCTCTTCAGCGCCGCAGCCATGAACTTTAAGAAGCTCCTGGGCTTCTTTTTGGCCTTTTTGTTCCGCCTGCTCTCCGCTCTTCTCCCGTCTCGCCCCACGGCCTGCCGAACATGTCTTGCCTAAAATGGCGTTTTTCAGAACCGACTAGATAGCTTACGAGTTAACGCGTTGGGGACAACGCGTCCCACCCGAGAGTGCTTTCTGCAAAAAAAGCCCGACCTCTGCAGGTCGGGCTTTTTTGTGCGATGAAAGTCCGGGATCGGTTTACTTGAAAGGATCGAGTTCGGCTTGGGTCCAGGGCTTGGGACGAGCTTTTTCTTTGGCGAGGATTTCGGCGACTTTCTCCTTGGTGACCGGAGGGGCGGCGTTGCCCCACTCCTGGCGGATATAGGTCAGCACTTGGGCGATCTTTTCGTCCTTCCAATTGTAGCCGCCACCGGGGACCTGTCCGAAGGCGGGCATGGCGCCGTTGTAGGTCTTGCCTTTGACTTCGATGGGGCCGTTGAGGCCATGCAGCAGGATACGGATAAGACGCTCTTCATTACCCGTTACCCACTCGGATTCGGCGAGCGGGGGGAAACTGCCGGCCGTGCCCAAACCCGTGACTTGGTGGCAAACAGCACAATCCTTGAGGTAGGATTTTTTGCCGGCGGCGATGAATTGCTCGGGGGTGAGTTCCACGGACCCGGCGGCGGCGGCGGCCTTGGCGGGGTCGAAGCGTTCGTCGTAAACCATCGGGCTGAACCCGGCGCGGTAATGGACGACGTAGATGCTCGTCACGAAGATCATCGTGGAGACAAAGCCGAGGAGGAAGAGCGGCATCGTCTTGAAGCCCTCCTTGGGCTCCGACTTCTCGCTGATCAGCTTGGCGTGAACCTTCTGGATGCTGTCGTCGGACGCGCCGTCGGGTTTGTTGTTCAGATCGGAACTCATTGGGTGCCCTCCTTCTTTTCTTCAACGGTGCCCTCGGGTTTGGCGGGGGGCGTGTAGACGTTCTTCGTCTCGGGGTAGGCGTAGGTGTCTTTCAGGCTGAGCAGGTAGGCGACAAGCGCTTCGCCGCGGGCGGTCGGGACGATCTCGTAGCCGGCTTCGGGGGCGTAAGCCTCGGAAAGCGTGAGGGCTTTGGGCGAAGGCTGCCCGACAATCTTCTGTGTTTTGAAGAGGAAGGCGTAGCGGGGCATCGACGAATCGGCGACGACGAGCTTCGGATCGTAGAGATAGCTGTAGAGCCAGTCGGCGGTGAAGTCGGCGCCGGCGGGAGTTTTGCGGGCGGCAAAGTTGCGCAGGTCGGGGCCGGTGCGTTGGGAGCCGAGGAGCACGCGCTCTTCGCGGAGGTAGTCGCGAGCGACGCTCTGGCGTTCACCCCAACCGCGGCTCTTTTCGCCGATGTCGGAACCAAAACCCTCGCGGCGGACCTGCTGGGTGTGGCAGGTCACGCAGCCGAGGTCCTGATAGACGAGTTTGCCTTGCGCGGCGATGCCGGGGAGTTGTTGGGGGAAGGCCTTGCCTTCATCTTCATCGACGTGGGTCGTGAAGGCTCCGTAGGTGAGCTGGTTGGTCAGCACGAGGCCGACAAACGAGAAGGCGAGGACGCAGAAAACGCCGAGGAAGAGGATGGGAGCGCGGTTCATTTGGCGGCCTCCGGTTGGACGGTCAGGAGGGTTTTGGCGGAGCGCACGCAGTCGGCGGACGCGCGGCCAATGGTCCAGAAAAAGTTAAGAGCAAAGGCGAGTTGTCCGATCACCAAGATCACCCAGGCGACACTCGCGGCAAGCAGGTAGGGCTGGGTGGCTTTGGTCACGTCGGCAAAGGCGACGGACGGATCGGCGAGCTGGAGTCCTTGCTGAATGCCGCCGATGGCGAGCGCACCCACGAGCAAGGCGACGCCGAGGGTCGAGGCCCAGAAGTGAACGCCGACCAAAGGCGTGCTGGCCCAGGCGGTGTTGAGCACGCGGGGCACGATGTAGTAGAGGGAACCGAAGACCACCATGCTGAAGAAGCCGTAGAGTCCGAGCTGGACTTGGGCGGCGGTGAAATAAGTGAACTGGGTGATGGCGGCGACGCCGTGCAGCGCGCTGGCGACCCAGGCGAGCAACACCAGCGAAAGGGCGACGATGGCCACGGCGATGAAGCGCAAGGTCACACTGTCCTTGAGCGCGGACCAGCGTCCGGAGAGTGTGCCGTAGAAATTCAGTCCAAGAATGAAGAGCGGCACGACCAGCATGAAGCTCGCGGCGGCGCCGACGGTCTGCACCCAGGCGGGAACGGGGCCGCCGATGAGGCGGGAGATACCGGCCCAGCTGCCGAAGATCGCGAGCCACCAGAAGCTGAGGGAGGCGAGGTAGTAGTTGGAAACGGGTTTAACGAGCAGCTTCGGCAGGAAATAATAGATGGCGGCCAGGGCGATGGAGGCAAACCAGAGCAGGAACAGGTTGGTCGAGAACCACGCGTGGACGACCGACTGGACGGTTCCGCGCACAGGCGAGAACACGAGCATCACCTGCGCGATGGAGTAGAGCCAGGGGAACCAGAAAATCGCGGCGAACACATACCATTGCGAGGCGTAGATCTGGTGCGAGCGACCGGCGCGGAACACGACCAGCGACCAGGCGGCGATGAGCGCGTAGGCGACCAGCAGAAGCGGCGTGGCGAAGCCGGGCATTTCGAGCCACTCGATGGACGTCGAGAAACCAAGAATAATGCCGCCGACGCCCAAGGTGACACCGACATTCCAGAAGACCGCACCGAGCAGCAGAACACCGGAGCCGGGGAGCGCACCGCGGGAGAGACGGGCCATGAGCCAGAGACTGACGGCAAACGCGGCGTTGAAGCCCCAGCCGTAGATAAAGGCGTTTGACTGGGCGGGCTGGAGACGTCCGTGGGTCGTGAATTCGCAGGCGTCCAGAAACGCGGGCGTGTGTAACTGCCACGCAGAAACGATGGCAAGCACGCCGGCGATGAGCAGCCACACGAGCGCCGAGCCGGTGAGCACGACGAGCGAGGTGCGCAGCGAGGCATCGATTGCGGCGGCTTCGGCCGGATGCGAGGAGGAGCTTTCGGGCGTCAGCTCGGGAGTGAGACTGGAATCAGTGGCCATCGTTGGGTTTTAAACCTGAAAAGAAACGCGGTGGGCAGCGGCGGACGGCGAAGGTGTGCGGCGCGGAGGCCGGTCTTCGCGCCCGACGGGGCGTTACTTTTTGGCGTTGATCTCCTTGATCGTGAGTTTGACGGCTTCGTCGATGGGAATGCGGACGACACCGGCGGACTGGTCAACCCAGCCGTAGGTGGTGGCGGCGGCCTTTTCCTTGGCGCGGAGTTCGTTGAGCGCGGCCTTGCGTTGCTCGGGGGTGCGCACGCCGTCGGCGAGCGGGGCGGGCTTCTTCGGCAGGTAGGCGATGAAGACGACCAGTGTGAAGATCGCGAAACCGCCGACAGCGGCCAAGACCGTGAACAAGGAATCGGAGGACGGGGATTTATGCGTGGAATCACTCATGGTGCGTGAGGCATTCGGTGATGCGCGGATCGCGGATCGGGATGAGTTTGGTCTTGGGGAAGCTCTTGAAATAGGACCAGAAGAAGATGCCGCCGACGCCGACGACCGAGGTGAACGTCCAGAGGAGACCGAGGCCGAGGAAGGCTTTCGGTTCGCCGGTGGTGTAGTCTTTCACGGCGGGGGCGATGTTGTAGATGACGTCGATCAAAATCACGAAGAGGATCCAGATGACGGCGGGTTTGATGCGGCTGTGGACGACCTTGTTCTTGTAGGAAAGGAGATACAGGAACGGCGCGAGGAAGTGGCCGAAGAGGAGGAACATGCCGACGTATTTCCACTGGCTGGGTTCGCCGGCTTTGGTGATTTCGCGGAGGTTATACCAGAAGGTTTCCTCGGGGATGTTGGCGTTCCAGATGAGGAAGTATTGGGAGAACGTGATGTAGCCCCAGAACACGGTGAAGGCGAAGACCAGCATGCCCGCCGAGTGCAGGTGGTTGGTGTTGAGGATGCCCTTCAGATCGCCGCGCTGGTAGAGCCAGAGGAGCATGAGCACGCCGATGGAGAGAGCACCGCGCACGCAGTCGGCGAAGAACCACACGCCGAACATGGTGGAGAACCAGTGGTAGTCCAAGCTCTTGACCCAGTAGATGGAGGCGAGAGTCAGGGTGACGGCGCCGAGGGCGAGACCGAAGGCGGCGGTCTTGCGGTTCATGTAGGTCCACTTGAGGTCGCCGTCGGTGTCCTGGGCGAAGGAGGCTTTGCGTAGACGGGCGGAGAGCCAGATCCAGACGATGAAGCAGAGCGCGGTCATCGCGATGAACATCGGGAGATTCAGGAACGCCGCCTTCTTCACATAGAGCGGGTCGTGGCCGATGGTGTGGCCGTTGGCCAAAATGTAATCGGGGTTCATCCACTTCCAGATGAGGTCGTGGTTTCCGGTGAGCGACACGATCACCAACGGAGCGAACAGGAGCGCGAGCCACGGGAAGGCGGAGAGCGCGTGTTCGAACTGGCGGCGGAGGACGACCGACCAGGAGGCGTCGAGGATGTGGTGGATCATCACCAGCATCAGCATGCCGATGGCGATGGCGGTCCAGAAGGTCACGCCGGTGAGCCAGGAGAAGGCGATGACCTTCCCGCCGGACACGAAGAGACCGAGGATCGTCAGCACGATGCCGGCGATGCCTACGCCCAACGCCTTGGCGGCGGGAGACGAGACGGACGTTTCAGACGAAGAGAGAGCCGCGGGCGCGGTGGCTGCGTGAGTGCTCATTTGATACCAAGCTCGGATTTGTTACCAGGCGGGACATCCGCGACGGTGGCGTGGGCGGCGCGCTGGAGGGCGCGCACGTAGGCGATGACCGCCCAGCGATCCTCGGCGGAGAGTTTGTCCGCGTAGGAAAGCATGGTGGCTTTGCCATGGGTGATGGTGTTGAAAATCTCGCCTTCGGCGATTTTGCGCAGGCGTTCGTCGTGGAAGGTGGGCGTCGCGCCCATTCCGTATTGTTTGGTGATGCCGTTGCCGTCGCCGACGGCACCGTGGCAAGGTGCGCAGTAGATGACGAAACGATCCTGACCGCGCTCAAGGAACTTGGCGTCCACGGTGACGGCGGAAGGGAATTTGGTCAGCCAAGCACCGGTCGAATCCTTGCCCTCGTAAAGGGCGGAGTCGGCCTTCAAGAAGCGGGCGTCGGGCACATCGGACGTGCGCCCGAAGGCAACGGTGCCGGCGGGACGGGGACGATCCGCGCGGCCGTCGGCGAAAAACGACGACTGAGCCTGCGGCTTGTATTTGGCCTGGTGGTCCATGTCGGGGAACACTTCGAGCGGCGTGCGCGTCGAGAGCGAACCGCGGAATCCGAGGATGGAAACCGACAAAACCACGATGAAGAAGATGGCGAGATATACGTAACGCATGGCTTAGGCTTCCAACTCCTGGATGTCTTTGCCGCCGGCCTTCTCGAGCAGGGCCTTGGTCTGGGCGAGGTTGAACAGAGGGTCGCTGCACTCGATGACGATGTGGAATTTGTCATCCATGCCGGAGAGGATTTTGTCGCTCTTGAGCACGGGGTGGTAGTGCTGCGGGAGGCCGTTGAGGAACAGCATGCCGCCGATGGTGGCGAACGCGGTGAAGAGAATGGTGAGCTCGTAGGACACCGGGAAGGCGAACAGCGGGCTGAAGTAGGGTTTGCCGCCGACGATCAACGGATAGTTGAAGTAGCTCGTGTAGATGATGAGGGACATGCCGGTGGTGAAGCCGAGGATGCCGCCGCACAGAGAGAACTTGGGGACGTGGGACCGTTTTACGCCCATGGCCTTGTCGAGGCCGTGGACGGGGAACGGCGTGATGCAGTCCCAATTTTTATAGCCCGCGTCACGCACCTGCTCCGCCGCGTGATACACGGAGGGGGTGGTGTCGAAGGTGGCGATCAAGCCGTAAGGTTTGGCAGACATGGTCGTTTAAGGTGTCGGCGGTGGCTTAGTGGGTGGCCTTGGTGGCTTTGGCGAGGGCGTCGGTGCCATGGTCGTCGTGGGCATGGGCGTCGGCCTGGGGCATGACGGATTTGATTTCCGCCATCGGCATCACCGGAAGGAAACGGATGAAGAGGAGGAACAGCACGCTGAAGACGCCGAAGGTGCCGAAGAAGGTGAAGATCTCGACGATCGAAGGGCTGTAGTAGCCCCACGACGACGGGAGGAAGTCGCGGGCGAGCGAAGTGACGATGATCACGAAACGCTCGAACCACATGCCGACGTTGACGAAGATTGAGAGAATCCAGACGAAGGACGTGTTATTGCGCACGGCCTTGAACCAGAAGAACTGCGGCGTGATGACATTGCACGAAATCATGATCCAGTAGGCCCACGCGTAGTGGCCGAAGGC
>CAMBLN010000167.1 GCA_945868215.1 Opitutus sp. GAS368
TGCTCGGTCAACGGCGGGACGGGAAAACTGTTATAACAAACGCCGGATGAATATCTGAAATCCGATTTCATTCGTCCTGCGGTAACACTAACCCAAGCAAAATGCATGCGGGAGCAGATGACCGATAAAATAAACAAAGGGCTGTCATAGATTGCCTGTGCTGCATCGGAAACAATCGTATCGGCCTTCTGTAATCCGACAGGAATATAGTGTCTGTTTCCAGATGACACGCGAGGAACTATGATCTGGTTGTCTTTTCCACATATCGTTCTTTCAAAGCGATGGGGATAATCTACCCCAAGCTTACCGCGCTCGCTACCGGTTTCGCGATATTGGCGGATACGATTCAGTCGTTCAGCAACCATCGGGATTGAAGCGGCCATTTGGGCGTCTTTGTCTGAGATCCACAGGCAGTGCCGCTCAATTCCATTGATAAATTCATAAGATCCAGAAATTTTCCTCACGAAACTCCGTGCCTCTGGGTGCTCTATCAATAACGAATCCATTTCGCTGCTACTGAGCATGAAATTACCTTGGTCTCGTGGAATATTTCCAGCGACCATTTCTGGGAAATTGGAAATTGGATTTGGGTGTTTTTCTACAACAACGCTTTGGCCATCAATCAAGTATGCGTTAATGTTTCTAGCGACCTTCCGCTGATCTCCCCAGTAAATATATTTTTCAATTTTTGGCCTATTGGTGATGCCGACAATTACACAAATTACATTGGCATTATGACTCGCGTTGTTTGCCCAGTGAAAATCCTTATGCGCGAAAAAGATTTCTTGTCCGTTTTTGAAAATGTCCGGCCATAGAATTGGCACTTGGACGCCCTGACATATTGAGTTTGTGGAAACGAATGCGAAATCCCCTCCTTGATTTATATACTCTGACGCCTTCCAAAACCAACCAGCTATGTAGTCGACTGCTTTAGCGTTTTTTTTGCCTTTTGCGATGAGACGCAGGTCGCTTTTTTGAGATTCCGTTTGGAATTTATCACCTACGTAGGGCGGGTTGCCGCAGATATACGTTTCCCCGCCCTCGTTTTTGAAATCGATCACGGGTTGATCCACGGGGGTCTCGAAAAAATCTTCGGCGCGGGTTTTTTCGGCTTTGCCGGTGGGCGGGCAGACGCTGAGCCAGTCGAGGCGGAGGGCGTTGCCGCAGGTGATCCAGTTGGTGGCTTCGAGGGGGAGAAACTCGAGGAGGGCGAGTTTCTGGCCGCGGTAGTGGACGTCGCATTGATACTCGGCGATGACGAGGGCGAGGCGGGCGATCTCAGCGGAGAAATTGCGCAGCTCGATGCCGCGATAGTTGGTGAGCGGGAGATCGCTGGGGCGGCCGGCGTCGCCGAGGCGTTCGTTGATGACGGCTTCGATGGCGCGCAGCTCCTTGTAGGCGATGACGAGAAAATTGCCCGAGCCGCAGGCGGGGTCGAAGACGCGGATGCGGGCGAGGCGGGAGCGGAGGTTTTGCAGTTTGCGCACGCTGCCGGGGGTCTCGCCGTCGCCGGCCTCGGCGAGTTTTTGGCGCAGCTCGTCGAGGAAGAGCGGGTTGAGCACCTTCAGGATGTTGGGCACGCTGGTGTAGTGCATGCCGAGGGCGCCGCGCTCGGCGTCGTCGGCCACGGCCTGGATCATGGAGCCGAAGATGTCGGGGTTGATCTTGGTCCAATCGAGGTTGCCGACGTGGAGCAGGTAGGAGCGGGCGATCTTGGAAAAACGGGGGGTGTCGGTGCTGCCGGCGAAGAGGCCGCCGTTCACGTAGGGGAAGCCTTCGGCCCAGGGCTTGATCTTCGCCGCCGCGCGCTCGGCGAGCTTGGTGTTCATGGCGCGGAAGATCTCGGCGAGCACCTGGTGGGTGTCGGACGAATCGCGCGCGCTCATCTGCTCGATGGTGGCGGTGAAACGGCGCTCCCCGTGGAAGATGGCGGTGTCTTCGGCGAAGAAGCAGAAGATCAGGCGCGCCATGAAGTGATTCAGGTCTTCGCGGCGTTTTTCGGAGGACCACTCGGGGTTGTCCTTGAGGAGCTCGATGTAGAGCCGGTTGAGGCGGCCGGTGGCCTTGATGTCGAAGGCGTTTTCGCTGATCTGCCGGACCGTGGTGATACCGGCCAGCGGCAGGAAGAAGCCGAAGTGATCGTGGAAATCGGGGTAGGCGCAGGCGACGGTGCCGCCATCGAGGAGGTTTTCGGCCTGAAACTCGGTGCCGTCGGTGGCGAGGATGAACTTGGCCTTTTGGCGGGTGGTCGCGGGACTCTGCCGCAGGGCGGTGAGGGTGGCGGTGACCTCGCCGGCCGCACAGACTTTTAGGTGGATGTTGTTACGCTGAAGAACACCACCGGAGAGGTCGGATTGGTTGGAGTCGCCGCTGCGCAGGCGCTTGAGCGTAGTTTCCTTGTTCCCGAAGGCTTCGAGGAATGCGTAGGGGAAAGTGGCCGCGCCAAAAGGCGCGGCGGCGAGGTTGGAAACGGCCTCTTCGATCTCGACGGCGTTCATGTCCGAATTGATAACGTTATCCGGCGATATCTAAGTGCATCTTATTCGAGATCATATTTTTATACTTAAATAACTGTATCACCGATGGTTTTGGTTGTTTAAGGGAAAATGTAACGGCTTGGCTCACAGCCAAAAAGATGGAGAAAGGGTGTCCGTAGCTACCGACTGTGGAGTAAGGGAATAACCGCCATTCAAGGAAAGCGCATTCATACCACACACTGATTGATAAACGACCGAACAGTCGGCCCACGCGGACGATTTATTTGCCCTTTCCCCCTGCCCCGCTTTCCGTCAGCGGCATGTCCCGACCGTCCACCGACACCATCGCCGCCCTGGCCACACCCGTGGGCACCTCCGCCATCGCGGTCGTGCGCGTCAGCGGTCCCGACTGCGCCGCCCTCGCCCTCGCCCTCTTCGGCCCCGCCCCCCTGCCCCCCCGCGTCGCCCGCCACACCGACTACAGCAACCTCGCCGGCGCCGTTTTGGACGATGTGCTCGTCACGTTTTATCAAGGCCAACGGTCGTATACGGGCGAAGATTCGCTGGAAATCGGCCTTCATGGAAATCCATTTATCGCGCAATCCATTCTAAATGATCTGCTTGCACGCGGAATTCGCCTCGCCGAAGCAGGGGAGTTTTCTCGACGCGCTTTTTTGAACGGAAAAATGGATTTATCTCAGGCTGAGGCCGTTATGGATTTAATCCACGCGCGCAGCGAACGAGCTCTCGCCGCCGCCAACCAACAGCTCCGCGGAAGCCTCGGGCGACACCTCGGCGAACTCACCGACGGCCTCCTCCTCGTCCTCGCCCGCATCGAAGCTTACATCGATTTTCCCGACGAAGACCTCCCGTCCGAAGATCACCAGATCGTCCTCCGCGAACTTGACACGGTTCTACGTGGAACAGCCCGCCTCCTCGCCACCCATCACTACGGCGAACTCCTCCGCGACGGCATCAAGACCGTCATCATCGGCGAACCCAATGCCGGCAAATCCAGCCTCCTCAACCGCCTCATCGGCCGCGACCGTGCGCTCGTCAGCCCCGAGCCCGGCACCACCCGCGACTTCATCGAAGAGCGTATTATCCTCGGCCCGCACTGCCTGCGTCTAATCGATACCGCCGGCCTCAACCCTACTCCTGCCGCCCTCGAAAAACTCGGCATGGACAAGACCCTCGAACGCGCCGCCGAGGCTGACCTGTTCCTCTGGGTGCTCGATGCCACCCGCCCCACCCCTCCCCTCCCCGACTTCATCGCCGCTCGCCTCACCCCCGAAAACACCCTCATTCTCCTCAATAAATCCGACCTCCTCTCTGATGTAGCCGGGGTCGCTGACCCCGATTCCTTCCCGCCCCTCCCTATCCTCAACATATCAGCCCTCACCGGCGACGGAATCGACGCGCTCACCGACCACATCACCCGCCTAGCCGACGCCTTCCGCCAAGACCAAGGCGACGAAATCATCGCCATCAACGCCCGCCACGCCGACGCCCTCCGCCGCGCCACCGAGTGCCTGGAAACCGCCCGCATCAAAGTCTCCACGAACGGTCCCACCGAGCTTCTCGCCAGCGATCTCCGAGGCGCACTCGACGCCTTTGGCGAAATCGCCGGTAGAATCGACAACGAGCGCATGCTCGACCACCTCTTCAAAACGTTCTGCATCGGCAAATGATCTCCTTTATAGGAGCGGCCTTACGCCGCGATTCCTGCATCAGTGTCGATCAGTGCCCATCAGTGGTTAAACCTCCGTCCTCAGCTCTCCGAAATTAGCGTTCATTAGCGCCCATTAGCGGTTAAAAAAATCCGAATCCGCCACTCATGCTCTACAACCAAGCCCCCTTCGACGTCATCGTCTGCGGCGCCGGCCACGCCGGCTGCGAAGCCGCGCTTGCCGCCGCCCGCATGGGAGCCTCCACCCTGCTCCTCACCGGCAATATCGACACCATTGCCCAGATGAGCTGCAACCCCGCCATCGGCGGCCAAGCCAAGGGCCAGATGGTCCGCGAAATCGACGCTCTCGGTGGCGAAATGGGCCTCAACACCGACGTCACCGCCATTCAGTTCCGCCTGCTCAACGAATCCAAAGGCCCCGCTGTCCAGTCTCCCCGCGCCCAGTGCGATAAAAAGGCTTACCAATTCCGCCTCAAGCACACCCTGGAGCTCCAGCCCAACCTCCAAGTCTTCCAAGCCACCGTCACCGGACTCATCTTCACCGGCCAGAAAGTCACCGGCGTTCGCACCAACCTCGACATCGAGTTTCACGGCCTGACCGTGATCGTCACCACCGGCACCTTCCTGCGCGGCCTCATGCACATCGGCCAGAACAAGAACGAAGGCGGCCGCCTTGGTGATTTCAGCGCCAAAACCCTTTCCGCCAGCTTCCTCGAAGCCGGCATCGAGCTTCGCCGCCTCAAAACCGGCACCCCACCACGCCTTCTTGGCCGCACACTGGACTTCTCCAAGATGGAAGAACAGCGCGGCGACGCCACGCCGACCCGCTTCGCGTTCTACGACACCCGCGACCCCGAAGACTTGTTCCACGTGGAACAGACCGGCGAAACCCGCATCGGCTGGCCCGCCACCACCAACCAGGTCTCATGCTGGATGACCCACACAACCGCCGAGACCGGCCAGCTGGTGCGGGACAATCTCCACAAATCCGCCATGTATTCCGGCGAGATCGAGGGCGTCGGCCCGCGATATTGCCCGTCCATCGAAGATAAATTCGTCCGTTTTGCCGATAAACCCCGCCACTTGCTCTTCCTCGAACCCGAGGGTCGCTCAACCAACGAATACTACGTCAACGGTCTCTCCACCTCGTTGCCGTTCGATATCCAGCTCCAGATGGTCCACAGCGTGCCCGGCTTGGAGAAGGCCCAGCTTCTGCGTCCGGCCTACGCCGTCGAATACGACTTCGCACCGCCGACCCAACTTTACCCGTCACTCGAATCCAAGAAGGTCGAAAACCTCTTCTTCGCCGGCCAGATCAATGGCACGTCCGGCTACGAAGAAGCCGCGTCTCAAGGCCTGCTTGCCGGTGTCAACGCCGTGAACAAGGTCCGCCAACAGCCGCCGTTGATCATCGGACGCCACGAGGGCTACATCGGCGTCCTCATCGACGATCTCGTCACCAAGGGCACCAACGAGCCTTACCGCATGTTCACCAGCCGTGCCGAATACCGCTTGCTGTTCACCCACGGCAGCGCAGAGCTCCGGCTCCAACATCACGCCAAAGCCCACGGACTCGTCTCGCCAGCACGTCTGGCCCGCATGGAAGAATCCAAGCGCCAAACCGAGCATTGGATCCAATTCCTGGAGACCACCAAAGCGCCGGCAGGGCAGGGGACTTTCGGAGATTCCATACGCCGTGCCGTCACCGGCCCGCTCCAAGCCATGCCGCCGCTCCCCGCCGAGTTCATCGGCCAACCCGACGGTCTTCGCCAAGAAGTCCTCTACCGCGTCAGCCACCAAGGCTATCTCTCCCGTGAAGAGCGCCAGATCGCCAAGCTCAGCGAAATCGAAAAAATCAAAATCCCCCCGCACATCGACTTCCTGCAAGTGCGTGGCCTGCGCAAAGAAAGCGCCCAAAAACTCACTGAAATCAAGCCCTACACGTTAGGTCAGGCCAGCCGCATCAGCGGAGTTAACCCCGCTGATATCAGCATTTTAATGGTCCTGATCGAGGCGGGCAGGGGAGGGGATAGCTATAGACCAACCGCCACCCCATAGGTTGAAAACCGCAGCTGTAGCTCAAAAAACACCATAGATTTTTTAAAAAACTTGCACTAGCCCCCCCCCCCCCCCC
>CAMBLN010000168.1 GCA_945868215.1 Opitutus sp. GAS368
TCTCGCTGGTCTCCCACCAACAGCTCAGTGCTTACCAGGAGATGCTTAACGAGCGCCCCAGAAAAATCCTCAACTGGAAGTCCCCTGCTCAATGCTTCCAGGAACTCCTTATATTGAACAAATGTTCATCTTGATCCTTGAATACGCCCCTCTTCCTCGCTATCGATCAACAAATAGACGATGGTGACATCACTACGGGAAGATTTTTTCTCAACGGCGACCGCTTCATGCTCGTTCTGGAACAGTAGAATTCGCTTATCGTTATCACCCCTTCATGAACCCCAAACGCGCCCTTTTCCTTTCCGGCGGCTGGTCAGGACACGTCCCTCAAGAAATCGTCACGCTTTTCGCCTCCGACCTCAAGGCCGCCGGTTTTGAAACCCGCATCGAGACCACGCTCGACCACCTCGCCGAGGTCGATGAACTCAAAACTTACGACGTCATTTTCCCGTGCTGGACGATGGGACAACTCACGCCCGACCAATCCAAAGGTCTGCTCGATGCCGTGCGTTCCGGCGTCGGTCTCGCAGGCATCCACGGAGGCATGGGCGACGCCTTCCGCGGCAACACCGACTACGAATGGATGGTCGGCGGACACTTCGTCGGCCACCCTCACGTCGGCGATTACACGGTGAACATCCGCGACACCGCGAACGCGATCACCGCCGGTCTGCCCGCCTCGTTCGCCTACAAATCCGAGCAATACTACCTCCTCGTTGATCCCGGCGTCCACGTCCTGGCCGACAGCGCCTACATGCACGAGGGCCGCACCGTCGTCATGCCGGTCGCCTGGACCAAACACTGGGGCAAGGGCCGCGTCTTCTACAACGCCCTCGGCCACGCCCCTTCCGAATTTACCGATTTCCCCGCCGCCCGCGCCCTCACCGTCCAAGGCATCCGCTGGGCAGCCAATGCGCTCTGATTATTCGGCAGGATGAATGCCGAGATGACGATCCGTTGATCTACATCCTGTCCCCATCCTGTTAATCCTGTCCAAAACTCCGATTCGGCAAATCTCAGCCGAACCGTTTCGCCACCCCCGCGAATCTTCTCCCGGCCTCGGCCAGATCCGCCTCCCCGAGCACGCCAAAACTCAGGCGGATAAAATTCTTCGGCGCGTCATCCCCGAAGCACAAATCGCCCGGCACATACAGCACGCCCGCCGCCACGCACGCGTGGCAGAACGCCGAGTCCATGCCCGTGTCCATTCCCTCCGGCGCCGTGAGCCATAAATAAAGTCCTCCCCCCGGCACCGACCACTTCCAGCCCAGCCCGGGCAACCCCGCCTCGGTCAACGCACCGTGCAGCGCCCGCATCTTCCGTTGATAGCCGGTACGAATCACCGCGAGCTGCGCATCAAGTCCTCCGACCGCCAGCACTTCCTCGAAGATCGCCTGGTTGTAGTTCGCCGTGCCGAAATCGTGATGACCTTTCACGTGCAGCATCTTCGCCAGCAGCTCCGCATCCGATGACGTGCCGTAACCGACCTTCAATCCGCTCGCGAAGGGCTTGGTGAGCGTCGAGAGATACAATTTCGGAAACGCCGACCATGCCGGCAGGCTCAACACGCTGCGCGCCGGATGCGGCTCCGTGTAGTAGAGTTCCCGATACGCCGCGTCTTCGACCACCGGCACGTTCACACCCGCGCGGGTCAACGCCTCGGCGATTTCGTTCTTCTCCGCCTCGTCGAGGCTGCGCGCCGAGGGATTCGAGAAATAACTCACAAAATACACCGCCTTCACGCGACCAAGCTCGCCGCGTTCGCGCAGCGATTCCAGCAGCGCCGCCAGTCCCGCGGCATCGATGCGTCCGTCCGCATCCACCGGCATCGACCGCGCCTGCACGCCGAGGCCGGTCAGCATTTCCAGATACACAAAATAACTCGGACGATCCACCAGCACGATGTCACCCGGGTCGCACAGCACCTGCATCGCAAGGTAGAGCGCCTGCTGGGATCCGTTCGTGATGAAAAAATTCCGCCGGATCATCTCCGCGTCGGGCGGCGTCTCCATCGCCAGCAAGCGGTCAGCCAGTGCCGCGCGCAGTTTCGGACGCCCCGCATTCGTCCCGTATTGCAGGTATTCCGGAGCTCCAGCGCGGTTGGCCAGACGCTCCACCGCCGCCTGCACCGCCGGCACGGGCAGCGTCTGGTTGTCGGTGAAACCCGCCGCCAGGGACAACAGCCCGGGATTCTCCAGCATCAGCTTCATCAACTGCGCAATGGTGGGCGACTGGGCGCGATGCCCGAGAGCGGAATAAGCAATGGATGACATGATTATGTTCGAATATGTGATCGAAATGTAGCCCCGACCGCCGGCCGGGGAGTTTGGCCGAAACAAAAAAGCGCGGAGGTCAAAACCCTCCGCGCTCCCGATTCTAAATGACTGCATCAAGCCGGCGAAGGCGCGGGCGCCCCGCCGATTCCCTCGTCGGCATCCTTGGGCTTCTTGGCAGCCTTGTCGTCACCTGAGCGGACGGGCAACGCGGGCGGCAGCTCGCGGATGACCGGCGAACTCATCACGCCGTCCTTCAGGATCTCCATGACGTGTTTGCCCTCGATGGTTTCATATTCGAGCAACGCCTCGGCGATCTTGTCGAGGGCCGGACGATGCGCGCTGATGAGTTCCGTGGCGCGGGCGTATTGCTCGGTGATGATGCGCGTGATCTCGGCATCGATCTTCCGCGCGGTCTCCTCGCTGTAGTTTTGGTTGCGACCGATCTCACGGCCGAGAAACACAGTGTCCTGCGCATCGCCGAATGCGATCGGACCCAACGAGCTCATGCCCCAGTCACAGACCATGTGGCGGGCGATTTTGGTGACATGCTTGATGTCGCCGTAGGCACCGCTGCTGATGTCGTCCATGACGAGCTCTTCGGCGATGCGGCCGCCCATGCCCATGGCAATCTGGCCGAGCATCCGCTTCTTCTCCTGCGTGAGCAGATCCTTCTTCGGGATGAACATCGTGCTGCCGAGCGAACGGCCGCGCGGGATGATCGTGACCTTGTGCACCGGCACCGTCCCGTCATCGAGGACCGCCTGCACGATGGCGTGGCCGGCCTCGTGATAAGCCGTGAGCTTCTTCTCGCGGTCATCCATCACGCGGCGGCGTTCGCGGCCGAACTGGACCTTCTCGCGGGCGTCGTCCACGTCGATCATCTCGACCTTCTTCTTGTTGCGGCGTGCCGCCAGCAGCGCGGATTCGTTGAGCAGGTTGGCGAGATCGGCGCCCGACAAGCCGGGCGTGCCGCGGGCGATCACGTTGAGATCAACTTTGTCGGCCAGGGTGATCTTGCGCGCATGAACGCGCAGGATCTGCTCGCGGCCCACGACGTCGGGGAGATCGACATAAACCTGACGGTCAAAACGGCCCGGACGCAGCAGCGCCTGGTCGAGCACGTCGGCGCGATTGGTCGCGGCAATGATGATCACACCCTCGGTCGTGTCGAAGCCATCCATCTCAACGAGCATGGAGTTGAGGGTCTGCTCGCGTTCGTCGTTGCCGCCACCAAGACCGGCCCCGCGCTGGCGGCCGACCGCGTCGATTTCATCGATGAAAATAATGCAGGGCGCGTTCTTGCGGCCTTGCTCGAACATGTCGCGCACGCGGCTCGCGCCGACACCCACAAACATCTCCACGAAGTCCGAACCCGAGATGCTGAAAAACGGCACGTCCGCCTCGCCGGCGACTGCCTTGGCGAGGAGCGTCTTGCCCGTGCCGGGAGGACCGACGAGCAGCAGACCCTTCGGAATCTTGCCGCCCATCTTCTGGAATTTTTTCGGATCCTTGAGGAATTCGACGACCTCGGAGACTTCTTCCTTGGCTTCATCGCAACCGGCGACTTCGGAAAAATTGATCTTATCGCGATCCCGTGCGAGCAGCTTGGCGCGGCTCTTTCCAAAGCTCATCGCACCCTTCCCCGCCTGGCGGAGCTGGCGAACAAACAGGAAATAAACCAAAAAGATCAGCAGCAGGATGGGCAGAAAACTGATGATGTAACTGGAGATATTCGAGGCCGGCGGCTCTTCGAACACCTTCGATTGCTGGAGCTGCTCAAGTTTGGTCGCGGGCAAACTGCCCGCCGCTTCAAATTCGTCGGTCTTGATGCCGCCTTTGCTCTCGAGCGTCGCAGCTTTGACCTTGCCGGTGATGACCGCGCCGGTCGGACCATAAGCGCCGTTGTAACGGATCACGCCGGATACGATTTCCCCCGCCGCCGCCATGTCGTAAACCTCTTGGAGCTTCAGCTTTGCCGGTGCCGCGGTGCGATTCGGGTTGAAATAAAACAACACCAGCACGGCGGCGATGATCGACAGCCAAATAAGGGAAACCTTCATCGGAAAGCGATCCGGCGGCAGGTTTTTGAGCGGGCGTCGTTTAAGGTCGTTCTTAGGGTCGGGCATTTAGGTGTGGACTAGGAGAGAACCGTGCGGGTTCCCTGATATAAGTCAATTGGCTCGGCCCGTCCTTTTGGCGGCCGGCAATCGCTCGAACTGCAACACGCCTTTGCGAATCACCGCGAACCCGCTCCGGCCCAAACTGAAACGCGTGAACCCGCCGCGTTCCACCGCCGCGAGCAACGCTTCGAAGCCTTGCCGCGACAGATCGCCGGTATCCGCCTGCGCGCCCAGCCAGCGGTGCAACGCCCGTCTCACCACCGCACGCGGCTTGCCGTGGAGAATTTTGACATCCAGCCGGCTTCCATCGGCCGACAAGGGCGCCAGCGCGTCCACCCACGCCTCGAGCGCCGCATCATCTTCGTCCAGCAGTTCGCGCGAAAGCGCCGCCCCCGCCAGCGCGTCTCGATCCGTCGCCGCCAACACCCACGCGGGCATCACTTCCCGGCGGATCCGGTTGCGGAAATAATCCGCGGTTCCGTTGCTCGCGTCTTCGCGCCACACGGCCCCAGCCTTGCGCAACGCGTCCAGCAACGCGTCTTTTTTCATCGTGAGCAACGGCCTCAGGTGCACGCGCCCGCCCGGCATCGCCTGCACCGGCCGCGGCGCCCCCAGCCCCGCCGTGCCGCTCCCGCGCGCAAGCCGCATGAGCAACGTCTCGGCGATGTCGTCCTGCTGGTGCCCGAACCACAGCGTCCGCATCCGCCGGCGCCCGAGCTCCCGTTCAAAAAACCTAAACCGCGCCTCACGCGCCTCCGCTTCGCTGGCTCCTTTGCGGGCCTCGGCCCACGCACCTTCGACATAGCGCACGCCGAGCGCATCGCACACTTTCCGGCAAAACGTCGCGTCGGCCGCGGACTCCCGCCCGCGCAGGCGGTGGTCGAAATGCATCGCCGTCAATTTGTCGCGTCGCTCCGGCCAGTGCGCCCAGACCAACAGGAGCAACGCGAGCGAGTCGCCTCCGCCCGAAAAGGCCACGCCCCACCCCCGTCCCGACGCTTCTCCCGCTTCGGCGGTCCGTGCGTTCACCGCCGGATGCAACCGCTCCCGAGGAATGGCGGCCGCCAGCGCGGCGGCCACGCGGGGCCAGTCGATTTGCGGCGGGCGCGGCACGTCAGTTCATCACGCGAAGGTGAGGTAGTCCTTGCCGAAATACGGCACAAGCGCCGCGGGAATTTTCACGCGTCCGTCGGCCTGCAGATTGTTTTCCAGCAGGGCCGCCAGCACGCGCGGCACGGCCAGTCCGGAGCCGTTCAACGTGTGCACAAGTTCAGGTTTGCCGTCCTTGCCGCGGAAGCGGATCTGTGCGCGCCGCGCCTGGAAGGTCTCGAAATTCGAGCAGCTCGACACTTCGAGCCAGCGCTTCTGGCCGGCCGACCAGACCTCGATGTCGAACTTCTTGGCCTGCGAAAAACCGAGATCGCCGCCGCACATGAGCAGCACGCGATAAGGCAGTCCCAGTTTTTGCAACAGCGCCTCGGCGTCGCCGCGCAGCGCGTCGAGTTCGCCGTAGCTCGTCGAGGGGTGAACCCACTTGAGCAGCTCAACCTTGTCGAATTGGTGCAGGCGGTTGAGCCCGCGCACATCCTTGCCGTAGCTGCCCGCCTCGCGGCGGAAACACGGCGTGTAGGCACAGCGCTTCACGGGCAGCGCGGCCTCGTCGATGATCTCATCGCGGAAAAAATTCGTGAGCGGCACCTCGGCGGTCGGCACGGCGTAGAAC
>CAMBLN010000169.1 GCA_945868215.1 Opitutus sp. GAS368
AACCGCGAAAAGGCGATGGGGCGCGGAATCGCGAGCAAGCTCGCTCCCACGACTGAGAGCCGGGATGAAAAGTGTCACCTAATAGGTGACACGTTGGGGTTGTTACAGAGGTACCGAGGTCGCAGGAAGTGTAACCTAATAGGTGACACTTTGGTTTGGGCGGAAGCGTGAGGGAGGAGGGGGGGGCGGAAGCGGGGCAGGGGCGGGAAGGAGGGGATTTGTCACTTATTAAGTGACAAATGGGGTTTGGGCTGGAGGGGGCGGGCGGGGGTGGTTTGGGTGCGGGGATGATTCCGCTTTGGGATAGTCAGGCGCATAAGAGGCCGCCGTTTTTTACCGTGGTGTTGATTTTGGCCAATCTGGTCGTTTTTGGGTATGAGTTGGTGTTGTCCGCCCAAGGGGAGGCGGTGCTGGAGGGGTTTGTGATGCGCCATGCGCTGGTGCCGGCGCGGTTGATCGCGGGGTGGGCGGAACCGGAGCAGTGGATGACACTGGGTTCACACATGTTTCTGCACGGCGGGGTGGCGCATGTGCTGGGGAATTGCTGGTTCCTGTGGGTCTTTGGCAACAACGTGGAATGCAAATTCGGGCATGTGCGGTTTCTGTTGTTTTATCTGGCGACGGGACTGGGGGCGGCGGGGTTGCAGATTTTGGTGAGTCCGGAGGCGGCGGTGCCGATGGTGGGGGCGAGCGGGGCGATTTCGGGGGTGTTGGGCGGGTATTTTATTCTGCTGCCGACGGCGTGGATCGTGACGTTGGTGCCGTGGATCGTGCCGATCATTCCGGTGCCGGCGTTTTTGTTTTTGATCCTGTGGTTCGGGTTGCAGGCGGTGAACGGGTTCGGGGTGCTGATGGATGGCACGGCGGGGGCGGGCGGGGTGGCGTGGTGGGCGCACGCGGGGGGATTTGTGACGGGGGTGTGTTTGACGCTGTGGGCGAAGAGCAACCGCTGGGTCAGGAAATAAAAAAGCCCCCGCATTTTGCGGGGGCTGCGGGGCGGGGCGGCGGGGGTTTCAGGTGATGGTGAGGCGGACGCCGCTTTCGATGACGCCGGAGGCGATGGCGTGGCGGGTGAGGCCGGCGGTGTCGTGGATGCCGAGCTTGTTCATGAGGTGCTGGCGGTGTTTTCGACGGTCTTGATGCTGATGCCGAGTTCGCCGGCGATCTGTTTGTTGGCGGAGCCCTCGGCGACGAGTTGGAGGACTTCGGATTCGCGGGAGGTGAGGCGGGGGCCGTCGGTTTTGGCGAGTCCGTTGCGGTCGAGGTGGCGGGCGGCGGTTTCGGCGAGGCGTTTGGCTATGGACGGGCTGAAAAAGGGGCGGCCGCCGGCGACCTCGCGGAGGGCGCGGCCGAGGATCTCGGCGGAGGTTTGTTTTTCGAGGAAGCCGGAGACGCCGGCTTCGCTCATGCGTTGGATGTATTCGTCGTCGCTGTGGGCGGAGAGGATGACGATTTTGGCGGCGGGGTTGGCGGCGAGGATCTGGAGGGTGGCCTCGAGTCCGTTGAGCAGCGGCATGGCGATGTCCATGAGGATGACATCGGGGGCGAGGGAGGCGGCGAGGCGGACGGCTTCGCGGCCGGTGCGGGCTTCGCCGACGATGAGGAAGCCGCCGTCGCTGTTGAGGAGGGCGGAGAGGCCCTGGCGGACGATGAGATGGTCGTCGGCGAGGAGAACGGTGACGGGCGGGCGTGCGGTCATGGCTTGGGGGTTTTGGGACGGAAAGGGATGACGGCGCGGACGGTGGTGCCTTTGCCGGGGGAGGATTCGATGGTGAGGCGTCCGCCGATCATGAGGACACGTTCGTTCATGCCGACGAGGCCGAGGCGTTTGGGGGCGGTGGAGTTGAGGATGGCGGCGACGGGGAAGGATTTTCCGTTGTCGTGGATTTCCATGCGGATGGAGCCGGGGGCGGGTTGGATGGCGATGGTGACGCAGGTGGCGCAGGCGTGGCGGGCGACGTTGGTGAGGGCTTCCTGGGCGACGCGGAAGAGGACGGTGCGGCGGGCGATGGGGAGGGCTTCGACGCCGCCGAAGGCGGTGATGCGGACGGTGAGGTTTTTGCGGGCGGCGAGGTTTTTGCTGTAGGCGTGGAGGGCGGGGATGAGTCCGAGGTCGTCGAGGACGGCGGGGCGGAGTTCGCGGGCGAAGCGGTGGACGGCGTTGACGGAGGTTTCGACGAGGCGCTGGGTGCGGGCGATGTTGGAGTGGAGGGAGAGGACTCCGTTGGAGGCGCCGCGGCCGAGGGCGGCGAGCTCGACGTTGATGCCGACGAGGGGTTGCACGACCTCGTCGTGGAGTTCGCGGCTGATTTCCTTACGTTCGTTTTCCTGGGCGGAGATGATCTGGTGGGTGAGCTTGCGGAGTTTTTTCTGCATGAGCTGTGATTCCAGATAGAGGGCGCGGGATTCGTCCTGGCTGCGGAGGAGGGCGAGTTCGCCGGATTTGCGGCCGGCGACGGCGCGTTCGAGGCGGCGGTTGGCGGTGGCGAGGGCGGCGGTGTGGAGGCGGAGGGTTTCGTTGCGCTGGCGGAGGTTGCGGATGTTTTGGCGGGTGGTGCGCTGTTCCTTTTCGAGGGGGACGAGGGCCTGGGTGAAGAAGACGCCGGCGCGTTTGAGGAAGGCGCTGCCGGCATCGGTGAAGTCGAACGACGGGGCGAGGGTGAGGACGGAGTGTTCGTGGATGATGGCGAGATCGAGGGTGACGAGGCCGGCGGAGACGGCGGAGTGGCCGAGGGCGCGGGCGGTTTCGCCGGCGGCGGCCTTCTGGCGGGCGAGGTAGGTGTGGAGCGCCTTGAGGTAGCGGGCGGACAAGGCGGAGTTGGTGTGAGGCATGAAGAGAAGGAAGTGCGCGGGCGGCGGCGGCGGGCGCGATGCATCCTTGGATGCGCGACTGGCGGGCAAGGCGCATTAAACGCGCGGGCGGGTGGAATAGCGATAGGGCATTACCCTACCCGACGTGGCGGCGGCGGATCAGTGCGGGGCGTCGAGGTCGCCGGGCTGGAGCAAGGCGGCGAAAGGGGCCTTGTTGGCGGCCTTCATGTAGGCCTCGACGGGGGCGATGGTGCCGTCTTTGACGCGGGCGAGGAGGCTTTGGTCCATGGTGGTCATGCCGTCGGCGCCGCCGCCCTCGATGAGGGAGCGGATGTTGTTGATCTGTCCGCTGCGGATGGTGTTGGGGAGGGCTTCGTGGCGGAGGAGGATCTCGTGGACGGCGCAACGGCCCTTGGGGAGGCGTTTGCAGAGAAGCTGGGAGACGACGCCGACGAGGCAGCCGGCGAGCATGACGCGGACCTGGTTTTGTTCGTCGGCGGGGAAGGCGTTGATGATGCGGTCGATGGTCTTGGGGGCGTTGTTGGTGTGAAGCGTGCCGAAGACGAGCATGCCCATGCTGGCGCAGCCGAGGGCGAGCTTGATGGTTTCGAGTTCGCGCATTTCGCCGACGAGGAGGATGTCGGGGTCGTGGCGCATGGCGCCCTTGAGGGCTGCGCCGAAGGAGCCGGTGTGTTCGCCGACCTCGCGGTGGACGATGACGGATTTCTTGTCCTTATGGACGAACTCGATCGGGTCCTCGATGGTGATGATGTGGCGGGCGGAGGTATCGTTGATGTAGTCGATCATCGCGGCGAGTGTAGTGGATTTTCCACTACCGGTGGGGCCGGTGACGACGACGAGACCCTCGTTGAGGTCGCAGAGGGTTTTGAGGGCGGGGGGGAGCTTGAGCTCGTCGAAGGAGAGGATTTTGGACGGGATCTGGCGGAGCACGGCGGCCTGGCCCCAGTGGTTGTAGAGGAAGTTGGCGCGGAAACGGGCGAGGCCGGGGATCTCGTGGGCGAGGTCGAGGTCCTTTTTTTCGAGGAATTGTTTCCAGCGGGCGGGGGGGCAGATTTCCTCGAGGAGGACGGTCATTTTCTCGGGGGTCACCGGGGTTTCGCCGATGGGGACGAGGTTGCCGGAGATGCGGGCCTTGGGGGGCTGGCCGATGGTGAGGTGGAGGTCGGAACCGCCCTTTTCGAGCATGAAGCGGAGGAGGGTGTCGATGGCGGGCATGGGAGCGGAGGGGGAAGTAGCGAGTAGTGAGTAGCGAGTAGCGGGTAGCGGGTAGATCGATCAGGTGACCCGGGCTTTCAGCATGCGGCTGGAGATGTTTTGGCGGGCGGTGGCGGCGGAGATGAGGCCCTTTTGCCAGTGGTCGAAGACGACGTTTTCCATGAGGCACATGCCCTCGCGGACGCCGGTTTCGAGGACGTTGCGCAGGCCCTGGGTTTTGCCGTCGCGGATGAGGGAGACGACGGCGGAGTTGGCGACGAGGAGTTCGCAGGCGAGGATGAGGCCGCCGTCGGTTGCGGGGAGGAGCCGCTGGCAGAGGATGCCGCGGAGACTTTCGGAGACGGAGGCGCGGATCTGGGATTGTTGCGAAGGTGGGAAGACGTCGAGCAGACGGTTGAGCGTGGTGGCGGCGTCGCTGGTGTGCATGGTGCCGATGACGAGGTGGCCGGTTTCGGAGGCGGTGATGGCCATCTCGATGGTTTCGAGGTCGCGGAGTTCGCCGATGACGATGACGTCGGGGTCTTCGCGGAGGGCGCCCTTGAGGGCGGAGGCGAAGGAGGCGGTGTGGGCGCCGACCTCGCGCTGGGTGAGGTTGCAGCGGAGGGCGGGCTGGACGATTTCGACGGGGTCCTCGACGGTGATGATGTGGTCCTGGCGGGTTTCGTTGAGGGCGGCGACGAGGGCGGAGAGGGTGGTGGTTTTGCCGGAGCCGGCGGGGCCGGTGACGAGGATGAGCCCGTTGTGGTAGCTGAGGAGTTTTTGGATGGTGACGAGGTTGCGCAGGCCGAGTTCGTCGAGTTTCGGGATACGGGCGGGGATCATGCGGTAGGAGCCGGCGGGGCCGGCCTTGTGGAGCATGAGGTTGACGCGGTAGCGGGCGCCTCCGTCGAGGGATAGGGCGTAGTCGAGGTCGTTGTGGGTGTCGAAGGCGGTGCGTTGGGCGGGGGAGAGCAGAGCGAGGTTGAGGCGGCGGGAGTCGTCGGCGGTGAGGCGATGGTCGCCGAGGGGGACAAGGGCGCGGTTTTGGCGGATGAACGGACGGGCGCCGGCGGAGAGATGGAGATCGCTGGCGCCGTAGCGGGCGCAGTCGCGCAGCAGCAGCCGGAGGGCGGCGGCGACGGAGGCGTCGTCGAGGGCGGCGAGTTTTTCGAAAGGGAGGTGGGGGAGTTTGGGCGGGCCGTCGGCGGCGGAGACGCCCATGAACGGCGGGGCGGTGACTCCGCCGACGAAACGGGTGCCGGAGGAGCGGGCGGGGGGCACGGAAGGCTGGGGTGCCAGAGGATCGTCGGCGGGAGGGCCGGACTTGCCTTTGACGAGGGCGAGGCCGGCGACTTTTTCCAAGGTGGCGAGTTGTTCGTCGGCGACATGACCGTCGTCGATGAGTTTTTGGGCGAAATCCATCAACTCGGCGGACGGGGGGAGGGCGTCGCGGACGGCGAGTGCGTGTTCGAGGGTGAAAAGCCCTTGATCAAGACCAAGACGGACTAGCCAGCGGATCTCGTTTTGCATGGTGTTTTCCGGGACCGGATGGACGGCGAGTGTGGGTGCGTGAGTGGTGTAGCCAAGCGTCAATACGCGACATTCGCGTGACCGACATCGAAGGTTGCAAAGCAGGGTGTTTGCCAGACGCTGGGTGGACCAATCCGTTTATATGTTACGCAAGATCATCTCGAAGCTACGCGACACCTTCGCCCCTTCGCCCAAGCCCGGCCCCGAACTCAAGGGAGGGCACCCCGCTTACGACGTTAAAACCAAAACTTCCCAACCGCGTGCCGAACACTCGCAGCGCGAACGGGGGCCGCGCACCGACTCAAAACCCAAGCCCGCGGCTTCTCCCAAGCCGCCGCGTGCCGGCGGGCAGCAGGGCCAGCAATCATCGCAGTCTTCGCAGACGCCGCGTCCGGAGCGTGCGCAGCAAGAGGGTGGTCCGCGTCGCAACGGTCCGCGCCAGGAGCGTGGTCCGCGTGGCGAGCACGGTCGCGGTCCCGGGTTCAAGCCCGCGGAGAAACGCGAGCGTCCGGTGATCGA
>CAMBLN010000170.1 GCA_945868215.1 Opitutus sp. GAS368
CTCGACGCCCCCGCCGCCCTCGGCCTCGGCACCCTTCGCATCGAAGGCCACCTCCCCCTCGCCGAAAACCTCGGCCTCCTCATGCTCAAGGCCGGAGAGCTGCTGAAGCAGCGCAGATAAGAGGAGTAAGCTGTAAGAGGATTAAGACCATGAATACGGACAACGATCATGACAGCTGGCACAAGTTGGTCGTCTGGCAAAAAGCGCACGCCGCCGTGCTGGAGGTATATGCGTGCACAAAAGCGTTTCCTGCCGACGAACGCTTTAGATTGACCGATCAACTCTGCAGAGCCGCCTCGTCCATTCCTACCAACATCGCCGAAGGCAAAGGAAGACAATCACCCGCAGAATTCCGGCAGTTCCTGATCATCGCACGAGGCTCGACTGAAGAGACTCGCTACCTCCTCCTTTTGGCCAAGGACTTGGGGATTCTTCCTCCCGCCACTCACGCCCACCTTGAGGCCGGCTACACCGAAATTTCCAAAATGCTCAACGGTCTCCTCCGCCACCTGCGCTGACTTCCTTACACTTCTTACTCCTCCTACACCTCTTACTCCTCACTTTTTGCGCTTCGCAAACTCCCAGTCCCTCTTCCGCCGCGCCGCCGCCGTCATCCCCGGCGGCATCTACGGACACACCACGCCCGCCGCCACGATCCCCGGCTCGGTCCCCTACTTCGCCGCCTCCGGCTCCGGCTGCCGCTACACCGACGTCGATGGCAACACCTTCATCGACTTCATGGGCGGCTACGGCCCCATGATCCTCGGCTACCACCACCCCGAAGTCGAAGCCGCCGCCACCGCCGCCCGCCAGCTCGGCGCCGCCTTCAATCACCCCACCTCCCTCCTCGTCGAACTCGCCGAAAAACTCACCCAACGCATCGACTTCGCCGACTGGTCCGTCTTCGCCAAAAACGGCGCCGACCTCACCAACTGGTCCCTCATGGTCGCCCGCGAAGTCACGCAACGTCCCAAAATCCTCAAAATCCGCGGCGCCTACCACGGCACCGCCGCCTGGTGCACCCCCGGCCACGGCGGGCTCATCCCCTCCGACCGCGCCGACATCCTGGAATTCCCCTTCAACGACATCCCCGCCCTCGAAGCCCTCTTCAATTTCCACCGCAACCAAGTCGCCGGCCTCATCCTCACACCCTTCCACCACCCCGCCTTCGCCGACTCCGTTCTCCCCACCCCCGAATTCGTCGCCGCCTGCAACCGCCTCTGCCGCGACCACGGCGCCCTCCAGATCCTCGACGACGTCCGCTGCGGTTTCCGCCTCAGCGCCGACGGCTCGCATTCAGTTTTCGGATACACGCCCGACCTGGCCGTTTACTGCAAAGCCCTCGCCAACGGCCACCCCCTCTCCGCCTGCGTCGGCCGCACCCCCCACAAAGCCGCCGCGTCCCGCGTCTTCCTCACCGGCAGCTACTGGGGCGACCCCGCGCCGATGGCCGCCGCGCTTGCGACCCTCGACATCATCGCCCGTGACAACATCCCCGCACGCCTGACCGCCCTCGGCGAACGCTTCGTCACCGGCTTCCTCGCCCTCGGCGAAAAACACCACACGCCCCTCGTCGCCAGCGGCCCCCCCGCCATGCCCTACGTCCGCGTCGCCGACGACCCGTCGTTCCTGCGCACCCAAGCCCTCTGCGCCGCCGCCATCGCCCAAGGCGTTTTCCTCCATCCGCACCACAACTGGTTTATCAGCGCGGCGATGACGGAAGCCGACATCGCCGACGCCCTCGCCCGCCTCGACCGTGCGCTCGCCAGTTTGCGACCATGAAGCTCCCGCAAACCCTCCGATCCACGCTCGCCGTTGTCACCGGCGTCGCCTTGATCGCGCGTTTGCTCGCCCTGCTCTGGAACGACCGCCTTTTCGGCGACGTCAACCTCTACGCCCTCGTCGCCCGCCACTGGACCCAAACCGGCCGGCTCGATTACCCCCTCAAATTCGACTACTTCGACCCCGCTCCCTACCTCGCGCTTAGCTCTCCCGTCAGCCAGCACCCCCCCGCCTGGTCCTGGCTCGCCGGACTGCTCACCCGCCACGCCGGCCTCCCCGACGCCTACGCCGCCCTCCAACTCCTCAGCCTGCTCGGCGGCCTCGCCGTCGTCATCCTCGGCACCCTCATCGCCCTCCGGCTGGGCGGCCTTCGCCGCGCATGCTGGACCGGCCTGCTCCTCGCCCTCCACCCGCTCCTCATCGATTTCTCCGCCAACGGCAGCCCCTACATCGCCGTCGCCGCCGGGGCCCTCGCCGTCGTCCTCGCCACCGTTTCTCCCGACCGACCCGGCTGGACCCGCGCACTCCTCGCCGCCACCGGAGCCGCCGCCGCCTGGAATTTTCATGGCGTAGGACTTTTGTTGATACCCGCCGGTTTCATCGCCCTCGCCATCGCCCCCTCGCGCACCTCGCGCCTGCCCCTGCTCGCCGGCTACCTCCTCGCAACCACCCTGCTCGTAGCCCCCCTCGTCGCGTGGAATCTCCAACAATTCGGCAAACCCCTCCATTCGACCTCCACCTTCTACATCCTCGGCAAACTCGGCCTCGTCTCCCTCGCCTCCGACCCCACCGGCATCCACTTCATCACGACCGCCCCCGGCTGGCCCCATCTCCTTCCCTACCTCGGCCTCGCCCTCAAAAGCAGCCTCCTCTTCCTGCTCCACCTCGGCCTGGAAACCGGCTTCGCCGGACTCGCCTTCGCCACCCTCGGCACCCTCGTGCTGCTCCGCTCCCGCGACCGCCGCACCGCCCTCCCCCTGCTCATCATCACCCTCGCCCTCGCCCTCCCGTGCCTCGGCTGGCCGGAGTTTAAATACCGCTTTCTCGTCCTCCTGCTCCCGCTCGTCCTCATCGCCGCCACCCTCGGCTTCCGCCGCTCCCGCCTGACCACATTCCTCGCCACCGGCTCCGTCGCCGGCTGCCTCCTCTTTTGGTGCGTGCAGATCGCCCTCACCGGCTCCCCCGCCAAATACTACGCCTACGACCGCGAACACCTCGCCGACTACCGCCTCATGCGCGAAGCCTCCGCCTTCCTCCGCGCTCAGCCCCCCGGCACCGTCCTGTCGTTGCCCCACCAACTCGACGGCGGAATCGAAGCCTGCTGGTGGCACGCCCACCCCGCCATCCTCGCCCGAGGCTTCCCCCTGCCGGTCGCTCAACGCCTCATCGCCGACTTCCGCCCCGCCTACCTGCTCCTCTCCGCCGACGCTTCCCCCTCCGAACTCACGCCCACCGCCTCGCTCCTCTTCAAAAACGCCGGCTACCACCTCTACTCACTCCCTCCCCCGTAGGCCGCGAGCTTGCTCGCGCTTGTCCCGTCCCAGCCAACGCCCCAAATACCGCCAATCACTGGCTTGACATAAATTACAAAAAAAATTGTAATTTATGTAATGCCAGACGAACCCACACCGCCTGTGGATGCTCAACCTCTTCCACCGGAGCTGGAAAGAGAGCTGATTACGTTCTGGGTGCAAGTGAGTTCCCTGCTCGGTTATCCCCGATCCGTCGGAGAAATCTTCGGTCTTATCTTCATTTCACCCGCCCCGCTCAGCGCCGACGACATCGTCGAAAAACTCAACATGAGTCGCAGCGGCGCCGGCCAAGGCCTCAAAGCCCTTCAAGACATCGGCGCCATCAAACCCGCCCACCAACTCGCCAGCCGCAAAGAGCATTACCAGATGCAGACCGACCTCGGCGTGTTGATTAAGCTACTCCTCAACGCCCGTATCCTCCCAAAACTCGAAGAACTGGCCCAACAACGCGCCACCCTCGACGCCACCGTTCGTGCACAGGGCCCTGCGCACCTCATCCAACGCTTCGACAAACTCGACCGCTGGCGCGGCAAAACCGCCCCCCTCCTCGCCCTGCTCAAATCCCTCTCCTAACCCCCGCTTACCAGCTCTACCAACTTACTAGCTCTACTAGCTCTACTAGCTTATTAGCTTACTAGCTCTACCAGCTCCCCATACCATGATCTACCTACTCGGCGGCTCCGGCTACGTCGGCCAGGCCTATCAAGACCTCCTCACGGTCAAGGGCATCCCCTTCAAAAACCTTCGCCGCGCCGACCTCGATTACACCGACGTCGCCACCCTCACCGCCGCGCTCCGCGCCGACCGCCCCGCCTTCCTCATCAACGCCGCCGGCTACACGGGCAAACCCAACGTGGACGCCTGCGAACTCGACAAAACCAACTGCCTCTTCGGCAACGCCATCCTCCCCGGCCGCGTCGCCGAAGCCTGCGCCGCCGCCGGCGTCCCCTGGGGCCACGTCTCCTCCGGTTGCATCTTCACCGGCAAACGCGCCGACGGCACCGGCTTTACCGAGGCCGACGCCCCCAACTTCACCTTCCGCCAGAACAACTGCTCGTTTTACTCCGGCACCAAAGCCCTCGGGGAAGAGATCCTCGCCGGTGCTCCCGATGTATTCATCTGGCGGTTACGCATCCCCTTCGACCACCGCGAAAGCCCCCGCAACTACCTCACCAAGCTCATGCGCTACCAGCGCCTGCTCGAAGCCGAGAACTCCATCTCCCAGCTCCACGAATTCGTCGCCGCCACCTTCGCCTGCTGGGAAAAGAAAATCCCCTTCGGCACCTACAACGTCACCAACCCCGGCCACGTCACCACCCGCGAAGTCGTCGATCTCATCCTGGAAAGCGGCGTCTGCAAAAAACACTACGAATTCTTCTTCGACGAAGCCGACTTCATGCAAAAAGCCGCGAAAACCCCCCGCAGCAACTGCGTCATGTCGTCCGCCAAACTCGCCGCCGCCGGCATCACGCTGACGCCGGTCCGCGACGCAGTGCGCCAAGCCCTGCGGAATTGGCGCGCCGCGTCAGTTTAAGATGAAAGTTTAAGATTAAGATCCCACCCCCTCCCCGCTGAACCCTTCAACTTCAACTTTCATCTTCAACTCAAAATTTTCATGAAAATTTTGCTCACCGGCGGCGCCGGCTTCATCGGCTCCAACCTCGTCCGCCACCTGTTGAATGTCCCTTCCGACCTTCAACTTAAACTTTCATCTTCAACTCAACGCATCGACGTTACCCACGAAGTGTTGAACGTCGATGCGCTGACCTACGCCGGCAACCATCACTCGCTCGCCGACATCACCGCCCACCCCCGTTACCGTTTTGCCCAAACCGACATCTGCGACGCCCCGGCACTCACCAAACTCTTCACCGAGTTCACCCCCGACTGGGTCATGCACCTCGCCGCCGAAAGCCACGTCGATCGCTCCATCGACGGACCCGGCGCCTTCATCCAGACCAACATCACCGGCACCTTCACCCTCCTCCAAGCCGCCCGCGCCCACTTCGAGAAACTCACCGGCCCCGCCCGCGACCGCTTCCGCTTCCTCCACGTCTCCACAGACGAAGTTTACGGCTCCCTCGGCACCACCGGCCTCTTTACCGAAGAGACGCCCTACGATCCGCACTCGCCCTACTCCGCCTCCAAAGCCGCCAGCGACCACCTCGCCCGCGCCTGGGCCGACACCTACAAACTCCCCGTCCTCGTCACCAACTGCTCCAACAACTACGGCCCCTACCAGTTCCCCGAGAAACTGATCCCCGTCGTAATTCTAAAAGCACTACGCGGCGACCCGATCCCCGTTTACGGCAAAGGCGAAAACATCCGCGACTGGCTCTACGTCGGCGACCACGCCGAAGCCCTGCACACCGTCATCGCCCGCGGACGCCCCGGCCAGACCTACAACATTGGCGGCAACAACGAACGCCGGAACATCGACCTCGTGCGCCTCCTCTGCGCCCTGCTCGACGAACTCCGTCCCCGCACCGACGGCCTCAGCTACACGAAGCAGATCACCTTCGTCACCGACCGCCCCGGCCACGACCTGCGTTACGCCATCGACGCCACCAAGATCAAAACCGAACTCGGCTGGACCCCGAAACAAGACCACACCTCCGGCTTCCGCGCGACCGTCGCATGGTATTTGGAAAACGAATCCTGGTGGCAGACGATCCTCGACGGCAGCTACCGGCTGGACCGGCTGGGCGCGTCTGCGACGGTCCAGATTAAGCCAGCAGTTTAAGTTTA
>CAMBLN010000171.1 GCA_945868215.1 Opitutus sp. GAS368
CTCCTCGACGCCCTCGCCGCCGCCGGCGGCTGGACCGCCTCCGCCAACCCCAAAAAAATCTCCGTCCTCACTCCATCGTCCGGGACCCAACCCGTCGCACCCGTCCATTACGACGTCACCGCCATTCTCGCCGGCCGCGCCCCCAACCCCGCCCTCCCCGCCCAAGCCACCATCTCCGTCACCGAACGACTCTACTAACCACGACCCGCGCCCACCATGATCCAACTCCCGCTGATCGAAATCATCCTCTACATCGCCCTCTTCTTCGCCCCGCCCGACGCCACCCATATCTCGGTCGCCGGCCCCGATTACTCCATCGAACTCACCCGCGAAAAAACCGCCTGGACCTCAGGCCCCGCCACTTTCACCGCCCTCGACGACAGTCTCATCCGCGATGAAAACGCCAAAAAGGAAACCACGTCCGTGGCCGCCTTCGTCAAAGCCGCCCTGAACCACGACTGGTCTCGCGTATCCAAAATTAAATTACAAGATTCCGCCACCCTCGAAAAAACCGCCTCCGGCTTCTTCGTGCGCGTCAACGACGGCGATCCCGCCATGCGCACCTACACGATCACCTACCGCCGCCCCGCTCCACCCGCCACCACCAAGACCACCTCGCGGCCGCTTACCATCAACGTCCTCGGCGCCGTCAACCGGCCCGGCGCCTACCCGCTGCCCGCCGGCGCCACCCTCCTCGACGCCCTCGCCGCCGCCGGCGGCGGTTCCCCTACCGCCCAACTCCGCAAACTCACCGTCGTGCGCGGACCCGCCGGTGCCACTCCCGCCGTCATCCCGCACGACGCCAACGCCATCCTCCGCGGCCAATCCGCCAACCCCGCGCTCCTCGATCGCGACACCGTGTTCGTTCCCGAAAGCCTCCTGTGACCGACGGATTCCACACCACCCGCTGGACGCTCGTCCTCGCCGCCGGCGAGGGCACCGGCCGCGCCCTCGGCGAACTCTGCTCGCTCTACCGCGCCCCGCTCCTCGCCCATGCCCGCCGCCGCGGACTCTCCCCCGCCGACGCCGACGACGCCGTGCAGGGTTTCCTCGCCCGTCTCCTCCGCCTCGAATCTCTCGCCTCCGCCCGCCGCGAACGCGGACGCTTCCGTTCTTTTCTGCTCGGCTCCTTCAACCACTACCTCGCCGACCTCCGCGACCACGCCCGCGCCGAAAAACGCGGCGCGCATCTCCTGCCTCCGCTCGACACCGTCGCCACCGAATCCGCCCTCGCCTCCGCCGCGTGCGACGCCCTCGCCCCCGACCGCGCCTTCGACCGCGCCTGGGCCCTCGCCCTCCTCGACACCGTCACCTCCCGCCTCCGCGCCGAACACCCCAACCCCGCCCACTTCGACGCGCTCCTTCCCTGCCTCGCCGGTCGCACCGCCGACACCCCTCACTCCGAAATCGCCGCCCAGCTCAACCTCACCGAACCCGCCCTGCGCGTCGCACTCCACCGCCTCCGCCAGCGCTATCGCCACCTCCTCCGCGAAGAAGTCGCCCAAACCGTCGCCCGCCCCGAAGACATCGACACCGAACTCCGCCACCTCCTCTCCGCGCTGACGCCTTGACGCGATAAATTGTATATACACTGTATCTACATGAGCACCGCCCAACCCGTTATCGCCAAGGTTTTCAAATCGGGCAATTCCACCGCCATCCGCCTGCCCCGCTCCGTCAAACTCAAGGCCAAGTCCTACATCGTCGAGGATCTCGGCGGCAGCTTCCGCCTCATCGATCCCGCTTTTGAGGCCAAGCGTCTTAAAGCCCTCCGCGCTCTATGGGGTTCCGCGCCCGACTTCCCCGACCACACCACGTGATCTATCTGCCCGACACCAACGTCTGGTCGCGTTTCCTCCGTGGCCGACACGAAGACTTGCCGCTGCGCGAACGTGTTACGGTTAACCTCAACGACTGCCGCCTCGCCGCCATCGCGCTCATGGAACTCGAATACGGCGCCGCCAAACGCCCCGACATCCCCGCGTTTCGCGACCGCATCCTTCAACTCCAGTCTCTCTTCCCCGAGGTCATTCCATTCGGCTCCGCCGCCGCCTATCACGCTGGCTATGTCCGCGCCCATCTCGCCACGCTGCGCCCCAACGCCCAACCCATCGGCCCCTACGACGCACTCCTCGCCGGCCAGGCCCTCGCCATCGGCGCGACCTTCGTGACACACAACATTTCCGAATTCTCCCGCGTCCCCGGCCTCGCCTGCGAAAACTGGCAACGCCCGAAAAACTGAATCCCGATCCATTTTAACGCAAAGACGCCAAGGTCGGCGAAGAGCGCAAAGTCCGGTCCGCCTCCTTCTTCTTAGCGTCCTTTGCGTCCGCCCTTCGCGTCTTTGCGTTAAAAACTAAACCGCTCGCCTTCCCCCGCGTTCCCCGCGCCAATCTGCCCCATGCCTTTTTCCAAACTCGGTCTCTACTCCAGCCTCGTGCGCGGCGCGCAAGCCCTGGGCTACACCGAGCCCACGCCTATCCAGGCGCAGGCCATCCCCGCCGTGCTCTCCGGCCGCGATCTGATCGCCTCCGCGCAAACCGGCACCGGCAAAACCGCCGCCTTCGCTCTCCCCATTCTCAACCGCCTCGGCCCCCATCGCGCCACCGGTCCTCGCGTGCTCGTCCTCGAGCCCACCCGCGAACTCGCCCAGCAGGTGGACGACTCGTTCCACGCCCTCGGCAAGTTCACCGACTTCAAATCCGTCGTCCTCCACGGCGGCGTCACCCTCGGCCCGCAGCGGAACGCCCTCCGCTCCGGCGTCGATGTCATCGTCGCCACCACCGGACGCCTCCGCGAATTCCTCGACGGCACGCTCATCAACCTCTCGTCCATCGAGGTCCTCGTGCTCGACGAGGTGGACCGCATGCTGGACATGGGTTTCATCGAGGACGTCAAAGCCATCGTGAAACTCTGCCCCGCCAAACGGCAGACGCTCCTCTTCTCCGCCACGATCCCCCCGAAGCTCGAAGAGGTCGCCAAGTTCGCGCTCAACAACCCCCAACGCATCGAGATCGCCCGCGCCCGCCCCGTCACCGAATCGGTCAACCACGTCATCCACCCCGTTACCGAAAACCAGAAACTCGACCTGCTCTACACGCTGCTCCAGCGCGACGACTTCAAGAGCGTGATCGTCTTCACCCGCACGCGCAAAGGCGCCGACCGCGTCGCCCACCAGCTCCGCCTTGAAAACCACGCCTGCGTCGTCATCCACGCCGAACGCACGCAGGGCCAGCGCGTCGATGCCCTCGACAAATTCAAAACCGGCCGCGTCGGCGTGCTCGTCGCCACCGATATCGCCGCGCGCGGCATCGACGTCGCCGGCGTCTCGCACGTCATCAACTTCGACGTCCCTCTCCACGCCGAGGATTACGTCCACCGCATCGGCCGCACCGGACGCGCCGCCGCCACCGGCGACGCCGTCACCCTCGTCACCCCGCAGGAGGCCAACGAGGTCGTCGCCATCGAAAAACTCATCGGCCAACCCATCCCGGTCGTCCCCGTCGAGGGATTCGCCTATGAAGGCGGAGCCGCCCCGCGCGTCGACCCCGCCAACCCGCTCGCCAACTCCCCGAAGCGCGCCGGACACCAGCAATCCCTCGGTAAAGGCGGCAAACAAAAAGGCGACGCCGGCAACAACCAGGACAAAACCTACCGAGGCAAAGCCTTCGGCGGCGGCAACCCGCTCTGGCATTCCAAAGGCAAACCCGGCGCCCACTGGCGCGACCGCAAGGGACGGTGACCTCCCGACGAAACGGCTCCGCCGTTCCGCTACTTCAGGCCTCGTTCACCCGGGTAGCGGAAGCACGGAGTGCTTTCGTCCGCCTCACCGCACCTGCAGCGTGCTTCCGTCGTATTCAAGTCCCAACGACGGAATCACCACGGCCTTCCTCTCGCCGTCCTTCTTCACCGTGCCGGCGTGCCACGCTTCATAGCCCGACGCCTTCGCCGCGGCCAAGGTCGCCTCCAGCGCATCGGGCGACACATACGCCGCAAACCCGATGCCTTGGTTAAACGTCGCATACGCCTCTCTCAGCGTGATCGGCCCCGCCTCGCGCAAAAACTTAAACAGCGCCGGCTCTTCGCCCGGGTTCGTGATCTCGTAAACAAACGGCTCGTCCAGACGCATCAGCTTGCGCCAACCGTGTCCGGTGACGTGCGAAACATAGTTCAACTTGATGCCGGCCTTCTGGCAGGCCGCGACGAACTTCACGTAGATCACCGACGGCGCGAGCAACGCTTCACCATACGTGCGCGCGTCACCATGCCCGATGGGCGTCTGGTAACCTTGCGGCAGCTTCGACGCGATCAGTCGGCAAAGCGACAGACCGTTCGTCTGCACACCCGACGATGCCAGAAAAACAATCGCATCGCCGTCCTTCACATCACCCGTGATCCGCTGCGACTTCGGCTCCACTTTACCGATGGCCGAACCCGCCAACACAATCGCATCCTCCTTCACGATACCACGCAGCGTCGGCGTTTCTCCGCCGCCCCAGACCGCGCCCGCCTGGCGGCAACCTTCGGCCCAACCCTCGACAAGCGCTTCCATGCGCTTGGCATCCGTGAACCACGCGGACTCGCCCACCGCCGCGTGCATTGCGACCGAGATCGGTAACGCGCCGCAGGTCACGAGGTCGTTGACGATGGTCGCGACGGTATCGATGGAGATCTCGCGATAAAAGTTTTTGCCCGTCTGTGCATAGACGGCGTCGGCCACGAGGTTCTTGGTGCCAAGGCCTTCCTCGACGTGCGCGAGAAAATGCGTGTCGGCCTCCATGAGGTAGCAGCTCTCGCCGCGCGTGTTGGCCGGCTCTGCGTAGCCGTGGGCCGCGAGCAGCGGCGCGGTCGTCTTGGCCGCCTTCTGGCAGGCGCGCTTGAAGGCGTCGAGTTGGTCGTAGTTAACGCCGGAGGATTCGTAGCTGAGGGACATGAAGGAAGAAGACTCGTGGATTGTCGGAAAGAAGGCGCCTTAGTAGCTGCGTCCGTCGCCTTTCTCGAAGTAGTTCAAGTAAGCCTGATTCACCACACGGAAGCCGCCGGGAGTCGGATATTTGCCGGTGAAATACCAGTCACCTTTATGGTTCGGCACCGCGGCGTGCAGATTCTCGATGGTCTGGAAAATCACCTCGAACTCACCCTGCCACTCGATGTTCTTCGGACGCACCAGCTCGGTGATCTTCGCCGAAATCTCCTCGGGTGTGAACGGTTCGTAGATCTTCCGGACGTGGTTCACGCACTCCCCCTTCGCCACGGCTTCGCGGCAGAGCTCGTAAACTTCCTGCAGGATGTGTCCGCGACCGGTTTCCTTGAGCAACGCGACGGTCGCCTCGAAGGCCACGAACTTGCCGAGTTCCGACATGTCGATGCCGTAGCAATCGGGAAACCGGATCTGCGGCGCGGTCGAAACGATCACGATCTTCTTCGGATTGAGCCGCGAGAGGATGCGCAGGATCGAGCGGCGCAGCGTGGTCCCGCGCACGATCGAGTCGTCCACGCACACGAGGTGATCACCCGGCTTCACCGAGCCGTAGGTGATGTCATAAACGTGGCTCGCGAGCTGGTTGCGCATGCCTTCCTGCCCGATGAAGGTGCGGATCTTGATGTCCTTCGACACGACTTTCTCGCCGCGCGGCCAGTTGCGCAGAATCAAGTCGTCCAAAAGTTCGTCGGTGAGCGTGCCGGCCTTCACCGCCTCGCGGATCGATTTTTTCACCTCGTCGCGGCGCTTCTCGCGCAAGCCGTGCATGAGGCCGTAAAACGCAACCTCGGCCGTGTTGGGCACGAAGCTGAACACGGTGTTTTCCCAGTCGTAGCTGACGGCCTTCAACACCTGGTCGGTCAGACGGCTGCCGAGGAGTTTGCGCTCCTTGTAAATCTCGATGTCGTTGCCGCGCGAAAAATAGATCCGCTCGAACGAACACGATGTGCGCGGAAGCGGCGCGGTGAAGGCGGAGCTGCTGATGTGGCCGTTGCGCTTCATCACGATGACGTGGCCGGGATTTACTTCCTTCGGTTGGTCAAGCGTGAGGTCGAACACCGTCATGAGCGGCG
>CAMBLN010000172.1 GCA_945868215.1 Opitutus sp. GAS368
GATCTCTTCCAACGCATGCGCGCCGGCGAATTCCCCAACGGCGCCCGTTCCCTCCGCGCCAAGATCGACATGTCCGCGCCCAACATGTGGCTGCGCGACCCGCTCCTCTACCGCATCCGCCACGTCCCGCACCACCACGCCGGCGAAAAGTGGTGCCTGTATCCGCTTTACGACTACGCCCACTGCCTTAGCGACTACCTCGAAGGCATCACCCACAGCATCTGCACGCTCGAGTTCGTCGATCACCGCCCGCTCTACGACTGGGTTTTGGAAAGCCTCGAACTCCCCCGCGCCCTCCCGCACCAGTATGAGTTCTCCAAACTCATCCCGGGCTACATGATCGTCTCCAAGCGCAAGCTGCTCCAGCTCGTCGAGAACAAGGTCGTCTCCGGCTGGGACGACCCGCGCATGCCCACGCTCTCCGGCTTGCGCCGCCGCGGCATCCCCGCCGCCGCGCTGCGCCGTTTCGTGATCGGCGTTGGCGTCACCAAATTCGACGCCCTCACAGACATCGCCGTCATGGAGCACGCCGTGCGTGAGGAGCTCAACACCCTCGCGATCCGCCGCCTCGGCGTGCTGCGTCCGATCAAGGTCGTCCTCACCAACCTCGCCGAGGGCGAGGTCATCGAGTGCGCCGCGACCAACAACCCGCAGGACGAATCCCCCACTACTCGCAAGGTCGCCCTCACCCGTGAAATCCTCATCGAGTTCGACGACTTCGCCGAGGTCCCTCCTCCGAAATATTTCCGGCTCAAACCCGACGGCGAGGTCCGCCTGAAATACGCCGGTATCATCAAGCTCGACGAGATCATCAAAGACTCATCCGGCACCGTCACCGAACTCCGCTGCACCTTCGACCGCACCACCCGCCAGGGCGAGCCCGGCTCCGACCGCAAAGTCAAAGGCACCATCCACTGGGTCAGCGCCACGCAGAGCATCGCCGCCGAAGTGCGCATTTACGACCGCCTCTTCACCGTGCCCGAGCCGGGCTCCGAAGAAGACTTCTTGAAGGTGGTGAATCCGCAGTCCCTCGAAATCGTCACCGCCCGCCTCGAATCATCCCTCGCTGAGGCCACGCTCGCCGACCGTTTCCAATTCGAACGGATCGGCTACTTTGCCTTGGACAGCAAAGACAGCACCCCCGGCAAGCCCGTGTTCAACCGCACGATTTCCCTCAAAGACGCCTGGACGCCGAAAAAGTAACCGGCGTGTGACAGGCCCCTGCGAGGCCGGTTCCATAACGAGAATCGACCGCGTATTTTACCAGCGAAAGCCTCTGCAAGGTTTGCGCATCCCTGCGATATACTCACGGTTGCGCGCATGCCCAAGAAGCTCCTCATCCTTGGCCTCGTTGCCGCCGCATTGCTCGCGGCCGTCATCGGCGCACGATCCTTTTCCAAAAAACCCTCCTCGCAACCTAAGGCCGGCGGTGCCCGCTCCACCGTCCTCTCGGTTTACACGCACACCGCGACACAAGCTCCGCTCGAGGAGCGCATCACGACCACCGGCACCATTCTCGCCGACGAAGGCGTTGAACTCACCGCCGAATCCTCCGGCCTCATAACCGCACTCAATATCACCGAGGGGGGGCGCGTCTCCAAAGGCGACCTGCTCGTCAAAATCAACGACGCCGAGCTCCAAGCCGAACTCGCCGCCGCCCGTATTCAGGTCGACCTCGCGCGCCTCCAATCCAACCGCCAGAAAACACTGCTTTCTTCCCAAGGTGCCAGCCAGGAAGCCTACGATCTCGCCCTCAACGAACTTCGCACCCGCGAGTCCGCCATCGCCCTCCTTGAAGCGCGTATCCAAAAAACGGAGATACGCGCCCCGTTCGACGGCACCATCGGTCTGCGCTACGTTAGCACCGGTGCCTACCTCACGCCGTCCACCCGCGTCGCCACGCTGCAAAGCACCGCCACGCTCAAAATCGATTTCACCGTCCCCGAGCGCTACATGGACCGCCTCTCCACCGGCGGCGAGGTCTCCGTGCGTGTCGCCGGCCTGCCCGACGCGTTCACCGGTTCCATCTACGCCATCGAGCCGCGCATCGACGAAACCACCCGCACGCTGCGTCTCCGCGCCCGCGCCGCCAACCCCGGCAACCGCGTCATCCCCGGCGCCTTCGCCACCGTCGAGATCGCCCTCCGCGAAATCCCCGACGCCATCCTCGTCCCCGCCGGCGCGATCATCCCCGGCCTCAACGAAAAAACCGTCTTCGTCCTCGAAGACGGCAAGGCCGTCCGGCGCAAGGTCGAGACCGGTCTCCGTCTCGCCAGCGACATCTTGATTCTTTCCGGACTGAACGCAGGCGACGTCGTGATCACTTCGGGCCAGTTGCAACTGCGCCCCGGCATGGCCGTCAAAGCCGTCTCCCGCGCTTCCGCTGAAACCGCCGCCCCGACTTCGCAGCCATGAGCCTGTCGTCCATCAGCATCCGCCGCCCCGTGCTGGCGACCGTGCTGTCGCTGGTGCTGATCATCTTCGGCGTCATCGGCTACACGTTTCTCGGCGTGCGCGAATTCCCGTCCGTCGATCCCGCCATCGTCTCCGTCTCCACCGGTTACCCCGGCGCCAACGCCAGCGTCATCGAGTCGCAGATCACCATCCCGCTTGAAGAGGAGATCAACTCCGTCGCCGGCATTCGCAACCTCAGCTCCGTCAGTCGCGACGGCCGCAGCACCATCACCGTCGAGTTCGAACTCGGCATCGATCTTGAAACCGCCGCCAACGACGTGCGCGACAAGGTCAGCGGCGCCGTCGGCCAGCTCCCTGCCGACGCCGAACCTCCGCGCGTCTCCAAAGCCGACGCCGACAGTTCGCCCGTCGTTTTCCTCGGCGTGCGCAGCAGCCTTCGCAACCTCCTCGAGCTCTCCGCCTACGCCGACAACAACATCAAGTCCCGCCTGCAAACCATCCCCGGCGTCAGCGAGGTCGATATCTGGGGCGACAAGGAATACTCGATGCGCCTGTGGATCGATCCCCTGCGCCTTGCCGCCTACAACCTCACGCCATCCGATGTGCGCGCCGCCTTGCAGGCCGCCAACGTCGAGCTGCCGTCCGGCCGCATCGAGGGCTACGAGGTTGACCTCACCGTCCGCACGCTCGGTCTCCTCACCACTCCCGCCGAGTTTGAACAACTCATCATCAAGCAGGATGGCGCCAGCCTCGTGCGTTTCGCCGACATCGGTCGCGCCGAACTCGGCCCGCTCAACGAACGCAGCATCCTCAAACGCAACGGCGTCCCCATGGTCGGCGTCGTCCTCCGCCCCCAACCCGGTTCCAACCACATCGAGATGGTCGAGGAATTTCACCGCCGTGTGAAACAGATCGAGCGCGAGCTCCCCGAAGACATCCAGCTCAACTTCGGCCTCGATAACACCACGTTCATCCGCGCCTCCATCTCCGAGGTGAAGGAAACCATCCTCGTCGCCACCGGCCTCGTGGTGATCATCATCTTCCTCTTCCTCCGCGAATGGCGCTCCACGCTCATTCCGGTCGTGGTGATCCCGATCTGTCTCACCGCCTCGTTCTTCGTCATGTATTTGGCCGGCTTCTCGATCAACGTGCTCACGTTGCTCGCGCTCGTGCTCGCCATCGGTCTGGTCGTGGACGACGCCATCGTCGTCCTCGAAAACATCTACGCCAAAATCGAACAAGGCATGGACCCGCTCCAAGCCGGCCTCACCGGCACCAAGGAGATTTTCTTCGCAGTCATCGCCACGACCGCCGCCCTCGCCGCGGTGTTCATGCCGCTCCTCTTCCTGAGCGGACTCACAGGCCGCCTCTTCCGTGAATTCGGCGTGGTCCTCGCCGGTTGCGTGATCATTTCCTCGTTCGTCGCGCTCACGCTCACGCCGATGCTCAGCACGCGCCTGCTCAAAAACCATGCCGGCGGACACGGGCGCTTCTACGCCCTCACCGAGCCTTTTTTTGTGCGCAGCTCCGAGCTCTACAAACGCTGCCTGCAAACCTTCCTCCGCGTCCGCTGGGCGGTTTTCCCCGTGGTGCTCGCCTGCATGGGCATCACGTTTTTCTGGGTTCGCACGCTTCCCACCGAACTCGCCCCGCTCGAAGACCGGAGCAGCCTGCGCATCAATGCCAGCGCTCCCGAAGGCACATCCTACGAAGTCATGGGCGGCATCATGGACAAGATCGACGGCATCCTCGCCAAGGAAGTCCCCGAGATCGCCGAATCGTTTACCATCACGTCCCCCGGCTTCGGCTCCGCCTCGACGATCAACAGCGGTTTCGTCCGCGTGACCCTGGTTGATTCAGCTCAACGCGAGCGCACCCAGCAGCAAATCGCCTCCGCCCTCGGCCGCGCCTTCTCCGCCCTTCCCGACGCCCGCATTTCCGTCAACCAGGAGCCCACCATCGGCGACCGCCGCTCGGGCCTGCCCGTGCAGTTCGTCATCCAGGCCGCCACGCTTGCCGAATTGGAGGAAGCCGTCCCTCGCTTCCTGAACGCCGCGCGCGCCGATCCCACGTTCACGTTCGTCGATGTGGATCTGCGTTTCAACAAACCCGAGCTCGTCGTCAGCATCGACCGCAATCGCGCGCAAAGCCTCGGCGTCTCCGTCAACGACATCGGTGAAACCCTCCAACTCACCCTTGGCGGACAGCGCTACGGCTACTTCATCATGGCCGGCAAACAATACGAAGTCGTCGGCCAGCTGGAGCGAGACGTGCGCAGCCAGCCTGCCGACCTCGCCAGCATCTACGTGCGCTCGACCTCCGGGGAGATGGTGCCGCTCGACAACGTCATCCACGTGCGCGAAGCCAGCAGCCCGCCCACCTTGTATCGGTTCAACCGCTACACCGCCGCCACCGTGTCCGCCAATCTCGCCGACGGACGCACCATCGGCGACGGCATCGCCGCCATGCGCGCCATCGCCGAAAAGGAACTGGACGAACGCTTCACCACCGCGCTCACCGGCCAGTCCCGGGACTTCGAGGAAAGCGCCTCCAGCCTCGTCTTCGTTTTCGCCTTCGCCCTCGTGCTGGTTTACCTCGTGCTCGCCGCGCAATTCGAGAGCTTCCGCGATCCCGCCATTGTGATGCTCACCGTGCCCCTCGCGCTCTCCGGCGCACTCGGAGCCCTCTGGTTTACCAACGAGACGCTGAACATCTTCAGCCAGATCGGCCTCATCATGCTCATCGGCCTGGTCACCAAAAACGGCATCCTCATCGTCGAATTCGCAAATCAAAGAAAGCTCAACGGACTCAACGTCCGCGAAGCCATCGAAGACGCCTCCGCCGCACGCTTCCGCCCGATCCTCATGACGAGTCTCTCGACGATCCTCGGCATCCTGCCCATCGCCTTGGCGCTCGGCACCGGATCCGGCAGCCGTGTCTCGATGGGCATCGCCGTCGTCGGCGGCATGATCATAGGCACGCTGCTCACCCTCTTCGTGATCCCCGCGATCTACAGCTACGTGAGCCGCGAACTCACCGATGCGGAACGTCAGCAGGAATCACTGGAAGGTTAATTTGCCAGCCGCGCCAAACGCGCCAGCACGCGTTCGCGACCGAGCACACGGAACATGCCCGTGAGGCTCGGGCCCACGTTGGTGCCGCTCACGGCCAGTCGCGCGACCGATTGATAATCGCCAAAGCCCAACCCCTTCGCGGCGGCAAGCGCCTTGATGGCTTCCTCGATCGCCGTGTCGCTGGAAAAATCCGCCGTCGCCAGCGTCTCGGTCAGCTCCGCCAGACGCGCTTTCGGTTCACCCTTGGCCATGACTTTGTCGCGCACCTTGGCATCGACCGAAAAATCCTCGGTGAAGAAATACGCCGTGTAAGCCGGCAGCTCTTCCAGTGATTTGATCTTCGGCTGGCTGATCAGCAGCACGTCGCGGAAATACGCCGCATCCGCCGCCAACGCCTTCGCCGCCACGTCCGTGCCT
>CAMBLN010000173.1 GCA_945868215.1 Opitutus sp. GAS368
GGACTCGTTGAGGTTGGCGAGGAAGCTGCCCTTGGGGTTGTAGCTGCGGTGGACCTCGTCGAGGAAGTAGATGCGCTGGAGCTTGAGGGAGTAGTCGGCGGCACGGACGACGGCGGGATCGTCGGCGAATTTCTGGATGTTGACGACGGTGATTTCGAGTTGGCCGGAGTCGTTGTGGATGGCCTGGGTGGATTTGATGTCGCGGGCGAACTCCTCGCGGGAATCAACCTCGTGGACGGTGAGACCTCGACTGCGAAACTCACGGGCGGCCTGGATGAGCAGGTCGATGCGATCGACGATGAAGTAGAACTTGGGGACGTGGCCGCGCGACTGGAAGTAGTCGGTGAGGTGTTTGACGTTGTAGAAAGCGAGGGCGGTTTTGCCGCTGCCTTGAGTGTGCCAGATGATGCCCTTGCGGGTGCCGGCGGTGATTTTATCGGTGATGGCCTGGGTGGCGAACAGCTGCGGGTAGCGCATGACGTGCTTCTCGAAGCCGCGCAGGCCGCGCACGTAGGCGATGCCGTAGCGCAGAAGGAAGGCGAGGCGCGGGCGGCAAAAGAGCGACGTGGCGAGGCGGTGGGTGGGCGAGGCCGGGTCGCAGTTGGTGGCGAACTCGGGGGCGTGCTTGAGCGCGTGGTGATTGTTGTCGGCGAGAATCCGATCCTCATCGGCGGGGTCGAGCGGCGACAAGACGGGCAAGGTGGCGGCGCTCTCCTCGCGGAAGTAGTTGAAGCCGGGGTTTTGGTAGGAAGCGGTGGCGTAGTAGGCACCCTGGAGCGGTTCGGTGGCGGAGTCGTCATACTCCATGTTATTGGAGAACATCATCAACTGGGTGATGTTGACGAAGCGACGGAACTTGGGGTTCTGGAAACGGGCGGCGAGGCGCTGGCGCTCGGCGAGGATGCCCTCGCGGTTATTGGGCTTTTTGACCTCGATAAAGGCGAGCGGGATGCCGTTGATCAGGAGGGTGATGTCGGGGCGAAACTCCTCGTCGCCATTGAGGCAGGGCAACTCGGTAACGACGTGAAAAGAGTTGTTATCGAAGTCGGTGAAATCGAGCAGGTGCAGGCCATTGGAGGTGCCGAGCAGCCGTTCGTAAAAGGCTTTGCCCAGATCCTCGTTATCGAGGAGGAGGCTAAGTTGCTGGAGCGCCTGATCGAGCTCAGCGGGGGTGGCGGAGGGGTTGAGGCGTTGGACGCTGGCGCGGAAAAGCTCGGGGAAGATGTTGGTGGCCGCATCCCAAGTGCTCTGCTTGAGGGAGAGGTAACGATAGCCCAGACGCGTGAAGTGCAGAATGGCGGGAAGTTTAACCCGGGAGTCTTCGTTGAACGTCATGAAGTGCGCGTTAGACCAGTAAATTGCAGGCGTTAGCAAAGAATCCAGCTAGTAATAGCCGTGCGGTGAGCAGTTGGCAGCAGTAGTTCACTCCGCTTCGGTCAAAAAAACTCAGTTATCCCGTAGCGTTGCGGCATCATTATGGTGATCGCCCCTCCCTCGTGCGGATGCTCGGAAAGCGCCTGGCGATGCGTGGAAAGAGAAAAGAAACCGCAGACATCGCCGTTTCAGAAAGCGTCACCCACGACCGTTTAGCCATCCGGTCCGATGTTGCGGCGCGCTCGCCCGCCCTTCCCTTGCCACCTCACTTGACTAGTTGCTTACCCCCGCGCCCCACTCAGTCCTGCCGCCGCCCATGTCGCCCTTTGAATTATCCGTCCGCTTTTTCCTCCAACTCGCCATCATCCTGTGTGCCTGCAAAGCCGTGGGCTGGCTGGTCAGTCGCTTTGGCCAGCCTCCTGTCGTCGGCGAAATGATCGCCGGCGTGCTCCTCGGCCCCTCCCTCCTCGGTCTGCTCGCGCCGCACTGGCAGGCTCAATTATTTCCGCCCGCCTCCAAGCCCATCCTCTTCAGCGTCGCCCAGGTCGGTCTCGTGCTCTACATGTTTGTCGTCGGCCTCGAATTCCGCATCGACCTCGTGCGCGACCGTCTCCGCAGCGCCATCGCCATTTCCGCGTCCGGTATTCTCGCGCCGTTCCTGCTCGGTTGCCTCATCGCGTGGTGGCTGGTCGGACGCCAAGGTTTCTTCACCGCCGAGGTCAATGTGTGGCAGGCCATGCCTTACCTCGGCGCCGCGATGGCCATCACCGCGTTCCCCATGCTCGCCCGCATCATCGTCGAACGTAAACTCACCGGCACTCCCGTCGGCGCGCTCGCACTCGCCTCCGGCGCCATCGACGACGCCGCCGCGTGGTGCGTCCTCGCACTCGTCCTCGCCAGTTTCGCCAACGACCCGTCCATCGCCCTCTACGCCATCGGCGGAAGCATTCTGCTGGTCGCCTTCACGTTCACCCTCGGCAAACGCCTGCTCGGCGTCATCGCGACGCGCGGAGAACGCAGCGAGGCCGACAGCCGCCACATGTTCGGCTGGTTGCTCGTCCTGCTCATGCTCGCCGCCTGGTTCACCGACAGCATCGGCATCTACGCCGTCTTCGGCGCCTTCGTCCTCGGCGCCGCCGTTCCGCGCGGCAAGTTCACCGAACAGGTCCAGTCGCGCATCGAGCCGATCGCCACCCAGCTCCTGCTGCCGCTCTTCTTCATCTATTCGGGTCTCAATACCCGCTTCGACTTGGTCAACGAGGCCGGCCTCTGGCTCGTCGCCTCCGTCGTGCTCGTCGCCGCCGTCGCCGGCAAAATGGGCGCCTGCTACCTCGCCGCCCGGGCCTGCGGCGAGAGCCATCGCGACGGCCTTGGCGTCGGCGCGCTGATGAACGCCCGCGGTCTCATGGAATTGATCATCCTCAACATCGGTCTAGAACGCGGTCTCATCACGCCCACGCTTTTCACCATCATGGTGCTCATGGCCATCGTGACCACGCTCATGGCGACTCCGCTGTTTGAGGCGGTTTATCTGCGCCGGCCAAAGCTCGCGTAAGCGCCCGTTTCGCCGCGAAACGCTTTCGCAACACGTGCAGTCCCGCGCACACCAGCGCGAAGAGCACGCCCGCGATGATCAGGTTGCCTTTGTCCCCTTTCGCCAGCGCATCACCCGCCAGCACCGCGATGGAGAGGTGGACCGTCGGCACCGCCATCGAAACCACCATGTAGATTTCAAAATGCACCCGGGCCAGTCCCAGCAGGTAATTCTGCAAAAAAAAACGGCACTCCCGGCACCACGCGCAACAACAGCGTGAACTCCCAGCTCTTCCCTTCCGGCAGCACCGGCACCGGATAACCGATCCACAAGATCAACCGCTCCATCCCCGGTCGCATCGCCACCGCCGCGACCCAATACGACAGCGACACGTTCACCGCGAGCGCCGCCACCCCGCACGCGATCACCACGCCGGGCCCGAGCGTCGGGGCAAACACCGGCCCCGCCGACAACACAAACGCCGACAGCGGAAACCCGAAAAACGGCAGCACCGCCATCGCCGTAAAAAACATCCCCGCCCCTTCCGCGCGCACGAAATCAAGGCACCGCGCCATCTGCCCCGCCAGGTCCATCTGCAACGCAAGCAACCCCGCCGCGCACCCGAGCAGCCCCAATCCCACCCCGATCCGCACCAGTCGCTTTTTTCTCACATCCATGAACACCCCACCATGCACCGCCCCCCGCGACACATGCAACCCGCGCTTGAAATTAAGCACCGTTAGCCCCCATTAGCTCTCAACAAATAATGTCCTCCCCCGTCTCCGACTCCCTCTTCGCCCGCGCCCTTCAACTCATCCCCGGCGGCGTCAACTCCCCCGTCCGCGCTTTCCGCTCCGTCGGCGGCGCCCCGTTTTTCACCAGGTCCGCCCAGGGCGCCGTGCTCACCACCGCCGACGGACGCGAGTTGATCGACTTCGTCTGCACCTGGGGTCCCGCCATTCACGGTCACAACCACCCGCGCATCAAGGCCGCCATCGCCGCCGCCCTCGAACACGGCACGTCCTTCGGCACGCCCAATCCCTACGAGGTCGAGATGGCCGAGCTCATCGTGAAGTTCGTCCCGTCCATCCAAAAGGTCCGCATGACGAGCAGCGGCACCGAGGCCACCATGTCCGCCATCCGTCTCGCCCGCGGTTTCACCAAGCGCGACAAGATCATCAAATTCTCCGGCTGCTATCACGGCCACTCCGACTCGCTCCTCATCAAAGCCGGCTCCGGCGCCCTCACCCACGGACACCCCGACAGCGCCGGCATCCCCGCTTCCTTCGCCCGCGAAACCGTCGTTCTCCCTTTCAACGACCGCTTCGCCCTCGACGCCGCCTTCGCCGCCAACCCTGATCAAATCGCCTGCGTCATCCTCGAGCCCTACATCGGCAACGTCGGCTTCATCATGCCCGACGCCGGCTACCTCGCCTACGTGCGAGAAATCACCGCCAAACACGGCACCGTCCTCATCTTCGACGAGGTCATGACCGGCTTCCGCATCGCCAAGGGCGGCGTCCAGGAGCGCGAATCCATCGTCCCCGATCTCACGTGTCTCGGCAAAATCATCGGCGGCGGACTCCCCGTCGGCGCCTTCGGCGGACGCGCCGACATCATGGATCTGCTCGCCCCGCTCGGTCCCGTTTACCAGGCCGGCACGCTCAGCGGCAACCCGCTCGCCCTCTCCGCCGGCATCGCCTCACTCCGCCTGCTAGAAGAATTAAATCCCTACGCCCGCCTCGACACCCTCGGACGCCAGCTCGTCTCCGCCGTCGCCTCCGCCTGCGCCGCCAAGGGCATCGCCGTGCAAACCCCGCAGTGCGGCTCCATGTTCAGTTTCTTTTTCACCGACACGCCCGTGCGCGACTACGACACCGCCCTCAAGGGCGACGCCAAACTCTTCGCCCGCGTCTTCCGCGCCGCGCTCGACGGCGGCGTCTATCTCGCTCCCAGCGCCTACGAAGCCGGTTTCCTCAGCACCGCCCACGACGGCCCCGCCATCGACCGCGCCTGCGAAGTCCTCTCCACCGCCATCCGCGATCTCTGATCAGCAGGAGGGCGACGACGTTTCCCCGATCAACCCCGACTGTGCCGCGAACAACGACAACTGCGCCACGCGGCGCAGTCCCGTTTTCTTCATCAGGTTGCTCCGGTGGTTGATCACCGTGTGCACGCTCAACCCCAGCCTCTCCGCGATTTCCTTGGAGCTCATTCCCTGCGCGACGTGACACAGCACCGTCTTCTCGCGCTTGGTCAGCTCGATCGTTCCGGGCTGCGGCACCGGATTCCGGCTCACCAGCCCTTTGATCAAATCCCCCGCCAGCGGTCCGTAATAAATCTGCCCGATCGCCACCGACTGCAGCGCCGCCCGGAAAATCTCCAGCGACGCCATCTTCTCCACCACCCCGAGCACGCCCGCCGCCAGCGCCCCTTTCATCGCCGCCGGATTCAGGTTGCCCGTAAAAATCAATATCCGCGCGTTGGGCTTCACCACCGTGAGATCATTCAAAAGCGCCAGCCCCGACACCCCCGGCAGCACCAGATCCAGAATGATGATGTCCACCGGCATACTCCGGCAAAGCGCCAGCGCGCTGTCCGAATCCAGCGCACTCCCGACCACCTTGAATCCGGGCAGCGATTCAACCACTTGCGTCATCATTCCGATGATCGCGGCATGATCGTCCACAATCATTACCCTGGTCGTTACAGGCTGCGGCTGCGCGGGTGAAGTGGATGTAAACATACGAAAGGCTCCGAAACGAATGATCGGATGTGATAATTTTAGGTAAATTACTACGCTAGACCCAAATATTCCCTAAAAATGGGGTATAAACCTGCGCCCCACTAGTATCTTGTAACATAAAGTATTTCGCATTGATGCCGAAGCCTGAGATCGGTTATGTCCGGCATGGCCAATCGATACAAAGTCACGCTTACGCGAGCGGAGAGGGAGCAGCTCACCGAACTCGCCCGCAGTGGTAAATCCACGGCG
>CAMBLN010000174.1 GCA_945868215.1 Opitutus sp. GAS368
TGGCCGATGAAGTTTAGATACTTCTTCATCTTGTTTACGTGGATGCGTTCGGGGAGGCCGGGCTGGAGCGTCGCGGTGTAGAGGCGGGCGATGTAGTCGCGGGCGTCGGCGAGGGTGACGGGTGTCACGGGCTGGCCGGCGAGGGCTTCGCGGCATTGGCGGAAGATCCACGGGTTGCGGATCGCGTGGCGTCCGATCATGACGCCGGCGGCTTTGGTCTCGGCGAGCACGCGGACTGCGGTGGCGGCGGAGGTGATGTTGCCGTTGGCGAGGACGGGGCATTTCACGCGCTGCACGGCGCGGGCAATGTAGTCGTAGTGGACGTCGCTGCGGTAACCTTCCTTCACGGTGCGGCCGTGGAGGCTGAGGAGATCGACATCGTGGTTGTTGATCAGGTCAAGGATGCGCTCGAAGTTGGCGGTATCCTCGAAACCGATACGCATTTTGACGGTGAAGAGGCCGGGGATGGTCTGGCGGAGGACGCCGAGGATGTCGTCGATTTTTTGCGGGTCGCGGAGGAGTCCGCCGCCGACGTTTTTCTTGTAAACCTTGGGGGCGGGGCAGCCCATGTTGAGGTCGATGCCGGCAACGGGGTGGCGGAGGAGTTCGGTGGCGGTGCGGGCGAGGTGGGTGAGTTCTTCGCCGATGAGCTGGGCGAAGACGGGGCGGCCGGTCTGGTTTTCGTCGATGGAGCGGAGGATGTGTTTCTCGGGCCGGGACTGGGCGTGGACGCGGAGGAACTCGGTGAAGAAGTAGTCGGGCGCGCCGTAGTGGGCGACGACGCCCATGAAGGCGAGGTCGGTGACGTCCTGCATGGGGGCGAGCGCGGTGAGGGGGCCGCCCGGCGCGATGGGCGCCGGGAGTTGAGTGTTGAGAGATGAGAGTTGAGAGACGGAAGGCGGCACGGGTGAGAGGGCGGACACGGAGTGAGGTGTAAGAGGTATAAGAAGTGTAAGCGGGGCAGGCTTGGAGCTTACGGCTTACAACTTATAGCTTGGCGCTTACTTGTCGTCGTCTTCGTCGTCGGGGTCGGACTTGTTTTCCTCGTTTTGCTGGTTGAGGACGCGTTCGAGGATCTCGGTCATGTCTTCGACGGCGTCGTAAACCTTGCGGGCGACGAAGAGGGGGCGGCGGTGCTGGAGGGCGAGGACGGTGGAATCGCTGGGGCGGGCGTCGAGCTCGACGATCTTTTTGCCGAGTTCGTTTTCCATGCGCAGGAGGATGCGGGCGAAGAAGGTGCCGTCGTTGACGTCGTTGATGACGACGTGGTCGAGGGTGACGCCGAGTCCGGTGAAGATGTGGCCGATGAGGTCGTGGGTGAGGGGGCGTTCTTTTTTGACGCCGTCGAGGGTCATCTGGATGGCGTTGCCGACGGAGTGGTCCACGTAGATGACGAAGGTTTTGCCGTCGTCGCCAAGGAACACGGCGCAGCCGTTGGAGGTGGGCATGACTCCTTTGACGATCACGGGGACGACATCTTTGTTCATGGTTTTAGAAATGGAATCGGAGGGACTGGCAGAGTGTGCCCACGGAAGGCACGGAATACACGGAAGAATCGGGCAGTGGGAGACGGATTTTTTTGCCCACGAAATACACGAAATACACGAAAGGCCGGATGTCGAATTGGGCGGAGGGCGGCCCGAGGTGACGCAGACGGCGCTCGGAGATCGCCGTCCACCTTACTCGAAGCCGAGGAGGTGGATGCCCCAGGATTTGGCTTGGGCGAGGACGGCGGGCTTGTCCAAGAGGATGACGCGGTGGGTTTCGAGGGCGGCGGCGGTGAGGCCGGCTTCGCGCATGGTTTCGAGCGTCTTGAGTCCGAAGCAGGGGACGTCGAAGCGGTAGTCCTGGCGGGCTTTGACGGTTTTGACGAAGAGGGCTTCGTCGGATTTGAACTCGCCGGCGCGGCGGAGCATGGCGTCGGTGCCTTCGAAGGCTTCGACGGCAAGGACGGTGCCTTTGCGGACGACGCAGCCCTGGCCGATGTCGAGGCGGGCGGACTCTTTGGCGATCTGCACGCCGTGGGCGAGGTAGTCGGCGTCGATGGGGAATTTTTTCCCGGTCATGCAACCCGACGTGGCGAGGTGGTCGTCGAGGAAGCTGCGGGCGTCGAGGAGGTGGACGCCGAGGTCTTCGATCTCCTTGGCGATGGCGCCGAAGATGGTTTCGGCGTTGCGGCGTTTGAGGGAGAAGAGAATGCGGGCGGCTTTGAAGTCGGGGTGCAGGCCTTTGAAGAGACGGCGCGGAGTGATTTGTCCGGCCATGAGGGCGTAGCCGGCGCCGTAGTCTTTGAGCGTGTCGAGCATCTTGCCGAGCTGGCCGACCTGGATGACGCGGCGTTCGGCGGCGGGGAAGGAGTCGATGAGGTCGGGGCGGGTTTCCTCGTCGAAGGCGATCAGGCGGAGGGGGACGCCGGCGCGGCGGATGGCTTGCGCGATGAGGATCGGGTAGATGCCTTGGCCGGCGATGAGGGCGACGGGGCGGGCGGGGTCGAAGTCGGGCGGGAGGAAGGCGGAGAGCACGGGCACGGAGGAAATGACCAATGTCCAATGACCAATGACCAATGACAAGTCTGGTCAGCCGGTGGTGCGTGGCGAAATGGCGAATGACCAATGAGTCGGAGGCAGGCTGGAAGCCTGCGCTACTTTTCGGACCACTCGCTCACGCTCGTAGCTACGGGCGAACTGCCCATTGGACAGTGGGCATTGGTCATTCCGCGCGCAGCGCGGTCAGTCCTGGGTGCCGTAGTATTTTTTGTAGCTCCGGTAGTCGCGGTAGTTGGAGTAATACTCGATGCGGCGGGGGGAGAGACCGTTGAGGACGACGCCGAGGATCTCGTTTTTGCCGGACCGGAGCGCCTTGATGTAAAGGCGGATGTGTTTGCGGAAGGCGCGGTTGAAACGGCAGACGTAGATGACCTCGTCGACGCGTTCGGCGATGAGCAGGGAGTCGGTGACGGCGCCGAGCGGAGGGGAGTCCACGACGATGAGGTCGTAGTGTTTTTTGAGTTTTTCGAGGAGCTGGCCGAAGACAGGGCTTTCGAGGAGCTGGGTGGGGGCCTTGGAGCGTCCGCCGGAGCTGAGGAGGGAGAGGTTTTCGCCGATGGACGTGATGCCGAGGTTCTCGTCGATGGACAGGTCGCCCTCGAGGTTGGCGCCCTTTTCAAACCAGCCGATGAGACCGGCTTCGTTGGGACGTTCGAAGTGGCGGTGGAGCATCGGACGGCGAAGGTCGCAGTCGATGAGGAGGACGGATTTGCCGTGGCGGGCGAAGCTGCCGGCGAGGTTGGAGGAGATGAGCGTCTTGCCCTCGCCCGGGATGGTGCTGGTGACGAGGATCGACTTGGGGAAGTCGAGTTTGGAGTGGATCTTTACGGAACTGTAAACGCCAAGGAACGGTTCGACGCCGGTGGTGTTTTTGTTGTCGAGGACGAGCTTGTATTTCTCGGAGTCCTTGAGGGAGGAAAGGTCGGGGATGATGCCGAGGAGGTTGGCGCCGATGAAGTGCTCGATGTCCCAAGCGCTCTTGATGCGGTCGTCGACGAAGCTCAGGCCGATGGCGACGCCGAAGAACACGAGCACGCCGACGCCGATGGCGGTGCGGGTGATGCGCCCGATGTCGGGCGTGTAGGGTTTGCCGGACGGCAAGGCGGGGTCGAGGGGGCGGACGGGGATTTTCTCGAGGTATTTGCTCGTGGTGGCCTGGGAGAGACGGTCGAGGATCTGGGTGTAGTTGCTGTTGGCGACCTGGGCCTGGTTTTCGAGATTGCGGTATTCGATGGAAAGGTCGCGCAGGCGGAGCTGCTCTTTTTCCTGGGCGGCGTATTCGGTTTCGAGGCTCTTTTCCTGGGCGACGGCGCGTTCGAGGCTGGTTTTGAGATCGGCGATGGCGAGACGGACGGCGGCGTCGAGCTGTTCCTGGGCGACGGCGATGGCGTTGAGGACGTTGATCATCTTGGGATGGCGCTCCAAGTAGCGTTCGGCGAGCAAGGCCTGGTCGCGGCGCAAGGCCTCGAGTTGTTTGCTCAGGTCGGGGACGGAGCCGTAGTTGGCGATGGAGGCGATCTCGATGAGGTTGCGGTTTTCCGAGCGGCAACGCTCCACGAGATGGGCCTGTTCCTCGACGGTGAGGCGGGCGAGGCGGGCGTCCTGGAGGGCGCCGTTGACGGCGCTGAGGCGGGCCTGGGCGATGTTGGTGCTGTTGTCCAAGGAGACGAGATTCTGGTCCCGCATGTAGTCCTGGAGCTTTTGCTCGGCGATGCGGGCGTCTTCCTTGAGCTGTTCGGCGCGGTCCCTGAGGTATTTGACGGCGTAGTCGTGGCCGCCGCTGACGTTTTCGAGCAGGCTTTCGATGAATTGTTCGATGTAGCGGTTGGCGAGGATGGCGGCCGCGTCGGGGTCGCGATGGGCGACGGTGATGTTGATGAGGAATGTGCTGCGGACGGACTGCACGGACATGCTGCCGAGATCGACGCCGGTGGGCGGGGTGGCGCCGGGGGCGAGGTCTTTGAGGTAGGGGCGCTGAAGGATCTGGCGCTCCTAGGGCGTGAGGGAGTCCTGGACGCGGTTGCGCATCTTGGCGCTGGCGATCACCTGGAGGTAGGTGTTGAGCTCGACATCGCTGTTGATGCCGGTCTCGACGACATCGACGGTGGTGACGACCTTTTCGGGTTTCTCGATCTGGAGGGTGGCGGCGCTGCGGTAGAGCGGGATGGCGCGGGATTGATAATAGGCCATGCCGATCGAGACCACCAAGGCGAGCGGGAGGGCGATCCAGAGACGCTCACGCAGGATGATGTAGTAATCGCGAAGCGTGCGACGCTCGACGATTTCCTCTTCCCTGCCGGCAACTTTGGTGACTGGAGATGGCTTTTGAACCGCGGACATGAGTTATTTTTAGAAAAGTCGCTCGGGGACGAAGACGATGTCTCCGGGTTCAAGCATGAGTGAGTTGTCGGTGATGTTGGCGCGGTCCTTGCCCTTGAGCAGGCTGTCAACGTCGATGGTGAAGACCTTCTTTTTACCGTCGAGCGAGACGCGGGTGATGTTGACGGCGGTGCCTTTGGCGGTGTCGGTGAAACCTCCGGCGCGGGTGACGAGTTCGAGAACGGTCATGGAGGTCTCGATGGGAAGCGGATAACGCCCGGGCGAGCGGACCTGGCCCTGGATGGAGATCTCGCGGGCGGCGTAAGATTCGACGTTGATGGTGACCTGGGGATTCCGGAGATAACGGCCGTCGCGGTAGGCGTTTTCCACGGCTTTTTGGGCATCACTGATGGTGAGTCCGACCACGGTGACTTCGCCGACGAGGGGGAGGTTGACCATGCCCTTGGCGTCGACGCGCGACATGGTGCGGAGGTCATCTTCCTGGTAAATGTCCACGCGGAGGAGGTCGGTGAGGGTGACCTTGTAGGCGAGGGAAGACTGGTTGTCCGCCGGGGCGGCGGGTTGGGTCTGCGCACGAAGGGAGGAAAAACCCAAACAGGCACCGACAAGGAGAAAGATAAAAATGGGCTTGGGCATGGGGGAAACTTACCAGCGGGACGAAAGGAAGAGGCTTAACGAGTTTCGTTCGAAGGACGAGAAGGCCCGGTTGGACCAGTTTTGGAAATAGCTATAAGTGAGGGAAGCCTTGAAGTGGTCGTTCATGGAATAATTAACCCCCACGCTCCAGGTGAAGTAGTAATCTTCACGTCCGCTATCGATGCCGTTGAGAAACTCGCTGTAGCCGACGCCGACACCGCTATAAACCTAAATCCCGCAGTTGAAGCTCAAGGAGAGGGATGAGGGAGCCAGTCGTCGGGATTGAGGGGGTTGAGCCAGCACAGATAGCGCTCGAAGGTTTGCTGAGTGTCCAACTGCGGCGCGATTGAGGCGAGCCAGCGTTCAAGCCTTTG
>CAMBLN010000175.1 GCA_945868215.1 Opitutus sp. GAS368
CGACCTCCCGCCGTCGGAAACGTGAAATCCCCTTCACCTGCCGGGTGAAGCTCTTTTGTGTTCGAAACCTCGTTCATACGCATCACTTGCAGCAGCTTCCGTGTCAGCCGCTTGGTTCAACTGCGGAATTTAGGATCATGTCGCCCCACTACAACGGCGACCCCGCCGACCCCAAAATCCCGCCCGCCGCCTGATCCCCCACCCTCGCTTGCGAAGCATCCGTTCGCACGCACCGTGCGTTGCACCCGGTCAACGTTGCACCCAGTCAACCCATGAAACGTCTCCTCTCCCTCGCCGCCTTCCTCTCCATGTTCTCCTTCGCCTCCGCCGCCCCGCTCAAAGTCGGCGACCCCGCCCCGCAGGTCACCGCCGTCACCGAAACCGGCGCCGCCCTCGCCTTTTCCGACGCGTATTCAAAATCTCCTTACACCCTCGTCTTCTTCTACCCGAAGGCCTTCACCCCCGGCTGCACCGCCCAGAGCTGCTCCCTGCGCGACGGCTATGAACAACTCGCCAAACTCGGCGTCTCCGTCATCGGCGTGAGCACCGACTCCTTCGAAACCCAGAAAAAATTCAAAGACGAATACAAGCTGCCCTACACGCTCATCGCCGACACCGACAAGGCGGTCCTCAAAGCCTTCGGCCAAAACAGCCTCCTCTTCGCCAGCCGCCAGGCCTACCTCATCAAAGACAACAAAATCGTCTACGCCGACACCAAGGGCTCCACCAAACAACAGTCCGACGATATCCTGGCCTTCCTCAAATCCCAATAAGGTAGGGCGGTGACTCCGCTCACCGCCTCCTCCGCCCCAAGGCCAGAGTAACCCAATAGGTTACTCTGGCCTTTTTCGTTTTCGCCGAATCCCCCGCCCCGCCCTCACAACTCGTCGTCATCCACCGGCCTCAACAGCCCCGCCGCCGGATCCACCCGCGCCCGCTCCAGCCAGTCCGCCAGCAACGGCTCCTTCGCCACCAACTCCGTCGGCAGCGGCGCCGCCAGCAGGTCGATCGCCCGCAACTGGCCGTCCGCCGCCCGCACCAGATTCTTCGAGTGCAAATCCGCCACCAACCACGGCTTCCCCTCCACGAAATACAACCTCGGGTGATCCCGGTGCGCCCTTAAAAACCGCGAGGGTATCGGGATCAACGCCGCCGGCTGCACCCCCGACGTATCCGCCCCTTCCGCCAGCAACCCTCCCAGCGTCTGCTTCGTCACCAGCACGCCTTCGTTTTTTGTCACCCCGATCACTTCCGTCGGCATCCCGTCAAGCCGCACGATCAGGTCGAACTTCTCCAACATCGCCCGGTAACTCCCGTCCGCCGCATCCGCCAGCAACGCGACTTCCTCCCCGCGCCGGAACGCAAACGTCCCCCCGATCCGCCCGCTCTCGCGCGGCATGAAAAACTTGTAGATCGACCGGTCCTCCGCCTCGAACGCCGTCGCCTCCACCCCGCTGCTGATCGGCCGCAACCTCGGCCCGCACTCCGCCAGCAAATCCTCCACCCCTTCCGGAAACCCGAAATCCTCCAGCGCGATGATCGGCAGCCACGCGCGAAACGCCGCCGCCGCCTCGTTCAACTCGTGCCACAGCGGATCCGCCTCCGCCAACAACCCTACTTCGTCGGCTTCCCAGAGGACGAGATCGTCGTCTGGATCCGTGCCGATGCCGACGCGCGCCGCTGCCGCGCCGAAACGAGCGAGCGCTTCCAGTCTTCGCCCGTGATCGTGTTGAAGCGCGCGTCGCTCTTCGTCGGACGGCAACCGTCCGCCTTGGATGCAGGTTGGTCGTCCGGTGAAGGGGTCGGTTTGCATGAGTCGGTCATGACGGCCGCAAATTCGTGCGCACCGGACGCGAACGCAACCGCAACTTCCCCCCGCTTGCCAACACGTTATTCACAAAACCCTTTCCCTCTCCGCGCCCCGAATCCGTTCGCAGTGCACCCCCGCACCACCCCGGCCTCTAGTCATTTATTACTAGTGTCGTGGATTACTCGTGTTCGGATCCGTTAAACACTTGCACCCACCCCGCGCGCTAGGTCTTTTGACGCCTTCCCCGCCCCCCCCTGACGCATCCATGACGCGGCTCCGCATACTGTTGGTTCTTTCGCTTCTCTGCCCCTGTTTGGGCGCAACCGCTTTTGCCTCTCCGCGCGCCATCATCGTCGTCGGTCTCGCCGCCGGCGAAACCCAGTCCGGCCGTCTCCAATCCCACGCCAAAACCTTGCGCGAGGGGTTCCTCGCCCGCGGCCTCACCCCCTCCGCCATCACCATCCTCGGCACTTCCGGCGAACGCCTCCGCCGCGACTCCGTCCTCGCCGCCCTCACTCCACCCGCCCCTTCCGCCGGCCAGGCCGCCGACGAAACTTGGATCGTCCTCCTCGGCACGTCCGCGACTCGCGGCGGCGAACCCAGCTTCCAAATCTCCGGCCCGCGCCTCACCGCCACCGATCTCACCGCCGACCCGTTCCTCTTTATGCACGGCGAACTCCCTCCCGTCCTCACCGACGCCGAACGCTCCAACCTCCGCGAATACCTTCTGCGCGGCGGCTTCCTCTTCGCCGAGGACTGCGTCATCGGCCAGGGCAACCTCGGCCGGAGCCGCTTCAACGACTTCTTTTTCCGCCACATGGCCGAGGTCGAGTTCTCCCGCATCGTGCCCGAGGCCAAACTCGTCCGTCTCCCCAAGGATCACCCGGTATTCCACACCGTCTTCGATTTCCGCAACGGAATCCCCCACATGCAGGGCACCGAACACGGGCTGCACGCCCTGACCCTCAACGGCCGCGTCATCGCCCTCCTCAGCCCGAGCGACATCCACTGCGGCTGGACCAACGGCGACCAATGGTTCGGCCCCGGCTCCGCCCTCCGCGCCATGCAAATGGGAGCCAACATCTACACCTTCGCCATGACGCAGACGTAAGCTCCCCGGCTTCACCGCCCCAGCCGTCGTATCCGGTAAAAAACTACAATCCCAGCAGCGACCCGTTCCGTTTCAACCACCGCTCCGCCTCGCGCCACTCCGGGCACACTTCCTCCACCCGCGCCCAAAACCGGTCCGAGTGGTTCATCTCCTTCAGATGCATCAGCTCGTGGTAAATGATGTAGTCGCGCACAAAATCCGGCGTCTGGATCAACCGCCAGTTGAGCGAAATCCCCCCGTCCGCCGAACACGAGCCCCAGCGCGTGCGCTGGTTGCGCACCGACACCGCGCTCACCGACATCCCCGTCACCGCCGCCAGTTCCCACGTGCGCCCCGGCAGCTCCGCCTTCGCCAGCCGCAGAAAATGCGCCTCCAGCGTCGGCCGCAGGTCTCCCTCCAGTTTCAGCACGCGAAACACATCCGCCGCGATGCACACTTGCGGACGCTCCCCGTCGCTCGCCTTGCGGATCTCGCTCATTTCCCCGCGCCAGAGCACATGCGCCCCCAGCGTCCAAACGACCGCCCCGCGCGGTTTGCGTTTCTGACGTTCCCGCGCGCGTTCCAGCCAGTCGCGATGTTCCTCCACAAACGCCCGCGCCTCCCGTTCGCTCCCGCGTAGTGGAATTATGGCTACAGCCGTCCCGTCCTTGCGCAGCGTGAGCCGGTAGCGCGAAGCCTTCGCGCTGCGTTCAAACACCACATCCGGCTTTTCCGGCGGCGCCTCGACCCCCGCGTCCGAAGTGGACCCGCCAAAAAAATCAAAAAAACTGGGTTGCTCGGCTTCGCTCACGTGGTGTGTGCGGCGAGTAAACCCATCCGCCCCCCCGGCGCCAGCGCGATGTTACCCGCTCCTCCCCCAATTCCCCCCCTCCCCCCGCTATCCTTCCGCAAAAAAAAGCCCCGCCCACCCCAATCCAGTTTGTCACTTAATAAGTGACAAACTTTCTTAAGTTACTGATTAAAAATTGAAAACAACACATAAACTACAACCCCACCAGCTCCCACTTGAACCGCCCCGCCTCCACCGTCAGCCACCCAAAACTGCACCCTTTCCCCCTCGGCTGCGAGATGCACCCCGGGCTCAGCCAGCGCACCCCGCGCACATCGATCTCATCGCGCGGCACATGCAGATGCCCGTGCAACAACACCCGCACTCCCGCCGGCACCCGCCTCGGCGGAATATGCACCAGATAAAACCTCACTCCCTCCCGCTCCAGTTCGAGCGTCAGCGGCCACGCCGGCCAGTCGTCGCAATTCCCGCGCACCACCCGCACCGGCACGCCCAACCCCTCGAACTCCACCAACACCTCCGGCTCCGTCACGTCGCCCAGATGCCAGATCTCATCCGCCCCGCGCAGCCGCTCCGGCAGCTCCGCCGGATAACCCCCATGGGTATCAGATATAACCGCAATACGCATACCCCACCCTGAGCACATTCCCCGCCCCCTGTCATCCCCACTTTTCCCATCCCGCATTCTCCGAAAAAATCCGTGCCCACCCTGTCCCGCCGCAGCCTCGGCGAAGGCGGATCCGCGCAATCCGTGGTCAAAAACCCCTCCTCCTCTCTCCGTGCCCGTGGTTCAACTCCACCCTCCGCACCCCGCATTTGACCGCCCCCGCCACCCGCACGACCTTCACCCCGTGTCCCTGCGCGCCCTCATCATCGACTACAACGGCTTCTTCGCCTCCTGCGAACAACAGGAGCGCCCCGAGCTGCGCGCCCGCCCCGTCGCCGTCGTGCCCGTCATGGCCGAGTCCACCTGCGTCATCGCGTGCAGCTACGACGCCAAGGCCCGCGGCATCAAGGTCGGCACGCCCGTCTCCAAAGCCCGCCAACTCTGCCCCGGCATCGCCATCGTCGAATCCCGCCCCGAGATCTACATCCGCTACCACCAAAAACTCGTCACCGCCGTCGAGACGTGCCTCCCCGTCACCGAGGTCTGGTCCATCGACGAGGTCTGGTGCACCCTCCCGCCCGACTGGCAAAACCGCCACGACGCCCTCGCCACCGCCCGCAAAATAAAAACCGCCATCCGCCGCCTCGCCGGCGAATTCCTCACCTGCTCCATCGGCATCGCCCCCAACGCCTGGCTCGCCAAAATCGCCTCCGACCTCGAAAAACCCGACGGACTCACCGTCATCGAATCCGAAGAACTCCCGCAACGTCTCTTCCCGCTCGTCCTCCGCGATCTCCCCGGCGTCGGCGCCAACATGGACACCCGCCTGCGCGCCGCCGGCATCGACACCGTCGAAAAACTCTGCGCCGCCGACATTCCCACTCTCCGCCACATCTGGGGCGGCATCGAGGGCGAGCGCATGTGGGAACGCCTCCGCGGCACCGAGGTCCCGCTCCCGCCCAAACGCACCAGCTCCCTCGGACACTCCCACGTCCTCCCGCCGCACTTGCGCAACACCGCCGGCGCCGATGCCACCCTCCACCGTCTCCTGCAAAAAGCCTCCATGCGTCTCCGCGCCTCCGGTTTCTACACCGGCGGCATGCACCTCGCCCTCCGCTACTCCGGCGGCAAACGCTGGAGCACCGCCGCCACGTTCACCGAAACCCAGGACACGCTCGAACTCACGCGCATCCTGAATCTCCTCTGGGACCGCCGCCCGCGCGGCCCCGGCTCCGCCTCGATCCACGGCGTCGGCGTCACGCTCTTCGACCTCGGCACCACCGCCGGACACACCGCGATGCTCCCCGGCATCATCGACAACGGCGACCGCCGCGCCGGCCTCAACGCCGCCCTCGACCACATCAACAAAAAGCTCGGCAAACACGCCGTCGTCTTCGGCGGCGCCCTGGGCGCGCTCGACTACGCCCCCGTCCGCATCGCCTTCAACCGCATCCCCGACCTCGTGCTCGAAGAAGGCGACGCGAGCGGCGACCTCCGCCCCAACGACGCCGA
>CAMBLN010000176.1 GCA_945868215.1 Opitutus sp. GAS368
TGCGGGGAAGATGAATCCACGGCACGTGCGGATGTTCGTGGTGGCGTTGGTGCCAGTTGTGGTTGAGCCAAAGGGTGTCGAGCCAGCGGAACGTGCGGAGGTTGCGGGCGCCTTTGTGCACGTCGCGCTCGGTGTGGTAGTGGTGCATGTATTGCATGGAGGACCAGCTCACGCCGAAGGCACCGACGAGGCACAGCCAACTGGTCCAGGGGACGAGTCCGGTGGCGATGAGTCCGCCGTGGAGGACGAGCAACGCGACGGCTTCGACGCGGATGAGCCGGTCGTAGCGGGGATTGAGCGACTCCAGCAACGCCTCGGTGGGACGGTCGAAGTGGGCGGAGGTTGCGGACCAGAGACGCGGGCGGAAGGGGAGGACGAGATTGCTGATCGCGATGCAGAGCCAGAAGCCGCCGGTGAGGATGTTGTAGAAGGCCCAGTTTTTCCAGAGGCGGCTGTCGCCCTCGAAGTAGTGGTCGAAGGCTTCGTCGTCGGTGCGGTTGCGCACGTGGTGTCCGAGGTGGCCTTGGCGAAGAAGGTGGAACGGCGCGGGGAAAAAGAGCGCGAGCACGGTGCCGATGGTGTCGTTGAGCGCGCGGTTCGGATGGAGCAGGCCGTGCTCCGCTTCGTGCAGCATCAAGTAGGCGGAGTTCATCACGAGGGCGTAGCCGACGGCGAGGAGGGGAATCCATGGCCAGAACGCGACGTGGCCGGACGCGAGCAGCAGTCCGACCAGGAGGATGAACTGGCCGGCGGCGATGAGCAGGTTGAGCCGTGACGGGATGGCGGCGGCGGGAGGCTGGGGGTCAGAGGGTGTTTTCATGGGCGAGCCAGCGGTTGACGAAGGGAGCGAAGTCGGCGGCGGAGGAGGCCTGTTTCCATGTGCGGGGGACGGCGTCGCGTCCGAAGACGGCGGCGCAGAAATCCGGACTGGCGGCGAGGGTGCGAAGCTGGGCTTTCAGCGTGGCGGCGGGAATGGAAAGGTTGGGCAGGTCGGCTGCGAGGGCGTCGATGACGCGGAGCGCGGCGCGACGGGGCACGGCGATGAATTCACCGACCATCCAGTCGAGCAGGCGGACGTTGAGCCGGCGCAACCAGGCGGGTGTGGCGGGCCAGAGTTGATGGATGAGCGCGATGTCCCATTGGACATGGTCGGCTTCGTCGGCGAGGTGGCGGCGTTGGGAGGCGACGATGGAGGCGGGAAAGGCGTCGGCCTCGGCGAGGTAGAGACGGCTGGCGAACATGGTGCGCTCTTCGAGCAGCTGAACGAGCCAGATGAGAAACGGGAACTGGCGCGGGTGACGGAGAAGGCGGGCGAGGATCGCTTCGCCGACGGGGCCGACTTGGACGAAGTGGCGCCACGAGTCGGCATACCATTCGGGACGGAGTTCGCGGAGTAGTCCGTGGAACTCGGCGGAGTGGGTGTTTTCCTCGGCCTCGAAGGTGACGAGCGCGTCGCGCAGGCTGGCGTCGGTCACGAGCGGACGGGCGGCGCGAAGAAGTGGAACGATGATGGCCTGTTCGAATTAGATGATCTGCTCGTGAAAATAGAGACCTTGGAGCTGGTTGTAGCGGAGGCGTTCTTCGGGACGCAGTTGGGTCCAGGCGGGCGTGAGCCGCAGCGGGGTGAGGCGTTCGGGAATGAACGGGAGCTGCCACGCGGCGGAGCGCGAACCGATGGATGCGGGTGACGGCGCGAGGTTCATACGATGGCACCGACGGCTGCGGGAATCAGTTCCTGTTCGAGGCGGCTCAGTTCGCGGAAGCGGTCGGCGAGGGCGAAGGTGCGCGGTTCGCGGGCGCGGCTGTAAATCGTGCCGAGGTAATCGGAGCGGTGGGCGAGCGCGTGGATCTCGCGGCGCAGACGTGGCAACAGCGGGGTGATTTCGGGGTGTTCGCGGGCGAGTTGTTTGACGACGGCCCAGCCGGCGCGTTTGGGAACTTGGAAAAACTCACGGAGCAAAGTGACGAAGAGCCAGCGATTGAGCAGACGGCCGGCGGGGGAGAGGGCGGGCCAGAGCCGACGGATGAGTTCGGCGTCGCAGCTCACGTGGCCGGCCTCGTCGGCGGCGTGGAGACGGTGAAGGGCGACGTAGTGAGGTTCCAACGTGGCGGCTGCACGGATGATTTCACGCGAGGCGGGGAGGGTGCGCTCCTCGATGATCATCGCGAGCCAGAGCACGAACGGGAATTTTTCCGGGCGGCGGGCGCAGTAGTCGAAAAGACGCTGGGCGAAAGGCGGGGCGGTGACAAAAAAGTGGGTGTTGTCGCGATAAAGCGCGGGCTCGCTGGCCTGGTGCAGGAGGTGAAACCAATGGGAGTGGAGACGTTCCTCGGCCTGGAAGCGACGCAGGCGGTCGGCGAGCGGCTCGGCGGCGAAGCGTTGCGTGAGCGCGGGCAGGATGGGGCCGGCGAGCATGCTTTCGAGGAAGATGAACTGCTCGTGGTAGGAGCTGGCGAAAAGCTGGTTGTAGCGCAGCCGCACGGCGGGCGGGAGCGTGGCGTAGGACGGGGTGTGCGCGAGCGGAGTGAGCGACTCGGGCAGGAAAGGACGCGAGCGGTCGACGACGCCGAGTTGGAAACGTGCAGGGTCGAGCGTGTTCATGAGCTGACTGCGGCCGGGGCTGGAGGCTCGTTGCGCGCGGGATGGCTGCGTTGGGAAAACCAGTCGCGGTAGAAAACCCAGAGGTTGGGCGATACAAGGCGCGGATCGATTTTGGGAGCGATCTCGCGGGCGTGAAAGGCCGGGAGTTCGCTCCAGTGGAGCGTCGGGCGCAGGTGGTGGGCGGTGTGGAAGCCGACGTTGAAGAAAAAGAAATTGAACCAACGACCGGTGAGGTTGCGGCTGTTTTGCCAAGGATCGTCGGGGGCGAGGGCCTGGTGCTGGAGGAGGTTAAATGTCACCAGCCACCACTGGCCGTGTATCCACGGAATCGCGACGTAGAGCAAGGTGGCCTGCCAGTTGAGAAAGAGCAGGGTGACGAAGACGCCCCAGAGGCTGAGTTGCTCGGCGAGGGCACGCCAGAAGAGCGGGCGGTTGGTGCGCCACCAGAGACGGAAATCGAGGGGCTTGCGGACGTAGAGTTCCCACATGGCGCGCGGGAAGAAGCAGAGGACGTTGAGCCATTGGGAGCGGAAGCCCACGAGATCGGCGCGAACAAAATCCTCCTCGGTGTTGCTATGGCCGTGGTGGCGGAGGTTGTGCTCGGTGAGAATCGACGTGGCGGTGGTGCCGGTCATCCAGCCGAGCCAATGGTCGAGGAGGAGGTTGGGAGTGCGGGCGCGGAAGGTGCGCCGGTGCATGTGATTGTGCTTCGCGTTGGCGGACATCACGGCTAGCCAGGCGACAGCATACCAGGCGAGGAGGTTGCGGAAGACGCCGGTCCATAGACCGATCATCAGCAGCGTCTGCACCGACAGGACGGCGAGGGCGAGCCAGTCGGCTTGGTGGCGGAGGCCAAACCCGGACGTTGAGTGAGACGATCCCGAACGCATCGGCACTGGAATCACCCACGAGCAGGGTAATCGCAACTAAATGCAGTCGGGGCCGATGTCGTATACGCTTAGCCGTAGAAATGCAGTCGGGAGGGTCTTATCGAGGTAATCTGGCGGCACCTTTCAGGGTGCGTCATCCGCTCGAAATACCCACGGGTATTCCTCGGGACGCCTCCTCTTAAATGCACTCGCCATCTCACCCCGCTACTCCACCTCCGACTGCATTTCTACGGCTCAGCCCGCGAAGAATTTCAGGATGCGGTGCATCGATTTTACGAGGAGGTCGATTTCGGCCTCGGTGTTGTAGACGTAGAAGCTCGCGCGGGTGGTGGAGGGGAGGCCGAGTTTGCGCATCAGGGGCTGGTTGCAGTGGTGGCCGCCGCGGAGGGCTATGCCGTCCTGGTCGGCGAAGGTGACGATGTCGTGGGCGTGGGCTTCGGCGAAGGCGAAGCTGACGAGGCCGGCGCGGGGTTGGCCGGGTTTGGGACCGAGGATGCGGATGCCGGGGAGTTCGGAGAGGGCGGTGCAGGCGAGTTCGCCGAGGCGGTGGTCGTGGGCGCTGATCGCGGGGCGTCCGAGGGCGTCGAGGTAGTCGAAGGCGGCGTGGAGGCCGATGGCGTCGGCGACGTTGGGGGTGCCGGCTTCGTGGCGCTCGGGGGAGGGTTTCCAGGTGGCGCCTTCGTAGGTGACGTTGACGACGATGCCGCCGCCGGTCTGGTAGGGGGGCATCGTATCCAGAAGTTGGCGACGTCCGTAGAGGACGCCGATGCCGGTGGGGCCGGCCATCTTGTGTCCGCTGAAGGCCATGAAGTCGCAGCCGATGGCCTGGACGTCGATCGGCTCGTGTCCGATGGATTGCGCGGCGTCGATGAGCGTGAGGGCGCCGACGGCGCGGGCTTTGGCGCAGAGGGCGGCGGCGTCGTTGAGGACGCCGAGGGTGTTGGAGAGGTGGGTGAAGGCGAAGAGCTTCACTTGCGGGGTGAGGAGCTTATCGAGAGCGTCGAGGTCGAGGCCGAGTTCGGCGTCGGTGCCGAGGACGGGGACGTATTTGAGGGTGGCGCCGGTGCGGAGGGCGAGTTGCTGCCACGGGACGAGGTTGGAGTGGTGCTCCATCTCGGTGGTGAGGATGACGTCGCCGGGCTTGAGGTTGGCGTTGCCCCAGGAAGCGGCGACGAGGTTGACGGACTCGGTGGTGCCGCGGGTGAAGATGATCTCGGCGGAGTGGGCGGCGTTGATGAATTTGGCGGCGCGGGCGCGGGCGGCTTCATAGCCGTCGGTGGCGCGCATGGAGAGCGCGTGGAGTCCGCGGTGGACGTTGGAGTTGTCGCGTTCGTAGTAGCGGGCGATGGCGTCGATCACCGAGCGCGGTTTTTGCGTGGTGGCTCCGTTGTCGAGATAGACGAGGGGCTTGCCGCCGACGTGTTGGTCGAGGACGGGGAAATCGATGCGGAGGTTGGGGGAGAGGGACATTTGAGATGAGTAAGAGGTGTAAGAGGTGTAAGGCGGCGAAATGCGAGGGGCTTATTTCGCTTATTCGGCTTACACCTCTTGCTCCTCTGATGCCTCTTGCCGGTTTAGGCGGAGGGAGGCTGTTTGAAGGCTTCGAGGGCGGCGTGCCAGCCGAGGGTGGCGCATTTGATGCGGGCGGGGAAGGCGTGGACTCCGGCGAAGGCGGCGAGGTCGCTCAGCTCTTCGGGGGGCTGTCCGCTGGTGACGATGTGTTTGAAATCGTTGAAGAGGGCCTCGGCTTCGGCGGCGGTTTTGCCTTTGACCTGGGTCGTCATGAGGGACGTGGAGGCTTGCGAGATGGCGCAGCCGGAACCTTCGAAGCCGATGGCGTCAACGCGGTCGGCGGCGTCGAGGTGGAGATAGACGGTGCAGTTGTCGCCGCAGCTCGGGTTGTCACCGGTGGCGACGCGGTTGGCGGTCGGGGGCTTGCCGCGGTTGCGGGGGCGTTTGTTGTGGTCGAGGATGACCGCCTGGTAGAGATCGGTGAGATCGGACATTGGGAGGGAATGACCAATGACCAATGTCCAATGACCAATGAAGCTCAAACTCGACGGATGGTTTTACGGGAGAGGAGGCGGACGAAGGGCGGGAGGGCGGCGGAGTTTGTCACTTATTAAGTGACAAATGGGCTTGGGGCGAAGACGGGGAATGTAACGTATTAACCTAAATTCCGCAGTTGAACCAAGCGGCTGACACGGAAGCTGCTGCAAGTGATGCGTATGAACGAGGTTTCGAACACAAAAGAGCTTCACCCGGCAGGTGAAGGGGATTTCACGTTTCCGACGGCGGGAGGTCGGGTGCGTTTG
>CAMBLN010000177.1 GCA_945868215.1 Opitutus sp. GAS368
TCGTCCCTTTCGGCGACACGTGGAAATACAACGACTCCGGCACCAACCTCGGCACCGCCTGGCGCGCCGTTTCCTACTCGGACTCCCCCTGGTCCACCGGCCCCGCCGCGTTCGGCTATGGCGATCCGGTCGCCACCACCGTCGGCTACGGTCCCGATCCGGATAACAAATACCCGACGACCTACTTCCGCCGCGCCTTCACCGTCGCCAACCCGGCGTCCGTCGAATCCCTCACGCTGGAGCTCCGCCGCGACGATGGCGCCGTTGCCTATCTGAATGGCACCGAGATTGCCCGCAGCAACCTGCCGTCCGGCACCATTTCCTACTCCACCTACGCCAGCAGCGTGGTCGGCGACAGCGATGAAACCGCGATTTTCAGCTTCACCGTAGACCCCGCCCTTCTCGTCGGCGGCACCAACGTCCTCGCCGTCGAACTTCACCAGTGCAACGCCGGCAGCAGCGACCTCTCCTTCGACGCCCGACTCCTCGCGCAAATCTCCACCTCCGCCGCACAGCCGGTTCTTTCACCCGGAGACCCGGTGATCGGCGGACAAAAGGTCGGCACCAACTTCGTGCAGGGCACGGTCGGCACCGGCAGCGGCAACCGCTGGCCCGCGGCCGAAGCACCCGCCAAGGCCATCGATGGCGCGATGCAGTCCAGCAAGTATCTCAACTTCGGCAAAACCAACACCGGCTTCGTGGTGACCCCGGACATCGGCGACTCGGTCGTGACCGCCCTCCACCTCTTCACCGCCAACGACACCGAGGCCCGCGATCCCGCGAGCTACGAACTCTACGGCACCAACACCTCGCCCTCCGGCGGCACCATGCCCTTGAGCGGCTTCACGCTGATCTCCAGCGGCACCCTCAGCCTGCCGGCCGCACGTAACAATGACCCGGGCGAAACCTTCGGACAGTCCATCACCTTCAGCAACACGACCTCCTACACCAGTTATCTCATCCTCTTCCCCACCATCAAAAACCCTTCGGCCACGACCAGCATGCAGATCGGTGATGTTCAGCTCGTCGGCACCGTGGCACCCCCTCCCGTCCAGCTGCTCTTTTCGCCCGGCGACCCGGTGATCGGCGGACAAAAGGTCGGCACCAACTTCGTGCAGGGCACGGTCGGCACCGGCAGCGGCAACCGCTGGCCCTCGGGCGAGGCGCCCGCCAAGGCGATCGACGGTCTCATGCAGTCGAGCAAGTATCTCAACTTCGGCGAGACCAACACCGGCTTCGTGGTGACTCCGAGCGCCGGAGCCTCGGTCGTGACGTCGTTGAACCTGTATGTGGCCAACGATACCGAAGCCCGCGACCCCGCAAGCTACGAACTCTATGGCACCAACACCGCGCCCGCAGGCGGCACGATGCCTCTGAGCAACTTCACGTTGATCGCCAGCGGCACCCTCAGCCTGCCGGCCGCCCGCAACAACGACCCGGGCGAAACCTTCGGACAAACCGTCACGTTCAGCAACGCGACTTCCTACACCAGCTACCTGATCGTGTTTCCCACGATCAAAAACGCCTCCGCCACGACCAGCATGCAGATCGGTGATGTGCAGCTTGTCGGCACCGTGGCGGCGCCCGCCGCGCAAGTGCTGTTCTGGCCCGGCGATCCCGTGATCGGCGGACAAAAACAGAGCACCAACTTCGTGGAGGGCACGGTCGGCACCGGCAGCGGCAACCGCTGGCCCGCGGCCGAGGCACCCGCCAAGGCGATCGACGGTTTGATGCAGTCCAGCAAGTATCTCAACTTCGGCCAAACCAACACCGGCTTCGTGGTGACTCCGAGCGTCGGCGACTCGGTCGTGACCGCACTGCACTTGTTCACCGCCAACGACACCGAAGCCCGCGATCCCGCGAGCTACGAACTCTATGGCACCAACACCACCCCCTCCGGCGGCACCATGCCCATGAGTGGATTCACCCTGATCTCCAGCGGGTCCCTCAGCCTGCCTGCCGCCCGCAACAACGACCCGGGCGAAACCTTCGGCCAGTCGATCACCATCAACAACACCACACCCTACAAGAGCTACCTGCTCGTCTTCCCCACCATCAAAAACCCGTCGGCCACTCCCAGCATGCAGATCGGCGACGTGCAGTTTGAAGGTATTGTGATGCCATAACCTCACGCACCCGCACCCGTTCATTCGGTTGCGGCTTAACCCCTGGCCGCCTCCTTCCCGGAGGCGGCTTTTTCATGTCCTCACGGACCAAAGCGCGGCGAAACCCAGGTTCGCGCTTCCTTCCGAGTAAATCCCCTTGTCCGCCCCGCGCATTTGACGCTTCGTCTTTCTTTTTCAACGTTTCAGCGTCCGCCTCCTCTCCGCTTCAACTTCATGTCCACTCCCGCCTCCTCCATCGAAAACGTCGTCATCATCGGCACCGGTTGCGCCGGCCTCACCGCCGCCATCTACACCGGCCGTTCCAGCCTCAACCCGCTCGTCCTCGAAGGACCGCTCCCGGGCGGACAACTCACGACCACCTCCGAAGTCGAAAACTTCCCCGGCTTCCCCCACGGCGTCGATGGCTTCCAACTCACCCAAAACATGCGCGAGCAGGCCACCCGCTTCGGCACGCGTTTCGAGCAGGCGCTCGTCGCGTCCGTCGATTTTACCGCCACTCCGCGCAAGCTCGTTCTCACCGACGGTCGCGTGGTCCTCGCCAAGTCCGTCATCATCGCCACCGGCGCCTCGCCGCGCATGACCGGCATCCCCGGCGAAAAAGAACTCTACGGCGGCAAGGGCGTCACCACCTGCGCCACGTGCGACGGCGCGTTCTACCGCAAGATGGAGGTCGCCGTCCTCGGCGGCGGCGACAGCGCGGCCGAAGAAGCCCTCTTCCTCACCCGCTTCGCCAGCAAGGTTTACCTCGTCCATCGCCGCGACTCCCTGCGCGCCTCCAAGATCATGGCCGACCGCGCCGTCGCCCACGAAAAAATCCAGATGGTCTGGGACACCGTCCCCCTCGAAGTCCTCGGCGTTCCCGAGGGCGCCGTCTCCGGCCTGCGTATTCAAAACGTCAAAACCGGCGTCGAGTCCGTCCTCCCCGTCAAAGGCATCTTCGTCGCCATCGGCCACATTCCCAACACCGGCCCGTTCACGCCCGCCATCGACGTGGACGAGGGCGGTTACTTCAAACCGCTCGCCGGCTCCCAGGTGCAGACCAACGTCCCCGGCGTTTACGTCGCGGGCGACTGCTCCGACCATGTTTACCGCCAGGCCATCACCGCCGCCGGCATGGGTTGCCAGGCCGCCATCGAGGCCGAGCGCTGGCTCGCCGAGCACGGCGCCTGATAGCCGGTCGCCTTCGTCTCGCATTTTTAGCCTTTAATCGCGAGTAGTTTGCCGGTGGTATGCCCGCCGATGGCCGAGTCCCTCCCCTCATCCGCTGAACTCGCCGCTGAATGTGAGCGTCTTCGCGCCGCGCTCCAATCAAGCGAGGAACGTCAGCGCATCCTCTTCGACAGCAATCCGCTGCCCGTCTGGGTCTACGATTCCCAATCGCTCGCCTTTCTCGACGTCAACGAATCCGCCGTAAGGTTTTATGGATACACCCACGCCGAGTTTCTCGCGCTGACGATCCGCGATATCCGTCCGCCGGACGAACTTCCCGCCCTCACGGCCCACCTCGCCCGGCTCTCCCGCTCCCAATCCGCGGCCGGTGTCTGGACCCACCGCAAAAAAAACGGCGGCCTCATCACGGTTGAATCTTTCTCCCACGGCATTGTCTACGCGGGCCGCGACGCCCGTATCGTCGTCGCCGTGGACATCACCACCCGCGCCGCCACCGAGGAAAATCTCCGGCGCAGCGAAGAACGCTTCCAACTCGTCTCCTGCGCCACCAGCGACGCCGTATGGGACTGGGATCTCGTCGCCAATCTTCTCTGGTGGAGCGACGGCTTTTGCACCTTGTTCGGCTACCCGCGCTCCGAAATATCACCCGAGGTTTCCTGGTGGTCCGACCTTATCCACCCCGACGACCGCGATCGCGTGAACACGTCCATCCGCCGCGCCATCGATGTTCCCACCCCCGGTGCCTGGACCGAGGAATACCGCTACCTGCGCAAAGACGGCACCTATGCCGTGGTTCAGGATCGCGGCCACGTCATCCGCGACGCCTCCGGCAAAGGCGTCCGCATGGTCGGCGGCATGACCGACATCACCGAACACAAAAAACTCCTCTCCCAATACCTCCGCGCCCAGCGCATGGAGAGCATCGGCACCCTCGCCGGCGGCATCGCCCACGATCTCAACAACGTCCTCGCCCCCATCCTCATGTCGGTGGACTTGCTCCGGCTCACCGCCGCCGACGACGGCACCCGCAAACTCATCAACACCGTCGAGCAAAGCGCCCGCCGCGGCGCCGACCTCGTCCGCCAGGTCCTCACCTTCGCCCGCGGCGCCGAGGGCGGCCGCCACGTCGCCATCAAAGTCGAGCACCTCATCAAGGACGTCGCCCGCATCGCCGCCGCAACCTTCCCGCGCTCCATCCGCACCGATGTCTTGCTCGGCCGTGATCTTTGGGCCGTCACCGGCGATCCCACCCAACTCAACCAGGTCATCCTCAATCTCGTCGTCAACGCCCGCGACGCCATGCCCGACGGCGGCGTCCTCACGATCTCCGCCGACAACATCACCATCGACGCCCAATACGCCGCCACCAGCCGAGACGCCAAACCCGGCGTCTACCTCTGCGTCAGCATCGCCGACACCGGCTGCGGCATCCCCGCCGACGAGATCGACCGCATCTTCGAACCTTTTTTCACCACCAAGGAGGTCGGCAAAGGCACCGGTCTCGGCCTCTCCACCGCCCACGCCATCATCGAAAGCCACCGCGGCTTCATCAACGTCTACAGCGAGGCGGGCAAAGGCACCACGTTCAAAGTCTACATCCCCGCCGACCCCAGTCTCCGCACCTCCGAAACCGTCCCCCACGCGCTGGCCGAACTCCCGCGCGGCCACGGCGAAACCATTCTCGTGGTCGATGACGAGACGTCCATTCTCACCATCACTCAACAGACCCTGGAAGCATTCGGTTACCGCGTGATCATTGCCCGCGACGGCGCCGAAGCCATCGCTCTCTACGCACAGCAGCGCGAAACCATCGCCGTCGTCCTCACCGACATGGTCATGCCCATCATGGATGGCCCCGCCACCATCAACGCCCTCATGCGCGTCAACCCGCATGTCCTCATCATCGCCGCCAGCGGACTCAACTCCAACGGCCGCGTCGCCAAAGCCGCCGGTGCCGGCGTGAAACATTTCCTCCCCAAGCCCTACACCGCCGAGACGTTGCTCATCACCCTCCACGACGTCCTCCGCCCCTGACCCGCGCTCTGCTACCCGTAGCAGCCGAGGTAACGAGGCTGTTTGTCTGGATCCCTCCCCTCTCCCCGTCCCGCCCCGGCATCCAACCCCTTTGTCACTTAATAAGTGACATTCCCCGTTCCCCGCTCGCGGCCCGCCCCGACCCAAAGTGTCACCTATTAGGTGACACTCCGGTAGTGTCCGGAAAGTTCAGCAAAAAGACGGATCATGGTAGTTGGTGAGGTGGAAACAGGAACCCACCAACCGAAGGAAACCCCATGAACCGTCCGAAGAAGGACATTATGATGAGCATGAACACGCGCGAGCAAATGCTGGCGCTTTTACAAGACGACGAGGCGATCAAGCAGCTGCTGCAAACGACGATCCAGGCGGCCTTGGAGGCCGAGATGGACGAGGCGTTGGG
>CAMBLN010000178.1 GCA_945868215.1 Opitutus sp. GAS368
CGGCGAAGTCGCCCATGAAGCGCGCCATGTCGGCGGGCTCGAGATCGAAGCCGGTGGGCGTGAGCGGATTCGGGAGGCCGGCGTTGGGGTAGGCGGAGATGAAAGTTTCGCCGGCTTTCTCGGAAAGCTCGGAGAGAAACGGGCGCATCAGGTCGGGGCCGATGGAGCAGTTCAGACCGATGGACAGCGGGTGGTGGCTGCGGACGGCGTTCCAGAGGGCTTCGACGGTTTGCGCGGAGATCATCGTCTCACCGCCGCGACCGACGGCGGCGGAGATCATCAGCGGGAGGCGGATGTTATCCTCGGCGAAGACTTCCTCGATGGCGACGAGGGCGGCCTTGGCGTTGAGGGAATCGAAGATGGTTTCGATCAGGAGCAGGTCGGAGCCGCCGGCGATGAGGGAGCGGATCTGGCGGCGGTAGTCGGCTTTGACCTGGTCGAACGTGATGACGCGGAAACCGGCGTCGTCGGCGTCGGGGGAGTTGGAGAGGGAAACGGTGAGCGGTCCGATGGCGCCGGCGACGTAGCGGCGGCGGCCGGTGGCGTTGGCGATGCGGTCGGCCCATTCCCGGCACTGGCGGGCGGACTGGAAGTTGATGTCGTGGGCGAGTTCCTGGAGGAATTTGTTCTCGATGACGGACTGGTAGAACGCGGGATCCTTGCGTCCGCCGTGTTCGCGCGGGTCTTCGATGAAGAACTCGCTCTGGCCGATGCTGGTAGCAGAGAAAGTGTTCGTCTCTATAATGTCGGCTCCGGCTTCGAGGAAACGGCGGTGGATGTCGCCGATTTCGTTCGGGCGGGTGAGGGAATAGATGTCGCCGTTGTTTTTGAGGTCTTTGGGGGCGTCTTTGAAACGGTCGCCGCGCGCCTGCTCCTCGGTGATGTTGTAGGAGCGGATGGTCGTGCCCATGGCGCCGTCGATGATGGCGACGCGCTCGGAGAGGAGGCGGCGGAGATCGATTTCGGCGGAGGACATTTTGGGAGTGGCGGACGACATGGCGTGAAAGTTGGGATGGGGAAAATGGACGCAACGGCTCTTGGAAGGCAAGAAACATATCTTCGTATGCGAATGCGTTGATATGTTTCAGGGATTGGGGCTTGATTTGGGGTGGGTGCGGGCGCAGGGTGCGCCCGCCTGAGTTCTTTTTAATCAACTTTGCAGAGGAGGGGAAGGCCGTGAGAACCGGCTACAGTTGCGCTGCGGTATCGCATCAATCCAAACCCACAATCCGTGCCTTTAGGCGCACGGGTCCAAAGCCAATCGGGGTAGCATCCGGTGAAGGCGAGGGGGGAGGACGCGCCGTTGGCGCGCAAATTCCAAAGGTCCAAAATTCCAAACTCCAAAAGACAGCGCGGCAAAGACGCGGATGCTTTTGGGATTTGAGATATGGCGTTTGGGATTTGCGCACGACGTGCGCCACATATGCGGAGTCCGAACATCCACTTTGCGGAGACTCACCTATGCCGGAACCCGGCAGTCGGATGTGGGGCGGGGGCGTGCGCGTGCTTTTTCGGAGCGCGAGCGAGCTCGCGGCCTACGACGGATTGCGGGGTGGCGGCTAATCCTGACGCGATTGCGCGCGTCGGATTTTTTACTTCATCGCAAAAATGAAGCGTGAGAGTGGATGCTTCTTTCGGAATTTTTCGGACCGGGGTCAGCGACCCCGGCTACAAATTTCGGAGGGAGGCTGCTCTTGCCTTGGACAGTAGCAGACCTCCTATGAACAGTTATTCGTGTGTCCGGAATTCCGGACGCGTTTTTTCTGCGTGCGCCTTGGCGGCCACGTTTTTTTATCCTTTCGCGCAGGCGCAGATTGCGCCGGGCGATGAACCGGAGCGCCTGCAAGCAGGCGGCCTACGTCCGGACGTGTCGGCGGAAACGCTTACACTCGACCCCGTGGTGGTATCGGCGACGCGCACTCCGGCGCGGGCGAGCCAGCTTGGATCGGCCGTCGAGGTGATCACCGCCGAGGAGACATCCCGGCGGCAAGTGACGACGCTGAGCCAGGCGCTGGAAAGCGCGGGTGCGACGCCGGTGCACACGGGGGCGGTGGGTGGAACGACTTCGCTTTTTATGCGCGGAGCGAACTCCACGCAGACGTTGATCCTAGTGGATGGCATTCGCGCGAGTGACTCGAACGCGCTCTACGCGAATTTCATCGGTGCGGGGGCTCCGCTGGGCACGGACCGCATCGAAGTCGTGCGTGGTCCGCAGAGCACCATGTATGGTTCGGATGCGATCGGCGGCGCGGTGTCGATCGCGGCGCAACGCGGCAGCGGCGCGCCCTCGGCGGCGGTGTTTGCCGAGGCGGGTTCGTTTGGCTCCGTGCGCACGAACCTTTCCTCGCAAGGGGAGAAAGGTGCGACGGCGTTTAATGTTTCGATCTCGGGACGCACGACGCAGAACGACCGCGAGAACAATGATTTTGAATCGCTCACCGGCGCTGTGCGCGTGGACCATCGCCTGAGCGAGGCGGTGAACGTGGGCGGCACGATGCGCGTGTTTCGCGGCGTGTTTGGTTCGCCGGGGGCGAACGTGGGCTTTGGCGCAAATGATCCAGATCGTGAAGAGCGCGAGACGAATGCGCTGGCGACGGTGTTTGCGGAGTTCACGCCGGGAGATGACTGGAGCGGGCGGGTGACGCTCGGCGGCCAGAATCGTGATTTCGTTTCGGAGAATCCGACGCCGCTGCCGGCGTCCAATGCGCGCGTGATGACACGGCGGGCGGTGCTGGATGCGCAGGCGACGTATGCGGGCTGGGAGGATCATCGCGTGACATTTGGCGGCACGGGGGAGTGGCAGCATTTTCAGAGCACGGGCTTTGGTTCGCCGAGCGGGCGTCCGCTGGATTACGCGGTGTTTGTGCAGGACGAATGGACGCCGGTGGAGCGCGTGTTTTTCACGGCGGGGCTGCGTCGCGACGAGTTTGACGACTTCGGCGGGCAGACGACGGGCCGCGCGACGGCGGCGTGGCAGGCGGTGCCCGAGCGGTTAAAGCTGCGGGCGAGTTATGGCACGGGGTTTCGCACGCCGAGCTTTCTTGAGTTGAACGGCTTCGCGCCGGATCCGTTCTTCGGCGATTATGTGGGCAATCCGAATTTGCAGCCGGAGAAGGCGCGCGGTTGGGATGCGGGACTGGATTATACGCTGCCGAATCAGCGCGGCGTGTTGTCGGCGACGTATTTTCGCAACGACTACAAGAACCTGATCGATGGTTTCGTGTTTGTGCCGGGTGCTCCGGGGTTTTTCACGTCGCAGAATGTGGGCGAGGCGGAGTCGCAGGGTGTGGAGCTGGCGGCGAAGTTGCGACTGACGGATACGCTGGTGGCGAGCGGAACCTACACGTATCTCGATGCGAAAGATGCGACCGCGGGAACGCGGCTGCTGCGGCGTCCGAGGCATGCGGCGACGCTGGATCTGTGGAATGACTTCGGGCGCGGATTCTCGGCGGGCGTGGGCGCGACGTTTGCGGCGGATTCGGTGGATATCGATTCGGCGTCGCCGTTTGGTGCGCGCACGGCAGGCGAGGATTATGTGGTCGTGAGGTTGTATGGCGCGTGGGCGGTGAACGACCGGCTGACGCTGAAGGCGCGGGTGGAAAATCTGTTCGATGAGGAGTATGCGGTGGTGAACGGATTCCCCGCGCTTGGCATCGGGGCTTACGCGGGTGCAGAGTGGCGGTTCTAAACGTTCCATGATGCGACTGCTCATCCTCCTTGTTTGTCTGTCGGGCTGCGTGCAGGCGGCGATGCCGGTGCGCGTGGTCTCGCAGGCGGTGGGGACGGATGAGCTGCTTGTGGCGCTTGCGGAGCCGGAACAAATCGCTGCGCTCAGCCATATATCGAAGCAGGCGGAGTTTTCGCCGGTGGCGGAACAGGCGAAGGCGTATCCGAGCATCTCAATGGGCGACAGCGAGGCGATTTTGAAGTTCAAGCCGACGCTGGTGCTTTTTACGGATTACAGCCGGGCGGAGCTGGTCGCGAATGTGAAGAAGATGGGCGTGAAGGTGATCGTGTTCGACCGTTATGCGACGATCGAGGACGTGTATTCAAATTTAAGGACGCTCGGGAAAGAACTCGGGCGCGAGGCGCGGGCGGAGGTCTTGATTGCGGAGTGCGAGGCGCGGATGGTGCGGTTGCGGGAGAAGTTGAAAGGCGTGAAGCCGGTGCGCGTGGTGAATGCTTCGACGTATGGGCTGCTGTCGGGGGCGGGGACGACGTTTCAAGATTTGTGTGATCATGCGGGGGCGGAGAATCTGGCGACGACGTTGGGCGGAATGAAGGGCGTGGCGCCGGAGGTTTCGGAGAAGATGCTGGTGTGGCCGATTGATGCGGTGGTGCTGGGCGGCGCGGGCACGGCGGATGAATTGCTGGCACCGTTGCGCGGGATCTTGCCGTATCGGCATATCGCGGCGGTGAAGAACGGGCGCGCGGTGGTGCTGCCTTCGGCGTTGCTGGCGAGTGTGTCGCATCATCGGATCGAGGCGTATGAACGGCTGGCGCGCGGGTTGCATCCGGAGGTGTTCAAGTGACGCGGCGCGGTGAAAAACGGTGGGTGTTGCCGGTGTTGGGCGCGGTCTTGTTCGCGCTGGTGTTTGTTTCGCTGGCGTGGGGCGAACTGGAGTTTTCGTGGGCGCAGTTGTGGGCGGGGCTGACGGGCGCGGATGAATTGGCGCGGACGGTGTTGCTGCAATTGCGGCTGCCGCGGGTGATCACCGGGATGTTGGTGGGCGCGGCGCTGGCGGCGGGCGGGTTGATCATGCAGGCGTATTTTCGGAACAGCCTGGCGAGTCCGGATCTGCTGGGCGTGAGCAGCGGCGCGGCGGCGGGGGCGGTGAGTGCGATCGTGTTCGGGTGGACGGTGGTGGCGTTGTGGGTGTTGCCACTGGCGGCGGTGGCGGGGGCGGTGGTGGCGACGTGCGCGGTGCTGATGCTGGTGAAGCGCGGGACGAGCACGGAGCGGTTGCTGCTGGCGGGCGTGGCGCTCAATGCGCTGCTGGGTGCGGTGACGAGTTACCAGTTGTCGCACGGTGTGGCGTTGTGGGAGCGGAATGCACAGCTGTTGTTCTGGCTGCTGGGCGGGTTGGAAGATCGCAGCTGGCTGCACGTGGGCGCGGCGCTGCCGATTCTGGTGGCGGCGGCGGTGTTGTGGCCGGTGGGGCGGCAGATGGATTTGCTGAGCCTCGGTGAGACGGAGGCGCAGAGCCTCGGGGTGGATGTGAAGCGGTTGCGGCGCGTGCTGCTGGTGCTCGCGACGGTGCTGGCGGCGACGGCGACCTCGGTGGCGGGCATCGTGGGGTTTGTGGGGTTGGTGGTGCCACATGCGCTGCGGTTGATCGTGGGGCCGGAGCACCGGCGGTTGGTGCCGCTGTGTTTGGTGGGCGGCGCGGTGTTTGTGCTCGGGTGTGATCTGGTGGGGCGATTGGCGGGTGGCTTGAGGTTGGGGATTGTGACGGCGTTGATCGGCGGGCCGTTTTTTCTGTGGTTGTTGAGGAGGCGCGCATGAAGACGACTGACTCGGAGTTTTTAACCACGAAGAGCACGAGGGGACACGAAGAGCGGAGCTATCGGACATGAACGCACTGACGCTGAAAAATGTGAGCGTGGGCGGGCGGTTGTCGGACGTGAGTCTGGAGCTGCCGGGCGGGGCTTTGGTGGGACTCGTGGGGCCGAACGGGTCGGGGAAATCGACGTTGTTGCAGGCGGCGGCGGGGTTGTTGCGCGTCG
>CAMBLN010000179.1 GCA_945868215.1 Opitutus sp. GAS368
GCGACGGCTACCTGCGCCTCCACGACTGGATACGAACAACTGCGCCGCAGTTGAAAACCGCCATTCCCGTTCCTTCATAAAACCACCCAACTTCGTCCTTCACCCCCGCCAAAACCACCCTTCAACTGCGGAATTTAGGATAAATAACCCTGCAATCCTCCGACGCCTCATAATTGGTCGCCTCGTTGTATTTCACCGTAGCCGCGTCCAGGATGTTTGCCGCCTCTTGGGCGGAAACATAAGTCGCGCCCAGCCAAAGGCACATCACCGCGCCGAAAAATCCACGCACACGCGCGCCAAAGGGGTAATCCGTCATAAAACTGAGCATCAAAAATCTTTAACCCTTTGATGCAATCAGTGATTTGAAAATCGCCCCCCGCGCGAGAATCCCGCCCGTCGCCCCGCACGAGGCTCTCGCTCAACCGATCCGCCAGGCTTAAAGCGTCTCCGCCAACGCCACCGTGGCCTCCGTCACCACGCGCCGGTCTTCGCGGAAGCGAAACTTCACCAGCTCGGCGTCCGCCAACCACTCCGCCAGTTCTTCGCGGTCGAGAATCTGACCCGCCGTCGTGGGACCAAACTGCAGCTGCGTGCGATTGATCTTCAAAAAACTGTCCTGCGTGCTGCAGCTGTTGCCGCCGCCTGTCGTCACCATGGCTTCCTTTCGCCGTGTGTTGATCAACGCGAAATCACGCCCCAATATGTGGTAGCCGGAGTCCAATGCGCCGTCGCCCCACTTGGGCATCGCGGGCTGACGCTCGACGATACGAATCTCCAGCCTTCCCCGCTCGAAATCCACTTCCACCACATCGATGCGATAGGCGCCCGCCTCAACCCGCGCCCCCGGCTTCACTGGCACCCGCGCGCGCACTTCCAGCCCGCCCACCACGGTGAACACCTTCCCCGTCCACATCGATGAGGCGGCCTCAAGCCGGCCCATCTCCCGATCGGTGAGCTCCGCCAAAGTTACGTGGTTCGCATTCAGCCCTTGCACGTATGACTGCAGGTTTTCTACGCCGAGCTCCTTCAAGGCCGGCCCGAGATCATAGGGAGCTGAACGCCGAATCTTACGGCTTTGCATCAGCTCCGTTCCGTTGCCCAAGTCCACGCGTCCCTCCACCCGATACGGCAGGCTCAACTCTTCGGGCGTCGACCCCGTCCACTCCAGCGCCGCCTGCAACTGCCGGTAATTCACCCCGTTGATGCTTGAACTCGCATTTGTTTTGAGCGGCCTGACCTTGCCCGCCCCCCGTGGATCGACTCGTGCCTCCAGGCGTTCGAGCGCCGGAACCCACCCCAAAAAGTCCACCCGCCAGAACTCCCCCGCGACATATATTCCGGCTGCGCCCGCGATCAAAACCGCTGCGGCGACCGGCCGGCGTCGCTCCCGATAAACCCAGGTCACCGCGGCTCCCAGCGCAACCATACCGACCGCCGTCGCCACCGAGACACCCGACAGCCCAAGCGACACACTCTCGAATGGCGATGCCTCTTCAGGCGTGACCCGCGCCCCCCGGGATATCTGCACCGCCACCAGCAGAACCAGCACGCCAAGAACCGCCGCCCACACGCGCTGCGTCAGAATCGATGTCGTCAAAAACAACGCCCCGATCGACGCATGAATGATCAACTGCCCGGCCGCCACCGCCACGCACTCCCACCCCGTGAATCCGTAGGCGTAGCCCGCCGCCACCACGACCAACGCAGGCAGGATCAACGTCCACACCACCAGAAAAAACACCTTCGCCGTCATCATCTGCCGTCCCGTGATCGGACGCGACCGCCAGAACGCCGCCTCCTTGAGCGGCGAATCCTCCGCCACCACCCGCGTCACCATGAGCGCGTTCAAAAACAGAATGAGCACGAATAGAATAACCATCCCCGCCTCCATCCTGCCTCCTGTGTCATTTCCCACCAGACCCGCCGCGACCACCCGGATCACCAAGGCCGCGCACCACATCGCCAGCAACGCCCGGAAGCGCCGCAGATCCTTCTTAATAATATGCCAGATCAGAGAATTCATGATGTTATAAAAAGTTAAACCCGTGTCATCCGTGCCACCGTCAGATAAATATCGCGCAACGACAGCGGCCCCGCCGTCATCGCCGCCCCGGGAAATCGCTCCGCATACAAACGCCCGCCGTCCGCCTCCATGTGCGCCGTGTCGATGAAACGCACCAACTTCCCCGACTGCTGTAGGTCCCGCCACGCCGGCGGCAACTCCTCCGCCCGGATCATCATCTGGTCCGCAAGCGTGACTTCCACCCGGCGAAAGCGCGCCTGCAACGACTCCAGTGACTCCGAAATCACCAACCGTCCGTCGTCGATAAACGCGATCCAGTCCACGAATCGCTCCACTTCATCGATGTCGTGCGATGAAACCAGGATCGACCACTCGCCGTCGCCCGTCGCCTCGAACAGCCCGCGCACAAAATCCTCGCGCACCGCCGGATCAAGTCCGCTGAAGGGCTCGTCCAACACCAGCAACTCCGGCCGATACGCCAGCGCCGCCAGCAACGCCGCCTTCATCTTCATCCCTCGCGACAGGTGTTTCAGACTGCGTTCCTCCGGCAGCGCGAAACGGGTCAACAGCTTTGCCTCCAGCTCCCGGTCCCAAGTCGGATAAAACTCGCGGCAATAATCCAAAAACGCCCGCACCGTCATCCATTCGGGCATCTCGTGATTCTCCGACACATAACCGATGCGCGCCTTTTCGACCGCGCCCAACCGGCGCGAATCCACCCCGAGCACCCGCGCCTGGCCGCCGCTCGGCCGGATCAGGTTCATCAGCATCTTGATCGTCGTGGTCTTCCCCGCGCCGTTCGGGCCGAGCAACGCGCACACGCTGCCCGCCGGCACACGAAGATCGAGCGAACGCACCGCGTCCTTGCTCCCGAAGGTTCGCCTGAGTTCCTGAGTTTCGATGACATTCATTTTGATTGGGGTTGGTTAAGTTTTTTCCAGTGCGCCGCGACCGCCGCCTGCACGTCTTCCACGCTGAGTCCGAGCTGCCTGGCCTCGACCACCAGCCGCTCCACTTCGCCGCCGAGCAACTCGGCTTTTTCGCGTTTCCCGCCGTTCGACTGCGGAGCGACCACGCTGCCCACGGCGGGCGTCGTCACGAGCACACCTTCCGCCACCAGCGTCGCCACGACTTTGTGCGCCGTGTTCGGGTTGATGCGCAGTGCCTGGCTCAACTGCCGCACCGAGGGAAATTTCATCCCTTCCGGCAACTGCCCGTTCACCACCGCTTTCTTCACCGCATACAAAATCTGTTCCGTCACCGGCAGACCCGACTTTAGTTCGATGGAAAACGGAAGCACACTGTCCTAGTTGTCCTAATACAGATAGGACGGCAAGCATTTTCTTGTAAGTTCGTTTTAAGCACTTCCCGCCACCTCAAGAATAACGCGCCGGAACCGATAACCTATGTCGCCTATAACTTAACTTTAAATTCCACCTCAAAATGAATACCACCTTTTGTCCACTCACGCGTTTGGTTTGTCGTTTCGGATTGGGTCTCGGCTTCGTCCTCGGTGCCGCCGTCGCCAGCAGCCAGACGGTGTTTCTCTCCAGTCTCGGACAGTCTCCCGCGGGCTACAGCGATGTTTCCTTCTCCACCAGCGGATCGACTCACTCGGCCGTCGGGCAGGCGTTTACCGTGGGCGGGGCGGATGTGATACTGGACAACGTCACCATCAAAACCGCCGGCACCGGCACGGGCACCGGATTCACCGTCGGACTCTATTCACACAATTCCTTTTCCACCGCTCCGGACAGCCTCATCGAAACCCTGACCGGTGAAACCGCCCCCACCGCCATCGGCACTTACAGCTATACCTCAAGCGCCTCCACCCTCCTGCTCGCCAACACGACTTACTGGTGGGTGGCCACCGTGCCGTCCGGCACCGATTCCAACTTCAACATCAACCGCATCCCCTTGGGCTCAATGAGCGCCAGCGGAGGCTGGAGCGCCCTTCAAAGCTACGGGACCACCATGACCGGCACGAATTTCGACGGCTGGTCCGGAATCGGCGGACGCTCCGTGGAGTTTTCGATCAGCGCCAGTGCGGTTCCTGAACCGGCCACCGCCGTTTTACTCGCGGGCTTGGCCGCCTTGGGCGCGGCCGTCAGCCGGCGTTCCCGCAGAGCTTAAATCACCGGATAAACCCACCGGGATTTCGTCCTGGTCGTGCGTGTGTCACCGTTCAACGAACGCCGACCGCCTCCTCCGTCACCGCATTCGTCAGCGTCCCGATCCCTTCAATCGTCACGCTCACCACGTCGCCCGCCTTCAGATACACCGGCGGTTTCATCGTGTGCCCCGCCCCGCCCGGCGTGCCTGTCAGGATGACCGTTCCCGGAAGCAGCGTTTTGCTCGCACTTAAGAACACGATCAGCTCCCGCACATCGAAGATCAGGTCCGCCGTGCTTCGTTCCTGCCGCACCACGCCGTTCACCGTCGTCTCCAGCTTCAGCGATCCCGCGTCCCCGAGTTCATCCACCGTCACCAGCACCGGCCCCAGCGGACAAAACGTATCGAAGCTCTTCCCCTGGCAAAACTGCCCGCCCCCCAGCTTGAACTGCCAGTCGCGCGCCGACACGTCGTTCGCCACTGTGTATCCAAGAACAAACGACAACGCATTCTCCCGCTTCGCATTCTTGCAGCTCTTCCCGATCACCACCGCCAGCTCGCCTTCATAATCAACCGCCTCGCTCGCCAGAGTCCGCGGAATCTCAATCGCCCCGCCCGGACGCTGCACCGTGTTTCCGCTCTTCATAAACACCAGCGGCCGCTCCACCAGCGCCAGCCCGAGTTGCTCCGCATGTTTCCGGTAATTCAGCCCGATCCCGAAAATCGCCACCGGCTCGACCGGCGCCAGCAACTCCCCCGCCACCACCACGCGCTCCGTCACCGTCCACGCACCCAACAAATCCCCGTCAATCACCCGCGCCGATCCATCGGCCATCAAAGCCGCCCACCCCGGTCCTTCAGATGTAATATGGCGGATGATTTTCATAACTAAATATCCAACACCTCAGCAAACACCGGCGAATCCACCCTCGGCGCGACAATTTGCAACCCCGTCGAAAACCCGCCTCCGAGCATCACCGGGAACGTCAGCACCGGCAACCCCGCCAGACTCACCGGCGTGGTCAGCTCAAAAATCCGGTCCCGCGTCGCCTGCGTGCAATCCACCTTCACCGGCGCCACGCACGGCGTCGCCGGCAGCACCAGAAAATCATACTTTTCCCACACCGCATCGAACGCCGCGATCAACCTTCCTCTCACGCCTAGCGCCGCCGCCCGCGCTTCCGCCGTCACCTCGCGCCCCGCCATCAAGCGCGCAAACACCACCGGATCATACGCGTCCTTCCGCCGCTCCGCCCAACCCGCATGCACCGCCCAGGCCTCGGGCCCGCGCAACGCCCCGAACGCCTTCGGCGCCTCCGCAAACTCCATCCGCAGCCTTTCCGCCAACACCGTCTCCAACGGACCGCCAAACCAGTCCGCCACCATTTCCTGCGCCGTCGCCAACTCCGCATCGACATCGCCAAACGGCAGCCACGCCCCGCGCCATGCCCGTCCCGTTGCCTTCACGCCGATCAGCGCCTGCAAACTCGCCGCCATGTCGCCCTGAGGTGGCTCCGGTTGGTTGGACAGGGGGAGCGTCAAAGTTAGTTATGCGGAGG
>CAMBLN010000180.1 GCA_945868215.1 Opitutus sp. GAS368
CCAGCTGTGTCCGCAGGTTACGTTGAAAATGCCTGCGGGCAAACGCCTGCAAATCCGCGATCGTCACCGCGTCGATGTGCGCATCATAGGTCGCCGCGTCATCCGCCGGCAGACCGTAAAGCGTGTTCAATCCCGCGTGCATCGCGCGCGCACCATTGGTCTGCAAGCCCATGCGCCGCCCCGCCTTCAACCGCGTCTGGCAGCGCACGAGTTCCTCCGGCCGCACCTTGCCCGTCTGCACGCGCAGGATCTCCGCATCGATCTCGCGCAACACTTCGTCCGCCGTCGCCGGCGCCGTGCCCGCGTAAAACGAAAACATCCCCGTATTCACTCCAGTGATACGGCTCGACCGCACAAAATACGCCAGACCCTTTTCCTCGCGCACGCGCTCGAACAGGTTCGACGACATGCCGCTGAAAAGCTCGTCCGCGACTTCGCCGACATAGTAGTCCGCCGACTTTAATCCCGGCCCCGGAAACGCCTGAAACACCACCGCCTGCTCGCGCGGTTGTTTTTCCACAAAGTCCCCGACTTCGCCCGGCGCGGTAAAGACCGCCGTGCCCGCCGGCGCCTTGCCCCGCGGCAGCTTTGCAAGAAACGCCTTCAGTTTCGGCGCGAGCACCTTCGGATCAAAATCACCCGCCGCCACCAGCACGACGTTGCCCGACACACCGAGGCGTTTCCACAAAGCCGCCAGATCCGCCGGCTTCAACGCCTTCACGCCTTCCAGCGTGCCGTGCGAATCAATCGCCAGCGGATGCACCCCGAAGAATTTCTGGCGCACCAGCTTCCGACCGACCGTGACCACGTCGTCCGCGTCCTGCTGCAAATCCGCCACCTGCGCATCCCGCTCGATTTCGAATGTCGTCTTTGCAAAGGCCGGCGCCAGCACCGCGTCCGACAACGCCTCCAACGACCGCGCCCAGTCGCCCGGCAGCACTTCCACCGCGAGCCCGAAGCTGTTGTTGCCCGAGAACGGATAAAACGACCCGCCGACTTCCTCGATGAACTTGGCCACTTCGGCAGCGCTGCGTTTTTTCGTGTCCTTGGTCAGCAGCGTCCCCATCAGCGAGGTCGCTCCGCGCAAGTGCGCCGGTTCATGCATCGGTCCGCCTTCGCACAACAACCGCAGATGCAGGTTCGGCAAACGCCGGTCCGGCCGCAGCAGCAATCGCGCGCCATTGGCGAGCACCTGTCCGCCAAACGTATCCGGCACGCGGTCCGCGCCCGCCACGACCGCGAGCGCCGGCTCCGCACTCTTTGGGTTCAGAGACACTTCCGTCACCCTCTCCGCACCGAGATAATCACGCACCACACGGCGCAGGTCCGCCGATGTCACGCGCGCCAGGCGGGCAAAAAACGACTTCGAGAAATCCACATCACCCGCCACAACCTCGGCGGCACCCAGGCGCGACGCCTGGCCGGACATCGTCTTGCGCGTGTTGATCTCGCCGACCACGAGCTGACGCAGCGCCTTGCGGATCTGCGCGGGCGTAAACCCGTTTGCCGCCACGCGATCCAGCTCGCGCCGCACCGCACGCGTCGCGGCCACGCGATGCTTCGGCTCGCAGATAAACGAAACATAGAACAACCCCGTCTCGCCGGGATTCCAACTGGTCGCATCGATGGAATGCACCAGACGCGCCTTCTCGCGGATGGCCTGCCACAGCACCGAACTGTCGCCCTGCCCGAGCAACACACCGAGCAAATCGATGACCGGCGCGTCGGCATGGGTGAGCCCGGGAATCTGCCACGACAGACCGGCGCGGGTGAGCTCGACGTCCTCGTGCCGGTGCAGCGCTCGCGGAGCGAGCTGCTGCGGTTCCGGCAGCACCAGCACCGGCGCGAGCTTGGAGCGCAGGGCGTCGCCGAAGTGCTTTTCCACCTGCGCCTGCACCGCCCCGGGCTCGACGTCGCCGGCCACGACCACCACGAGGTTGTTCGGCACGTAGCGCGCCTTGTAGTAGGCGACGAGCTCCTCGCGCGTGACGGCCGAGAAAACGTCTTTGTAACCAATAATCGGATACTTGTAGGGATGCTGGCGGAAAGCCGTGTCGAACAACGCCTCGCCCAGACGGTGGTCCGGATCGTCGTTGCCCATGGCGATCTCGCGCAGGATCACGTCCTTCTCGCGGGCCACTTCTTCGACGGGCAGCGTCGAGTGCAGCACCGCGTCGGCCAGCACATCGAGCGCGACATCCACATGCGCCGAGGGCAGGTCGATGTAGTAAACCGTGCGGTCAAACGTGGTGTAGGCGTTGATGTTGCCGCCATGCGCCTGCACCGTGGATGAAATCTCCCGACCGCCGCGACGCTCCGTGCCCTTGAAGAGCAAGTGCTCCAAATAATGCGAGAGTCCGGCGCCGAGCAGTCCGCCTTCATGAATGCTGCCGGTCTTCACCCACACCTGCACCGAGGCGACCGCCGCCGAGGTGTCGCGCTGCACAAGGAGCGTCAAGCCGTTCGCCAACACCGTGCGCACCGGAGGCTGTTTCCAGAAGGTTTCAAGCAGGCGCAGGTCGGAGACAAACGAAGGGGTCGATTTGGACATGATAAGGGAAAACGATGGGCACACTTAAACGCAGTGCGAGCGGCTTTCGCAGTCCGTACTCCCGTAGCAGCCGAGGTGACGAGGCTGAAGTTTTGTCACCATCCGACTGCGACTTCGTTCCGGATACACAAAGTCTAGCTCGAAGGCACTTCCGGCGCGGCCATCGACGATCCATCCCGCCGCGGATTCTTCGGCAAAAAGGGTTTCACAAACGCATCTTCAAAGGTGTAAACCTCCGCAAAATCCTCCCGCCGGTCATTCTCCGTCTTACTGAAGACATTGTATTCAATAAGATTGAACACCAACTCGCCAAAATCGCCGCATCGCTTGATTCCCCAGGAATGGAGAACCGTGAGGGCCAGCGGGCCATACTGATCGATCGCGTAAGCCCGGATTCCCATCAACAACTCCGCACCCGACACGTGCAGCGATTGTCTGGAGCGTTCCGCGTCTTTTTTCTTCAGTTCCTTTACCGCATAATCAAGTCCTTCGCGGATAAAGGTATACGCCTTGCGGTCATAGCGCGCGTCTTCTTTGCAAATAAGGTTTACGATCTCGTTGAAGTCCAAATCCGACATGGTTGTTAAATACGCAGTTTGCATACCCGCATGACCTGCGCAATCCGCAACCAGCACCTGACGACCCCCTAGAACTAGTTATATCGCGCCAGTGAAATATTGTAAAATAAAGTAAAGAGATTTATGGTTTTTACATTTCTACTTTCAATTCTGTGACAATAGAGTGAACTTACCGAGTCCTCCATGATCTCCTCCACTCAGACTAATCATCCGCTAACCAACGTCGCTACGTCCACGCAAGCCGCTGGCAGCGCTCTGGAACAAGCCTGCACCCGCCTCAAATCCGCAGGCCTGCGCATCACGCAGCCGCGCATCGCCATTCTCACCGCGCTCATCAATCGCACCCAGCCGGCCACCACCGAGCAGATCCATCAAGATCTCAAAGACAGCTCCTGCGATCTCGTTACCGTTTATCGCTGTCTCGCCGCCTTCGAAGAACTCGGCCTCGTTCGCCGCTGCTTCTTCCACAACGGCACCAGCCTTTACCAGATCCAACTCAACAACGAGGCGGTCTATCACGTCGTCAGCAAAGAGGGCGAAGTCCTCGAAACCATCTCCCCCGAACTCGCCGGCGAACTTCATGCCGTCCTCAGCAAGATCGAGTCCGAACTCAAGGGTCGCGGTCTTTCCGACGTCACCAACATGGCCGCCTTCTTTGCCGCCTCGCGCCAGTCTTCTCCCGTCAAGGTCTGAGCTTCACGCACAGCACTTTAACTTCAAAAACCACAGCCTTTCACGGCTGTGGTTTTTTATGCCTGTCCTCAGCCCTTCGCGAAATTTCGCGCCGCGGCCTTCCAATCCACCACATTCCAGTAAGCCGCCACATAGTCCGCGCGTCGGTTCTGATATTTCAGATAATACGCGTGCTCCCAAACATCGAGGCCCAGCACCGGACGCATCCCTTCCATCAGCGGTGAATCTTGGTTCGCCGTCGAACGAATGGACAACTTGCCCTCGTTCACCACAAGCCACGCCCACCCGCTCCCAAAACGTTTGCCGGCCGCATCGGCAAATTGCTTTTTAAAGTCATCCAACGATCCGAATCCCTCCGCGATCGCCTCCGACAGCACCCCCGCAGGCTTGCCGCCACCCTTCGGACTCAACGTCTCCCAGAAAAACGCGTGGTTCAGGTGCCCGCCCACGTTGTTTCTCAACGTCGTGCGCAACGGCTCCGGCACGCGGTCCAACCGCGACACCAACGCCTCGCCGCTCAACGCCAGCAACTCCGGATACGCCGCCAGCGCCTTGTTCGCATTGGTGATATACGCCTGGTGATGTTTCGTATGGTGAATCTCCATCGTCAGCGCGTCGAAGTGCGGCTCCAGCGCATCATACGCATAAGCCAGCTTAGGCAGCGTAAATGGTTGCACCGTAGTCCCGTCAACCGACACCGCTCCCTCCGCCGCCCACATCCGCGCGCCACCACCCATCCCCATCAACAGCGCGCCCGCGCCCAGGGTTTTCAAAACATCACGACGCGAAAAGGAAACCGAAGCCGGTGAATTCAAGTTGGTTTTCATAAGTGGGTTTTGAATCCTGACCGCTAAAACGCTTCAAGGTTCATAACGATATCCGACTCCGTGCACGGTGATCAGCACCACGGGACTGTCCGGCACCCGTTCCACTTTTTTCCGCAACTGCGCCACATGCTGGTCCAGCGTGCGCGTCGTCCCGAAATAATCCACGCCCCACACGGCGTTCAACAACACGTCCCTCGTCAGCACTTCACCCGGACGTCCCGCAAACACTTCGGCCAGTTTCAACTCCCTCGCCGTCAGCGCAGCCGTGCGCCCCTCCAGCAAAACCGCAAACTTCCGCCGGTCGATCTGCGCCGCGCCAAGCTTGAACGTCGCCGGCAACGCCGCGGCATCCGTTCCCGCCGCCGTCGTCCGCGAACGCCTCAGCACCGCCTCCACCCGCGCCAGCAGTTCCTGCACGCCAAAGGGCTTGGTCACATAATCGTCCGCCCCGAGTTTCAACCCCACCACCTTGTCGATCTCCTCCCCCTTGGCCGTCAGAAAAACCACCGGCGTCCGCGAGCCTCCCTCCCTCAGCTCCCGGCACACGTCATAGCCGCTGGCCTTCGGCATCATGACGTCCAGGATCACCAGATCGTATTTATTCTGCGGATACAACTTGATCGCCTGCGCCCCGTCCCCCGCCGCGGTGACCGCATAGCCCTCGCTCTCCAACGTGGCCACCAGCCCGAGCCGGATATTCGCATCATCTTCCGCGATCAAAATTTTGGCTTTCATAAGGTAGGCGCCCATTCACGGGCGATGAATCGAAATGTAGGAGCCTGCTTGCAGGCGATAGGATCGAAAGTGATGAACAAAACCCGTCATGGCAGCTCCAGGATGAACTCCGCGCCGCCGCCCGCCCTTTCCGCATACCGCAGCTCCCCGCCCATGCCGCGCGCCAGCCGCCGCGCAATGCTCAGCCCCAGCCCCGCCCCGCCTTTCTCGGCCGTCAGCGTATCATCGACGCGGTGAAACTTCTCAAAAATCCGCTCCCTTTGC
>CAMBLN010000181.1 GCA_945868215.1 Opitutus sp. GAS368
GCGGCGCGACGGTTGGCCATCGACCTGTGGCGACTGGCAACCGGCAAAACCACGCTGGAGAAGCTCAACCTCGTGCCCGCGTAAAACCGCCTCGAAACCACCCCTGTTCTTTGACCCCGCCTAAATCACTTTCGGAGTGGAGCGCGCACGTTGCTACCCTTGGGTGCCAAACCCGCCCTTTAGATTGTGCCGCTCACTCCGTCCCACTTCGGCTCCGCTTTCGGACCGCATAACGTAACTTGCGCTGGCACCACCACGCGCGGATAGCAGGTTGGCCCGGGGCGTCGCCCTTGGGTTGGGACGCGAGACACTTCCATCAAGACTTCGCGCGGGGCGTTCGCCGCCCCCGCACCCCAGGCGGGGTAACTAAAACCCTAAGAAAGCAAAAACATCAGATTCGCATACGATCCACTCTTGACCACGCGCCATCATAGCAGGGTGGCGGCGGGGGAGTTACGAACGGCGAACACGGCGGTCCGCCCTCCATTTTAGGAGGCTTTGCGGTAGGTGGCACTGTCGCGGAGCATTTTGACGTGGTCGTGGGCGGCTTTGACGTCGGCGTATTGGCGGCCGATGATGTCTTGGGTGGACTTGTCGAGGTGGGCTTCGTCGAGGGCCTTGCGGTAGGCGGCGACCGCGGAGTCTTCTCCACGTTCGGCTTCGGCGAGGACGGCGTGGGGCTCGTTGGAGGAGAGGGCGGACTTCAGGTTGATCCAGCCGCGGTGGATGCTGCCGGCGACACTGCCGGAGGTTTCGACGTCGGCACCGAGGGCGAGCACACGGGCCTGGAGTTCGGAGGCGAATTCGGCGCGTTGCACGGCGTAACGGGTGAAGACCAGGTTGAGTTCAGCAACCTTTACGTCGGTGGCGGCGGTCTTGAAGCCCTCCTCGCCGTCCTTGAGGACTTCGATGAGATCGTTGAGAGTCTTGAGAGTGGTCTTGATGTCGGAGTTCATGGGATGGTTTCTTTCGTTAAGGGTTATTGAGTCGGCCCCGGTATCCACGAGGGCGGGGAACGCTTTGAGTAATGCCTCATGCGTGCCAATCGGGCCAAGTTGCCCCGGGGGAGGAGGTTGGGGTTTGGCGGGGCGGAAAAGAGGCGGCGCGGTGGTGCAGAGTGCACGGTGTGGCGAGCACGCACGGGGCATTTTGCCCGATGCGCCGACGGACGGCTTTGACTCGGGGACTGGCGGGCTGGCAGGCTGTCGAATTGCGATGAAAACCAGCGGCTTAACCATCGGGATTGTCGGTGCGGGCACGGCCGGTCCGGCGGCGGCGGTGCTGCTGGCGAGGGCCGGGCATCGAGTGCGGTTGTATGAACGCGCGCCGGTCAACTTGCCGGTGGGCGCGGGGTTTTTGCTGCAACCGACGGGAATGGGCGTGCTGGCGCAGATCGGGGTGCTGGAAGAGTTGCGTCCGCAGACGGCTGAGATTCACCGGCTGCACTGCGTGGATCGGCGCGGGCGGGCGTTGCTCAATCTGCGTTACGAGGAGGCGTTGCCGGGAGTGCGGGGCGCGGGCACGCATCGGGCCACGTTGTTGAACCTGTTATTGCGGGCGGCGCGGGAGGCGGGGGCGGAGATTTTGTGGGATCATCCGATCGCGACCCTTGCGCGCGAGGCTGACGGACGGCCGCGGCTGGTGGATGCGCGCGGGGTTCGGCACGGGCCGTTTGACCTGGTGTTGCTGTGCGACGGCGCGCAATCGGCATTAAGTCCGCAGGCGGGGCTGCCGTTTCGCGTGGACCGTTATCCTTGGGGAGCGTTGTGGTTTATCGGGAAGCGGCCGGCGGAGTTTGCGCCTGATACACTGTGGCAACGGGTGGGCAGCACGCGGGAGCTGGTGGGATTTCTGCCCACGGGAACGAAGGATGACCTGCTGAGTTTTTTCTGGAGCGTGAAACTGGCGGATGTCGCGGAGTGGCGGGCGGGCGATCTGGACGCATGGAAGCGGCGGGTGTTGGCGTTGGTGCCGCAGGCGGCGGGGTTCCTTTCTCAGATCGAACGGCACGATCAGCTTTCGGTCGCGGCTTATCATGATGTTCGCATGAAGCGCTGGCACGGCGACCGGGTGGCGGTTTTGGGTGATGCCGGGCATGCGTTGAGTCCGCAGCTGGGACAAGGGGTGAACCTGGCTTTGATCGATGCGGCGGCGTTGGCGCGAAGTTTGGCGGAAGCGGAGACGCTGGCGGAAGGGCTTGCGGCCTATTCGGCGGCGCGGAGGAGTCACCTGGGCTATTATCAATTTGCGACGCGCTGGCTGACGCCGTTTTTCCAGTCGGATGCTCCAAGCCTGGGTGTGCTACGGGACGGAGTTTTCCCTTGGGCGGGCCGCGTTCGCTGGGTGCGCCGTCAGATGATCACGACGATGGCCGGATTGAAGACGGGAATTTTCGGACGGGTGAAGGAGTGAGGCGAAGGGGATAAAAATCACGGAACGACCGTCACGGGGAGGCCGGGCCAGGCGAGTGACAGGAGGGTGCGGGCGTCCCAGTTGGCGAGGCGGAAACAGCCGATGGATTCGGTGCGGCCGATCTTTTCGGGTGCAGGGGTTCCGTGGATACCGTAGCCGGGGCGGTCGATGCCGATCCAGGCGACGCCGACGGGATTATTCGGGCCGGGGGCGAGGATGAGTTTGCGGGCGGGGTCGGCTTTGGCCTCGGGGGAGTCGGGAAAGTTGGCGGGGTCGAAGGTGTAGTTGGGGTCGGCGATGACGACGGTGACGCGGAGTTCGCCGACGGGGCGTTTTTCGGCTTTTTTGGCGATGCTTACGGGGAAGTGGGCGAGCAAAGTGCCGGCGGCGTCGAAGACTTGCAGGGTGTGGGCGGCGAGGCGGACCTCGATGCGGGCGGCGGGTGTGGCGAAGGGGGCGAGGTCGATGGCGGGGACGCTGAGGATGGTGTCTGGGGGGGCGGCGTCCCAGTTGACGGACGGGTTGAGGGACTGGATGAAGCGGGGGCTGGCGTGGGTGCGTTCGGCGACGAGTTCGAGGAGGGTTTCGTGGGCGAGGGTGGGTTGGGCGGATTTTTCGAGCCAGGTTTTGCCGGTGGGTTGGAGGTCGGCGAGATGGGAGGGGATGACGATGAATTGGGTGAGGGGCGGGATGGAGAGGAGGAGGGCGGAGCGGGTCGCGGGGTCGAGGCGGCTGGTGGGGGGGAGTCCGCGGGATTGTTGGAAGGCGAGGAGGGCGGCGGCGGTTTGGGCGCCGGGGACGCCGTCGATGGGGCCGCTGGAGAAGCCGAGGCGGGCGAGGGCGATCTGGGCTTCGAGGATGGACTCAACGGGGCGCGGGTAGGCGCGGGGGGGCGGGGGAGGGGTGAACGTGACGACGGGCTCGGCGGGTTGGGCGGGGAGGAGGGTGGCGGTGAGGCCGAGGGTGAGCGCGAGGAGCGTGAGGAGGTGACGGAGCGGAGGCACGGGAGAGGGGGAGTTTTCCGTGCGGACAGGGGGACGTCGAGGGGGTTCTGGTGGTGAGCAGGGTGTTCACCACGAAACACACGAAATACACGAAAACGAACCGAGGGGACTGCGCTGATTCGGAGGGTTGGCCGCAAAAAGGCGCAAAAGGGCGGGTATGCGAAAGGGGCTCTCCCGCGCGCTTATAGGCGCGATGTGGGGTTGGGAAAGCAGGACGGGGCTTTGTGTTCTTGGTGGTTAAAAAAGGTCGTGCTCCGTTGCGAAGTTCAACGCACACGGAGTGGCCCTCACGCAAGGTGAGGCCCTACATGTTACACCGCGACGGCGTGGCGGTCGTGGCCGTGGATGGGGCGGAGGCGGTTGGGGTCGGCGAGGGCGGCTTCGATGTCGGGGCGGTCGGAGAGGACGTCCCACAAGGGTTGGGGGACGGTGGGGATCAGGAAAAAGGCTTCGCGGGCGCGGGTGTTCCAGCGGTCGCCGTGGCGGGTGAAGTCGTCGGGTTGGACGGCGCGGCGGCAGTCGGGGGTGTCGCAGAGGCAGGGGAAGGCGACGAGGGGATTGAGGGTGCCGTAGTCGTCGGTGAGCTCTTCGCCGGCGGCGATGTCGCGGATGGCGAGTTCGAAGTCGTAGCCGAGGCTGAGGCAGTTGGCGGCGCAGGAGTGGTTGAAGTAGCGGCCGTGGTCCCAGCAGAGGATGTGGCGTCCGCGGGCGTCGATGTAGGAGTATTTGTCCAGCGACGACTGGGCGTAGGGCGGGAGGCCGGCGACCTGCTCGGGGTTGAATTTCTGATCGAGGGTATCGAGGGCCCAGATGATGGTGCCTCGCGGAATGGGCCGGGTGGCGAAGACGCCCCAGCCGATGTTATCATTGACGAAACGCAGTTCGGTGTGGGGGTGGACCATAAAAGTCGCGATGTATGTGTGCTGTAATTAGCAGATGCAGCACCATGTCGGGGGCTGGCGACACAGATCTGTAACTCTGTTTGTAATCGGGGGAGGAGGGGGTGATAAGGGGGGATGGGACGAAGTGTGGTGAATAATCCGACGGTGCGGTGTGTGCGTTGCCAGCAGGTGCCGCGGTGGTGCGTGTGCGAAGGGCTGCGGGTGGTGGAGTGTCCGCTGGCGGTGGATGTGATGATGCATTCGCGGGAATTTTTCCGGCCGAGCAGCACGGGGCATCTGATCCAGCGGGTGGTGACGGGGGCGCGGACGCATGTGTGGCGGCATGATGTGCGGCCGGCGCGCGAGAGCGTGGTGCGCGAAGGTAAAGAGTTGTGGGTGCTGCATCCGCTGGGGGAGCCGATGCCGGCGGAGGGCGTGAACGTGGAGAACGTGCAGGTGTTGTTGCTGGACGGGAGCTGGGGCGAGGCGGCGGATATGAAGAAGGACGTCGAAGGCTGGGGGCGCCGGGTGAGTCTGCCGATGACGGGGACGAGCCGGTATCTGTTGCGGGCGCAGCAAGGGCCGGGGCAGTTTTCGACGATGGAGGCGCTGCTGTTTGTGCTGGCGGTGATGGGGCTGAAGGCGGAGTGCGAGGCGCTGCGGGTGCAGCTGGAGTTGCACGTGTATGCGGGACTGCGGACGCGCGGGCAGACGGTGATGGCGGCGGATTTCCTGGCGAAGTCGCCCTTGCGCACGGTGATGCCGGAGGTGATCGCGCGGATGCATCCGCAGTCGCCGGAGGAGAAGGCGGCGTTCGGGGCGCTGCTGAAGGAGCGGACGGCGGAGGCGCGGGTGTTGAAGGAGGGGTGAGGGCAGTGGATCGATGGACGGAGTTTTGCCCACGAAACACACGAAATACACGAAAGGCGGAGGGCGGAGGCGGGTTGTAGTTTTTTTTAACTACGTTTGGGCGGGGGAATTTTTTTGGGATGAAGGGAAATCGGGGCTTTGCAGGGGCGGGGGATGTTTTTTAGGGTCGGGGCATGTTGGTGTTTGGTTGCCCCTGGTTTCGGGTCCTTCTGGGCGTTTTAAGTGTCGTTTGGCTTTTTAGCTGCGGGGCGGGGTGCCGGCGCGGGCAGGTGGCGGGCGACGAGGCGAAGGTGATCCGCGTGTGGTCGCATCAGGGGCAGGAAGCGGAGAACCGGGCGATTAGGGAAATCGCGGCGGCGTTTAACGCGGCTCATGCGGAGCGCGGCGTGCGGGTGGAGCTGACG
>CAMBLN010000182.1 GCA_945868215.1 Opitutus sp. GAS368
TGCAGCGCTCGTCATCAAGGGTAACGCGCGGCCCGAGCTGCGTGCGCTTCGGCTTCACGTTTTTCTGTTCGATGAATCGCGAGTAGCCGCGGCCGTAGCCGGTGGCCTGCTCTTGGAGTTTGCATTCGCCGGCCTGGTCACAGATCGGGCAGTCGAGCGGGTGATTGATGAGGAGGAACTCCATGACGCCTTCGCGGGCGTCTTTGACCATCGGGCTGGTGGTCTTGACGTGGAGGCCGGGGGAAACGTTGGTGCCGCAGCCGATCTGGGGGCGCGGGATCCAGTTGATCTTCTGCTTGCCGGTGGCCGGGTCGATAACGGGCGCCTTGGTGGCGGGATCGACGGCGGGCATGCCCATTTCGATGAGGCACATGCGGCAATTGCCCACCACGGCGAGCTTCGGGTGGTAGCAGTAGTGAGGCACGTCAACATTCACGAGGCGGGCGGCTTCGATGACGTTGGTGCCTTTGGGCACGGCGATCTCTTTGCCGTCGATGTTGACGGTGACGAGGTCGGGTTTGGCGGGCTGGATCATTGCGGGAAAAAGAAGAAGAGGTTTAGCCCACGAAACACACGAAATGACACGAAAGGTCGGATTCGCGGATTGGGCGGATTGGTTTTCGTGTTATTTCGTGTGTTTCGTGGGCAAAAAATTCCGGACTTAGACGAGGACGCGGCGGTCGGCGGGGAGGGTTTTCTTAACCTCGGAGTAGGCGTCGAACTCGTCTTTGAATTTGATGATGAAGCTCTGGGTCGGCCAGGAGCAGGCTTCGCCGAAGGCGCAGATGGTGCGGCCGGGGATTTGGTCGGCGACGGACTTGAGGAGCGCGCCGTCCTGAGGACGGGCGTCGCCGTGGACCATGCGAGCGGAGATTTTTTTCATCCACAGCGAACCTTCGCGGCAGGGCGTGCATTGTCCGCAGGACTCGTGGGAGTAGAACGCGTTGATGTTGGCGAGGGCTTCGACCATGTTGACGGTGTCGTCCATGACGATCACGCCGCCGGAGCCGCCCATCGAGCCGATCATCGCGAGCGAATCGAAATCCATGGGCACGTCTTCCACGCCCCAATCATAATCGACCATGTCGGCGCCGACCTTGCGCTTGCCCTTGTAGCGTTCGCCGAAACGAAGAACTTTCGCCGACGAACCGCCGGGGATGACGGCTTTGAAGGTGCGACCGGGAAGCGGACCGCCGCAAACGTCGTTGAGGAGCTGGCCCATGGTGATGGTGCCGGCAGGGAACTCGTAGTAGCCGGGGCGCTGGACGTGGCCAGAGACGCAGAAGATGCGGGTGCCGGTGTTGCCGGGCGTGCCGATCTTGGAATACGCCTCGCCGCCGTGTTCCGCGATGTAGCGAACGTGGCAGAGCGTCTCGACGTTGTTCACGATCGTCGGGCACTGGTAGAGGCCGAGAACGGCGGGGAAATACGGGGGCTTGATGCGCGGGTTGGCGCGTTTGCCTTCGAGGGATTCGATGAGACCGGTTTCTTCGCCGCAGATGTAGGCGCCGGCGCCGCGGTGAACGTAGATTTCGCAGCTATAGCCGGTGCCGAGAATGTTCGGGCCGACGAAGTTTTTGGCGCGGGCTTCGGCGATGGCTTTTTCGAGGATGCGGGCGCCTTCGGGCATCTCGCCGCGGATGTAGATGTAGGCCTGCTTAACGTTGTTCGCGAAACAGCTGATGATCGTGCCCTCGATCAGCTGGTGCGGATCCTGGTGCATGATGTAGCGGTCCTTGAACGTGCCGGGTTCGGACTCATCGGCGTTGACGATGAGGTAGATCGGCTTGCCGCTCTTGCGGTCAACGAGACCCCACTTCACGCCGCAGGGGAAACCGGCGCCGCCGCGTCCGCGCAGTCCGGATTTTTTGACCTCGTCGATGAGGTCGGCGGGCGGGCGGGCGACGGATTTTTTAAGGACTTCGTAGCCGCCGTTGCGGAGGTAGCACTCGATGTCGTTGGTGTAACCCGGCTCGTCGATGTGCTGGAAAATGATGCGTTGTTGGGCGGGAGCAGGCATGGCGGTGAGCGTAAGGGTTACTTGCGGGCGGCGGCCTCGGCCTTGATCTGGTCGGAGAGCTGTTTGGCTTTGGTGGCGTCCACTTTCGTGTGGAGCGTTTCGTCGATGAGGACGACGGGGGCGGTGCCGCAGGAAGCGAGGCACTCGACAAACTCAACGGTGACTTCGCCGTCGGGGGAAATCTCACCGCGGTGGGTGCAGAATTCTTTCTCGAAGGTTTCGCAGGTTTTGTAGCCGCCGCTGAGGGCGCAGGAGAGCGTGCGGCAGACCTTGATGTGGCGGCGGCCGATGGGCGCGCGGCGGAACATCGGGTAGAAGGTGACGACCTCAAGCACGTTGATTGGCTGGAGTTCCAGTTTTTGCGCGATCCAGGTGATCGCTTCGTCGGAGATGTGACCGGCGTCCTCTTGGATGAGGTGCAGGAGCGGCAGCGTGGCGCTGCGCTTCACCGGATAATGCGTAATGACTTCGTCGATACGCTGGAAGGTTTCGGGCTTGAGATTCATCGAGACGAAATAGAGGGAAGGATCACCGGTCGCACTCGCCCATCACGAAATCGAGGGAGCCGAGGATGGCGACGACGTCGGAGAGGAGGTTGTCTTTGCAGACCTTGGGCAGGATGGAGAGATTGCAGAAGCTGGGGCTGCGGATCTTCATGCGGTAAGGCACGCCGCCGCCCTTGCTGATGATGAAGAAACCGAGCGCGCCCTTCGGGTTTTCGGCCTCGAAATAGACTTCGCCGGCGGGCATCTGCGGGCCCTCGGTGGTGATCATGAAGTTGTTGATCAACTCCTCCATTGAGGTGAGCACCTTGTCTTTGCGGGGGGCGAAGATCTTGCGGGCATCCTCGGCATACCAGGCACCGCCGGGCATGTTTTTAACGGCTTGGCGGACGATGCGCACGGACTGTTTCATTTCCTCGCCGCGGCAGAGGTAGCGGTCGTAGCTGTCGCCGGTCACGCCGACGGGGACGTCGAACTCGTATTGTTCGTAGCCGGAATAAGGACGGTCTTTGCGGAGATCGACGGTCACGCCGGAGCCGCGGGCGTTGGGACCGGTTAGGCCGTAGGCGATGGCGTCGGCCTTGGTGATGATGCCCACGCCGGAGGTGCGATCGACGAAGATCTTGTTGCGGGTGAGCATCTCTAGCATCTCGTCGAGGATCGGGAGGAACTGCTCGCAGAAAGCGAGGACGCGGTCGGTCCAGCCCTCGGGCATGTCGCGCGACATGCCGCCGATGCGGGTGTAGCTGGTGGTGAAGCGGGCGCCGGTCAGCTCTTCGAAGAGCTTGTAGAGTTTTTCGCGCTCGGTGAATTGATACATGAACACCGTCCAGGCGCCGGTATCCATCGCGAAGGCACCGAGGCCGAGGAGGTGGGACGAGATGCGGGCGAGTTCGCAGCAGACGACGCGGATGGCTTCGCAGCGCGGCGGGACCTTGAGGTTGGCGAGTTTTTCAACGGCGATGGCGTAGGCGACGTTGTTGGCGAGCGGAGCGAGGTAGTCCAACCGGTCCGTGTAGGGCACGAACTGGTTGTAAGTCATGTTCTCGGCGATCTTTTCGTCGCCGCGGTGCAGGTAACCGAGGACGGGGTCGCAGTGCGTGACGGTCTCGCCGTCGAGCTCGAGCTGGAGGCGGAGCACGCCGTGGGTGGACGGGTGGGACGGGCCCATGGCGACCGACATTTTTTCGGTCTCAAACTCAGCAGGGGCGGCGGACGCAACCTTGGCGGCGCTGTCGGAGAAAACGTGTTCGGTGGCCATCGGAAAAGGGATCTTGGTCAGGTCGGTAAAGCAGGCGCGGCGGGCGGGTTATTCGGACGCGGGTTTTTCGCGGCGTTCGGTCCAGCTCTCGTCTTTTGCGCGAGGCTCGGCGTCGGTGAGGTTGATTTCACCGGCCGAGGCGACGAAGGGACCGCCCATCATCGGGGCGGGTTTGGCGGTGGCTCCCGTGAGGTCGCCGACTTCGAGGTCGGGTAGCGGCGTGTCAATACCAGCCAGCGGGAAGTCCTTGCGCAACGGGTGATACGGATAGCCGTCCCACATCAGGATGCGACGGAGATCGGGATGTTTAGAGAACGTGATGCCGAGAAGGTCGTAGGTCTCGCGCTCGTGCCAGTTGGCCGCAGGCCAGAGGTCGGACACGGTCGGGGCAACGGGCTCGGTGTCGCTGGTGCAATCCGCCGCGACGCGCACGTAGGCGTGTGTGGTTGTCGAGAACAAGTGCCAGAAGACCGTGAAGCGCGGCGAGGTGTCCACACCCCAGTCGGCGGCGGTTACGTCCACCAAGAAATCGAAGGCGTGTTCGTCACGGAGCGACGTGAGCACGGCCGGCGCCTCGGCGAGAGGCACGTTGATGGCGGGATGGTCTCCGCTGGCGCGCGGGGCGATTTGCGGAAATTTGCCCTGAAGGGCGGCGGTGACGTCGGCGGACGCGGTCATTGGTCGTTAAAGTAAAGTCGTGGTCGGTCGGGAGCGGCGGGGCGTCTCAGGCGGAGGCGAGGAGGTTGCGGGCGGAAGGCTCGCGACGGATCTTGGCCTGCATCTTGATCAAGGCATCAAGCAGAGCCTCGGGGCGCGGAGGGCAGCCGCTGACGTAAACGTCAACGGGGATGATTTTGTCCACGCCCTGCAACGTGGCGTAGCTGCGATACATACCGCCGGAGGAAGCGCAGGCGCCCATGGCGATAACCCACTTCGGCTCGGCCATCTGGTCGTAGATGCGGCGGACATGCGGGGCCATCTTGTAGGTGACGGTGCCGGCGACGATCATGCAATCGGACTGGCGCGGAGAGAAACGCATGACCTCGGCACCGAAACGGGCGATGTCGAACTGCGAGTTGCCCGACGCCATCAGCTCGATGCCGCAACACGCCAACCCCATGGGCATGGGCCAGATGGAACTGCTGCGCAGCCAGTTGATGACCGCGTCGGCCTTGGTGACGATGACTTCGCCCTCAATCTTCGTGTTATAAGCCAGTTCGTTGTTAGCGGAAACCATAGTCGTTGGTCGTGGTGGATGGTCGTAAAACGCGAAACCGTAGCACCGGAGCGAGGTCGCGCAAGACGCATTTCGGAAACGCAATCCGTATGAGCAGAGGTCGCGCCGCAAATCAGATTTTCGCCATTGACCAACGCGGAGTGAACCGGCTTCCTCTGCCCTTCGCCCATCGGACGACCCTCTTTGGAGGTGCGTTCAGAACATCAAAACGGAGAGGTGGCAGAGTGGTCGAATGCGCTCGCTTGGAAAGCGTGTGTAGGGAAACCTACCGAGGGTTCGAATCCCTCCCTCTCCGCCAGTTTTTACTTCTGAGAGAGAAGAGCAGACAGCAGATTTGCCAGTTGACGTGGCAAATCTCACATGGCCCAGGCCTCTCAGTTCGTCATCTCAGAATTCACGAATCCCTCCGGGGAGATCGTTTTCCGCGTCACCGGTTGGCTCGACGGTAAGCGCATCCGCAAA
>CAMBLN010000183.1 GCA_945868215.1 Opitutus sp. GAS368
GGTCGCGCACGATGAATCGCAACCACTCGCCGGTCACGTCCACCGCGAGTTCGACGGGGCCGCCGGACGCGTCGGCCTCGCAGCCGTTTTTGACCAGCGAGGCCAGCGATTGGAACAGCGGCGGCAGTCGCGGGATCGTGAGCGCGGCAAATTTCGGGGCCACCGTGCACCGCAATCGCTCCCGGTGCTCCGCCTGCAGAAACGCGCCCAACTCACCCGCCAGCGCGCCCACGCCGATGCTTTCGCTGCCGCCGTCCGCATCCACGAGGCAATCGTCGCCGAGCCGGTCGATGATCGCGCGGCAGCGATCCACCTCGCGGCGGATAAGCCGCGCGTCGTCACGGCACGAACCGTTGAGGCACTGCGTGCAGGCGGTGTTTTCCATTTCCTTGCTCACGACCGCGACCGTAGCCAGCGGTGTGGACAACTCGTGCGCCACGCCCGCCGCGAGCGTGGCGAGGCTCGTGAACCGCTGCTCGCGCTCCAGCCGCCGCCGGTGAACCTCCAACTCCCGCTCGCTGCCGCGCAACGCGTGGCGAAGGCTGCCCGTAAAATACGCGATGGCTACACCCGTGAGCACGAGCGCGGCGAAGCCGCCCTGCAACCGCAGCGTGTCCGAGAGACCGGCCAGCGCCCCCGCCCCGCCCGTCGGGATCGCCTCGAAATACAGCAGGGCAAACCCCGCCAGCGACAGCGCCATGATGAGCAGGGTCTGACGCTGGCTGAGGAGCACGGCGGCCAGCGCGATGTGCAGCAGATAAAACGACGTGAACGGATTCCACGCCCCGCCCGACGCCGCGAGCATCACGGTGAGCACAGCGGTGTCCACGGCGAGGACGAGCGTGCACGCCCCGCGCGTGATCCGTGTGAAGCGCACGACCGCGGCCAGCGCGAGATTCGTCGCGGTCGTGAACACGAGACACTGCACCAGCAGTCGCAGATCCAGCGGCACCGGCAGCGCAAACGACGCAACCGCGATGGCGAGCGCCTGCGCCAGCACCGCCCGCCAGCGCAGCCGCACCAGCATTCGCAGCCCGGACGCTTCGGCGGCGACGGGCGGCTGTGCGGCGGATTTCCGGCGGTGCGCGGTCATGACCAGGGCGGACGTCGCGGTCCCGTTCGCTAAACCGCGCGCTTCTCGACCACCGAGCGGATGATGCCTCCGGTTTTGTCAACAAACGGCCGGTGCATTTCGTTCAACAGCAGCACCACCCTGGGGTCGGCTTTCTTGTGATCGCCGCCGCCGGCAAAGAGCGGTTGCGGTTCATACTCGGCGAGCAACTGGAGGCCCTTCGCGTAAAAATCGTCACGGAAATACCGGACGAGTTGAAACGCCAGATCGAGCCCCGCCGTCACGCCCGCGCCCGTCACGCGGTTACGGTCAAACACCACGCGTTGGTCCACCGGCTTCGCACCGACCAGCGGCAGCAACTCCGCCGTCTGCCAGTGACTGGTGGCGTTGTAGCCTTTGAGCAAACCGGCCGCGCCGAGGAGCAGCGAACCCGTGCACACACTGCCCGCCATCTTCGCCGCGCCACCGACATCGCGGATGAAGTCCAGCGTCTCGGCGTCGGCCAACGCGTGCAGTAATCCGTCGGTCGCTCCGGGAATCAGCAACAACGTCGGTTTCTTCGGGCACGTCTTGAATGAGAACGCCGGAGTCACCTCAAAGCCGCTCTCGGTGCGCACGGGCGCGGTCGTTTTGGCGACGAATTTGACCGTCGCGCCGATCATAGCCGAAAACACGTATTCGGGCCCGATGGCGTCGATGGCGGTGAAGCCGGGATAGAGCAGGATGAGGATGGTTTCCTCGCCCGCCTTGATCTGCGGAAACGCCTCGGTCGGGTTCGGGTGCACCGCGCCGGGTTCGTGTCCTTCATGAGCCGACAGACCCGTCGGCAGCAGCGCGGCCGCGCACCCCCCCGCGCCAAGCAGGCGGATAAATTCCCTACGCGTGGTTTCGTTGATTTCTCGTTTCATGGTTTTCAGTAATAAAAATTTCCCAGCACGTGCCGGATCTGAAGGTTCGAACTCGCGCCGGACAGATTGAGCTTGGATCCGGGCACCCACTCGACCGCGCCGTCGGTCCAGCAACGATGAATGCCCTCCACCTCACGCTCGTGAAAACGGAAGTCGGGATACTTCTGCGTCGGATCATGGTGGAAGATTTCAAAGCGACGCTCTCCGCCGCCGATGAATTCGTTGAGAATATCCGCCCATAACACCCCACGATTCATGCCGCGTTTGTCGGCCGCGTAGCCGGGATTCACGATCTGCGCCATCCCGCTCTGCACCATCACGGATTCCTCGACGCCACCGACGTAAATGTAGCCCGTGTAAATACCGCCGCCCACCGTGAGTCCCTCGGCATAGCCGCTGTCGCGGGCCAGCGGGCACGTCATCCAACGCGGAAGGTCCGGACGTTTCGGCCACTGGGTGACCGGTCCGGGCGGCAGCGTGAGGCCAAAGTAATCGGCGGTGATCTGCAACCGGTCCTTGGTCATCGTGCTGGGCACGATGGGATTCACCGGCGGAAACTCCCGGTGCTCGTTTTTATACATGATGTCGGCCATCGTGAACTGCCGTAGGTTGCTCATGCACTCCGCGCGCTTTGCGACGCGCCGCACCTTCCCCTGCGAGGCGATCACAATCGCCGTCAGAATGCCGATGATCGCGATGACGACCAGCAGTTCGACCAGTGTGAACGCACGAGGAGCGGAACGGCGACTATACGGAGAATTAAACATGGCTGACAAAAAATTGACCGCGACCGCATGAACTCACGCGGTCGTGGCGATTACATTACGATACGTTCCGTTTAACGACGGCGTCGGCGCATAACGACCATGGCACCGGCAAACGCTCCAAAGATCGCCGCGTAGGAGGACGGTTCGGGAACAACCGAAGTGGCGACCACGTCGATCGAAAAAGCGCCGGTGGGTTTGCCGGTATCGATTTGATAGAATCCGGCCAGGGCGGGATTAGTGTTCAGGTCACCGCTCAGAGTAAACCCGTTCGCGCTAAGCCCCGTGATCGACACATCTGAAAGCGTGAACGCCTCGAACGGGCTGCCCCAGCCAAACCCGGCCTGTATTTTCCAGGTGGAGGCGGTGTAAACCAGCCGCATGTCGCCGAAGGTCACCACTCCGCCGCCCAGTCCGGCCGGCACATCGAACCGAGTTACACCGGACAAGCCGATGGCTCCGGTCGCCGTTCCGGTCAGGTCGGAAGCATCGTAGCTGAATGTGGTGGCCTGGACGGTGCTGCGGGTGCCTCCGGGCAAGGTCGCACCATTCACCGCGTGCACCAGACCCGTCCAACTTTGGACATTTCCGGGCGTGGCCTGATTGATAATCTGACTGTAGGTCAGATTATTGGACGAAGCGTCAAAGAAGTTGGGATTGTTCAGGACCAAAAAGGCGCTCGAATCATAATTGATCGTCGCCGAACCGGAGACGACTTCGGAGAGAACCAGCGCGCGCGCCGGAACGAGAGAACCCAAGGCGAGAACCGCAAAGGGAAGAATGCGTAGCAATTTTTTCATGGTTTTTTCGGACGAAATGAAGAGTGATTTCAAAGAACGCGTTTGCGGCGTCTGCTGAGAGCCGCTCCGGCCGCAAAAAGACCGAAGATCGCCGCATACGTGGACGGCTCGGGCACGGTGCTGCCCGTAAACGAAAAGGTGCCGAAACTCGCGCCAATCGCCGCCGAAGTATCGAGGACGAATAGTCCTTCGCCTACCAGCAGGTTGCCCGTGATGCTGAGCAACCCGGTCTCCGCGCTGTAGTTAATCACGGGATTGCCCAACGTCGCGAATTCCGCGTTCAAAAAATCGATGTTGGAGGTCAGCACCAGTTGGGTGCCGTTGTAACGCAGACCAAAATCACCATAGGCCAGAACTCCGGTGAAAGGACCGCCCCAACGCTGCATGCCGGTGAAGGCGATTTGCTCCCCCAGCGCGCTATTGCCCGTAAAAGCAAATGCGTTGTTCGATTGCGACCAGGAGCCGAGAACGTCCGTGGGATCAAAATCCAGCGTGGTGGCCTGCCGGGTCCGGCTGTTTCCGACCTGCCCCGGAGTCGTTCCGCCCGCGTCATTGAGCGGCACTTCTCCGAAGGGACGAATAGTGTCGGTCACGACAACTTGGCCGGGAGTGTAACCGAAACCGGGAGTGGTCGATGTGCCGAGGGTGCCGGAACTGCCGGAAATGCGGTTGTAGTCGCCATCGCTGGTTTGCGAGGGGTTAAGCACTTCGGGACGTGTTTTGATTCCAGTGAAATTCGCGTCCAGCCAGCCCAGGGACTGGGCGAAGCCTTCATTCACGGTCCAAGTCGCCGAGCCGCTGTAGAGAACCAGCGCGTGCGCCGGAACGATGGATCCCAGCGCGAGGACCGCGACGGGAAGGATGCGTCGTAATGTTTTCATGATTTTATTTTCTGTTTCAGATGAAATTGAAGGAGCTCAGGAAGAGCGTTTGCGGCGCTTGCACAGCACCGCACCGGCGGCAAAAAGGCCGAACATCAGCGCGTAGGTCGAAGGCTCGGGAACGGCCGTCGCGGTCAGCGAGAGCGTGCCGAACTGGTCGTGCAGCACTGCACCCGACGTCATGAAATCAGAGGCGCCGGCGAAGAGGAGGTCGCCCGTGATCGTCAGCGTGCCATCGACAAAATCGATTTCGGCGTTGGCGAGGTTCGCAAAAGTCGTGTCGAAGGCGGGAAAGGCAAAGGAGTCGAGGTGCCCCGCGTTGGTCACAAGGACCAAGCCGGAGAGCACGTCGTCGGTATTCACCGGGGTGCCCGCGAGCGTCGGGTCGTAGCGCAGGGCGAAATCGCCGAACAGCAGGACGCCTTCATTTTCGCCGTCGCCCAGGTAAGCACGAATGCCGCCGCCGAAGCCGATCTGCTCGCCGCCCTGAAGATAAAGTTCAGGGTAAAAGCCGCGAGTGGCGGAAGTCCATGAACCGAGAATGTTACCTGGATCGAAGTAGAGTGTGGTTCCCTGAGGAATGCGTCCGGTGAGGGAGGTCGTGATACCGGCGGGATTGAGCCCAAAACTGACGCTGCCCGAGGGATCGAGCGGCGACAAAGGCGGCGGGGCAATGCCCCAACCGGATGAGACGAGATCGCTGTAGCCCTCGGTCAGACCGAAGACACCGTCGATGGTTTTGAAAGGCGTCGCGGCCCAGGCCGCGGTGTCCAGATTAAGGGTGGCGGTTCCGCCGGAGAGCGTAAGCGCGTGGGACGTCGCGACAGACCCAAGGAGCAGAGCGACGACGGGAACAAATTTAAGCCCGGATTCCGCGATTGGAAGAGCATCGTTCCGTCCGAAGAGATGCTTCGCCAGTATGTTGGGTGATGAAAACCAATACCTGCGAAGAGGACGGAACGATGCGTCATAAATTTCGGCGTTTGGGCGACGGACGCCAAGCGATTTTAGGC
>CAMBLN010000184.1 GCA_945868215.1 Opitutus sp. GAS368
CACCGGTCTTTCCTTCGAAGCGGTCTTCGGCGAACCGGCATGAGGGTGGTTTTTAACCTCTATCTTGCGCAAACACCATGACTCACGCCGAATTCCAACAACTTCGTGACTTGCCGGAGAAAATCGTAGTCGCCGATATTGAGTTTAAATTTGATAAAGACGGTCGCCCCAACATGACCTTTCGCGATGTGGCGGTGCTCAACAGCTTGGGTTGGGAAGTCAGTCTGAATGGCACCTATAAACCGGATATTCCCGCCGTGTCCTTCAATTTTTCAGTGCATGGTATCGGTCCGATCTGTCGTGTAGATGTAAACGGCACGATTCACGGTAGCGCCGGTCGCACGCATAAGCATGATCTGCGGCGTGAAGAAGATGCTCGCCGCAACCTTCCTACGGCAGTGGCTCGTCCTGATCTTGAGGGTAAAACCGCACGTGAGGTTTGGGAAGACCTTTGCCAGCGCGCCAACATTCAGCACACTGGTCGTTTTATTGATCCATGAGTGCGACCACTCCCATCGATTGCGTCGGCTTGCAGCGGTTGGTCAGCAGCTTCTCCCTCGTGGAGGCCTGTGACACCGTCGGCAACGGTATGCTGCGTATGGCCACGCCGTTTCGCTATCCAGACGGTTCGTCGATTGACCTGTTTCTTTCTCCACAGCCGGACGCCGCTGGACAACTCACTCTCACCGATCTCGGTCACACCACCGCCTATCTGCTCGATCTTGGTGTGCGGCCAGCCGGCACCAAGAAGCGGCTGATTCAGTGGCAGGACATCTGCCACAATCTGGGTGTTACCCGTGACGGAGGCGAGTTGAAGATACACCTCGACGCGGGCCAAGCTTCATCGGTCGCTACTCTCATGGTGCGTCTCGCCCAAGCTTGCCTGCGCACCGCCGATATGGCGCTCACCCAGCGCACGCCCGTTGCCGACACCTTTGCCGAAGGTTTTGAGGAGTTTATCGTGGAAATCGACCGCCCTTACGAACTCGGCGTCGAACTGGTCGGCCGTTTCCAAAAACCGGTGCCGGTCGATTACCGTGTGCATGGACAGGCTACAGTCTCGCTGGTGCAGACGCTTTCAACCGGTAACGCCGCCGCCGCGCACGACCTGTGCAATGAGATTTTCCGCCGCTGGTATGACCTCGAGCCTGAACAACCGCGCCACACTTTTGTGACGGTTTACGACACCACCAACAACGCCGTGCGCGATGACGACCTCCGCCGACTCGGAGAAAAATCCCTCGTGCTCGGCTACCCTGCGCAGGCTCGCCAACTTACGGACGTGCTGGCGGCGTAAGCCCTCTCAGGCCCTCCTCCACCGCCGGATGGCGACGCACGAAGACGGAACCCAGGTTACGACTTGATTCCCGTAATGATAGCTGCGGCAGGGTCGTATCGGTAATTGCCGATGGTGCCGTCGATAAGTTTTTGAATCGCTTCTTCGATCACGGGTAACGGCACGAGGAACCATTCTTTGGGCTCCACGTGTGAACCGAAACGATCTTTGAGCGCCATATCCAGACGCGCGCTGCCGAAGAATTTATGGAGTAATGCTTCGAGCTTCTTCCGATTTATGTTGGCGAGCTTGAACGTCGCTACGATCTCCACCTCGGCCAGCAGGTAGGTGGGGTCTTTTTTGGCGTTGGATATTCGGCTATTCACGTCGCCGCCGGTGACGCCGATCTTGTGAATCACGGAACGGTTCTGCGCCACAAACGCATCCTCTGATTTGCTCCGGAGCACGTAGATATATCCGGTCGGCAGGTCGTCGCTCTCTTCCTCTCCTGAAAAAAGCGGACCCAAATCCGGCTCGGTGATGCGGCGACTGGCCTTGTCTTTATTCAAGGCGCGTTGGAGTGAGCGCAGGAGCAGGTCGCTATCGGTGCCGTTGTCATAGACGACCCGCAACCGGCGGTCAGGGCGGCCGTAGTCGCTTACGAAGGGCTCGCCCATCTCGGCCACGATGACCTTTTGACCGTCGAGGATGAACAGGTCGCCCTTCTTTGTTTCCGCGTTGTCCTTGTAGGGGAGGGTGCGGCGTTCGCCTGATAGCAACTCGCTCTGCACCTTTTCGAAGATCGGTTTGAACTCGGCGAAGTCTTTGCAGGGGTTCCTTTGAGCGATTTCTTCCGCCGCCTTGATTTCTTCACGCGGGCGCACGTGCACCAGTTTGGTGACGTCGTCGTCGGGTGAGGTTGGCACGCCTAGCGCCGCGAGCAGGGCTTCATCGGCGGGAGACTCCTCCACGCCGTTTGCTTGGGGCTCCGTATCCGGTCCCAGCAACCCGCGAGAATCCAGTCCCTCCAAAATCCCGCGGCACTCTCCCGATGCTCGGATTTGATCCAACCGCACCGCATACAAGCGTTCGAAGATGTCGCGACTTTCCCCGTGCTCGGGCAACCGGCCGTGCTCTTCCACGAAACGCTCGATCTCTTCAAAGCCAGCGATGACGCGTTGCTCCTTGGCCGTGCGTCCGCCGGTGGAAACCGGATCGGCTTCCACGCCGAGCTCGCCGAGCAGCTCGATGTCGTCATCGTTGATGTTGTCAGCCATTGGAGCCGCCTTCCTTTACCTTCCGTTGTAGAAAGGCAATGGCCTCCGCCATGCGTTTCTCCCACGGGTCTTGAGCGGTGAGCGATGGCAGACGACCTTTCTCGGTCTTAAATTTCAGTGCCCGTTTGGCGAGGTCGCGGGCTTCGTCCAAGGTGAGGGTGACGCGCCGCGCCGCGATGACTTCCGCCACCTGTTTCAGTCGAGCTTCGGTCATCGACCTGGCTAGAATCTCGTAGGCCTCGCCGAAGGGGTTGATCCGGTCGATCAGGTCGATGTCGAGTTCGGTCACCGACAGGGCATACTTGCGCACGCCGTCGATGAGGGACGTGTTGGGCGTCGCGGTCGGATTGCCGGCGGTGTCGATGCCGCCGAGGAGTTCCTGCTTGGCCTTCTGCACAAGATTGAGCGCGGCGATGGCGTGCTGGCGGACCGTCTCCTGGTCCTCCTCGTCCAGACCGGGAAACTTTTCCTTCACGATCTTGCCCATGCGCACCTGCGTCAGTTCCTCGGGGATAACCTCGGGGTCGAACATACCGCGCTCGATGGACGGTTTGTCCTGCACGAAGGCGGTGATCAACTCGTTGAGGTCTTCGCGGCAGATGCGCTCCGCCTCCGGGCTCTTGGGCTCGGCGAGGCCATTTATTTCGAGCTGCACACGGCCCGTTTCAGGATTCACGCCGACGTTGCTCTTGGTGGGATCGTAACCGCCGGGGCCGTAATCGAAGCCCGGGGTCGCGGTGTTGTGGGGATTCTTGGGCCTGAACTCGAAGCGCGGGGCCAGCACCTGCTCCATGAGCAGGCTGGCGGCGATGGCCTTGAGCGTGTCGTTCACCGCCTCGGTGACGGCGCCCTCGGAGGCGTCGGGCTCGGCGATGAGATTGGTGAAGCGGGCGCGGGTCTTGCCCGGCGCGTCGCGGGTGGCGCGGCCGATGATCTGCACGATTTCGGTGAGGCTGGAGCGATAACCGACGGTCAGGGCGTGCTCGCACCAGATCCAGTCGAAGCCCTCCTTGGCCATGCCGAGGGCGATGATTACATCGACGTGGTCGCGGTTGTGCTTTTGCGCCGGGTCGCGGAGGGAGGCCTGGACCTTGTCGCGCTTGGTCGCGTCGTCGTCCACGAGGTCGGCGATTTTGATCACGGTGCCGTCGGTCAGTTTCACGAGTTGGAAACCCGTTTTCGGATCGGTGCCCTGCCATTCGCCGAGCTCTTCGAGGATGTGCTCGACCTCCTTGATCTTGTCCCCGAGGGATTCCCGCGAATTGACGTTGGGGATGTGGACGATGGTCTTTTGCTTCGGATTCAGGACCTCGATGATTTTGTCGGTGTAGCCGTCGGTGTAGAAGACGTAGCCGATGTCGAGCTGCTTGAGGTATTGGTAGCCGTTGAGCTGTTCGTAGTAGGTGTAGGTGACGGGTTCGAATTTGGCCTCGTCTTCCGGGTGGAGCACGGCGGCCGCGTCGCCGCGAAAATAGGAGCCGGTCATCGCGACGAGGTGAACTTTGTCGCGGGCCATGAGCTGGCGCACGTGGTCGCCGAGGCGGTTGTCGGGGTTGGCGGAGATGTGGTGAAACTCGTCCACCGCGATGAGGCGCTCGTCGAAGACCTCGACGCCGAATTTTTCCACCGCGAAGCGGAAGGTGGCGTGGGTGCAGACGAGGGCGCGGTCGCCGCCGTCCAAGAATTTCTTCAAGGCCTCGACCTTGCCGCCGTCCTCGGTGCCGGGGGAATCGCAGAGGTTCCAGCGCGGCTCGACTTTCCAGTCGGCCCAGAAACCGCGCTCGGCGAGCGGCTCGTCGTGGAAGCTCGCGCCGATGGATTTTTCGGGGACGACGATGATGGCCTGCTTGAGCTGCTGGTGGTGCAGCTTTTCGAGGGCGATGAACATGAGCGCTCGGCTCTTGCCCGAGGCCGGGGGCGATTTGATGAGCAGGTATTGCTCGCCGCGCCGCTGGTAGGCGCGCTCCTGCATGGCCCGCATGCCCATCGAGTTTTCCTTGGTGGAGCTGCCGTCGGCGGCGTAGGTGACGGAGACGGAGGGGATGGAGGCGGGCTGGCTCATGTTTGATCTTCTGAAAAGTTTTTATCCCCGGCGGTGAGTTCGCGCTCGATTTGCTCGATGGTGGGGAGGCTGGTCTGCAGTTCGGGCGGGAGCGACGCGACCAACTGGTATTCGGCCACGCCGAGGGGTTGGGCTTTGTCGCGCAGGGCGTATTCGGCCACCACCTTGTTTTTGGTTTTGCAGAGCAGCAGGCCGATGGTCGGGCCGTCCTGCGGGTGCTTGAGCTGGGCGTTTACGGCGGTGAGGTAAAAGCCCAGTTTGCCGAGGTGCTCGGGTTGGAAATCGCCCGCCTTGAGCTCGATCACCACGTAGCAACGCAACTTCAGGTGGTAGAAGAGCAGATCGAGGAAAAACTCGTCGCCGCCCACCTCAAGGCGCACTTGGCGGCCCACGAAGGCGAAACCGGCGCCCAGCTCGAGCAGGAAGTCTGTCACGTGTTTGACCAGCGCGCGCTCGATCTCGCGTTCCTGCGCTTCGGCGGTGAGGCCGAGAAAGTCGAAGCGGTAGGGGTCTTTGAGGGATTCGCGGGCGAGATCGGACTGCGGTTTAGGCAGAGTCAGTTCAAAATTCGTCACCGCCTGGCCGCTGCGCTCCCTCAGCCGGCTCTCGATCTGCATGACGAGAATGTTGCGCGACCAATTGTGCTCAATGGCTTTGCGTAAATACCACAACCGATCTTCGTGGGTTTTGAGCTTATCGAGAAGCACGCAGTGATGGCGCCACGGCAATTTGTCCACCAGCTGGTGGACAGTTGCCGATTCTCTCAATTGGCCAAGCGCCGCTTGGCCAATTGACCCACCCTCCAATTGGCCAGCAG
>CAMBLN010000185.1 GCA_945868215.1 Opitutus sp. GAS368
ATCATTGTATCCACCAAACCCACGAACCACCAATCCACTTTTGCTGAACTTGACGGACACAACTGCCGGGGCGGGGGAGCCGGGGCGGATACGCGACGTGCGTTTCACGTATTTTCCGGCGTGGGACTGGGTGATCGCGGCGAGCGCGGAGGAGGAGGATATTTACAGCGGGTCGCGGGAGATCGCCCGCAACCAGGAGCGCGACGCGGTTTATCTCGTGGTGACGGCGGGGGCGGTGCTGCTGGTGGCGGGAGGGATGTGGGTGCTGATCGGCCGTCGCATTTCGGGGACGATCCGGGAGCTGGCGCATGCGCTGACGAACGGGGCGGTGCAGGTGGCGCAGGCCTCCTCGCAGTCGAGCAAGGCAAGCCAGTCGCTGGCGGACGGGGCGGGGCAGCAGGCGGCTTCACTTGAGGAGACCAGCGCGTCGCTGGAGGAGTTGTCCGGCATGACCCGGCGCAATGCGGAGAGTGCGCAGTCGGCGAAGGAGGCGGCCACGCAGGCGCGGGAGTCGGCGGAGACGGGCAGCCGTCAGATGCAGGCGATGGTGGACGCGATGGCGGCGATCCAGTCGGCGAGCGATGCAATCGCCAAGATGCTCAAAGGCATCGACGAGATTGCGTTTCAGACGAACATCCTGGCGTTGAACGCGGCGGTGGAGGCGGCGCGGGCGGGAGAGGCGGGGGCGGGCTTCGCGGTGGTGGCCGAGGAAGTGCGGGCGCTGGCGCAGCGCAGCGCCTCGGCCGCACGGGAGACGGCGGAAAAAATCGACGACTCGGTGTCGAAGAGCGGACAAGGCGCGAAGATCAGCGCGGAGGCGGCGAGGAGTTTCGCGGAGATACTGGAGCGGGTGCGCCACCTGGACCAGCTGGTGGGCGAGATCGCGACGGCGTCGGGCGAGCAGAGCGAGAGTATCGGGCAATTGAATACAGGCGTGTCGCAGATGGACAAAGTCACGCAGGCGAACGCGGCCGGGGCGGAGGAGATCGCGGCGGCATCCGAGCAGTTGAGCGCGCAGTCGGAAGAGTTGCGGGGCGCGGCGGACGGCCTGAGACGGATGGTGGACGGCGGGGAGTGAGGCGGAAGCCGGCCGGCGGCGGCCGGGAGGATCAGCGGGAAGGCGGCGGGACGGCGGGCGGGGCGTCGAGGGCTTCGCGGACCTTGCGGGCGAGGCCGTCGAGGGTGAACGGTTTTTCGAGGAACGGGAGATCGTAGTCGGCGACGGCCTGGACGGTCTCGGCATCGCCGAGGTAGCCCGACATGAAAAGGGTGCGCAGGCCGGGCAGGTGTTTGTCGTGGATGCAGCGGGCGAGCTCGAGGCCGTCCATCTCGGGCATGATGACGTCGGTGAGCAGGAGATCGAAGGACAAGGATGAATCGGAGCGGAACAAGGAAAGCGCCTCGATGCTGCCCGGGACGACGGTGACGCGGTAGCCGAGGGAATCGAGGATGGCGAAGGTGATCTGGCGGATGGCCTCGTCGTCCTCGACGATGAGGATGCGTTCGCGGCCGGTGACGACCTGTTGTTCGTGTTCGAGGAAAAAATCGACGACGGGAGGCTCGACGCGCGGGAGGAAGACGTTGAAGGCGGTGCCGCGGCCCGGTTCGCTTTCGAAGGTGATGACGCCGTTGCAGTTTTTGACGATGACGGCGCAGGTGGCGAGCCCGAGGCCGGTGCCGCGGCCGACGGGTTTGGTGGTGAAGAACGGTTGGAAGAGCCGGGCCTGGATCTCGGGGGACATGCCCACGCCGGTGTCTCTCACGGTGAGCTGGACGTAGTCGCCCGGCGGGAGGTTGTGCCGGCCGGGATCGGAGATGATGGCCGGGGAGATGTGCAGGGTGAGCAGGCCGCCCTGGGACATGGCGTCGCGGGCGTTGAGGCAAAGGTTGAGCACGACCTGGTCGATCTGGTTGCGGTCGGCCTCGAAGCAGACGGATTCCTCGGAGAAGTGGACGTGGAGGGAAACGCTCTCGCTGAGGAGGGAACGGACGAGATCGCGGAGGTCGGCGATGACGGCGTTCATGTCGAGCGTCTCGGGCTGGAGCACCTGTTTGCGGCTGAAGGCGAGGAGCTGGCGGGTGAGGGAGCTGGCGCGGTCGGCGGCTTTGAGGATCTCGGCGGTCTTGGATTTGAGCTCGGGGGCGATGTGGGTGAGATCTTCGTGGAGCATGTCGCCGTAGCAGCGGACGGCGGTGAGGAGGTTGTTGAAGTCGTGGGCGATGCCGCCGGCGAGTAGTCCGACGGCCTCCATTTTCTGGGATTGGAGGAGCTTGGTTTCGCTTTCCTGGAGGGTGATCTGGGCGACGTTGCGCTGGTGGACGGTGCTGATGGTGGTGACGAGAGCCTGGACGAAGTCGAAGGCCTCGCGGCCGAAGGTGCGGGGATGGACACTGAGCCCGGTGAGAAAACCGACGATGGTTTCGCCGTTGTTGATGGGGACGGCGATGGCGCTGCGGATGCCGTGGGCGGCGTGGTTTTCGCGGCCGGGGAAAATGAAGGCGTCGTCTTCGAGGCGGAGGTGTTCGTCGTGACCGGTGCGGGCCTCGGCGGCGGTCATGAGCGGGTGGGCAAAGCCGGGGGGGAAGCCGGTGCTGCAAAGGGCGACGAGTGTATCGGAGCCGGGAGGGTCGAAGAGCAGCACCTCGCTGAATTCCAGCTGCAAGATGTCGCAGAGGAGGCGGGTGGCCTCCTGTTTGATTTCCTCGATTTTATGCTGGCTGAGGGCGAAGCGGCCGAAGCCGGCGAGGGCGGCCTGGCTGATGGAACGGTAGGCGAGGAGCGTCTCGGCGGCGTGCTGGTCGCTGACATCGAGGCAGGAGCCGATGCAGCCGTTGAAGAATTCATCCTCATCGTAGTGGGGAACGCCCTGGCAGGTGATCCAGCGGTAGAGCCCATCGTTGCGGCGGAGGCGGAAATCGATGCGGAACGGTTCGCGGCGGCGGAAGTAGTCGGCGAACTCACCGAGGAAACGCGTGCGGTCGTCGGGGAAAATCCCGTCGAGCCAGCCCCGGCCCAGCTCGAACTCGGCGGCGCGGCCGGTGAAGGCGAGCCAACGGCGGTTGAAGTGGGTGAACTCGCCGTTTTCGTCGGTGATCCAGACCAGCGCGGGGGCGGCGTCGGCGAGGGTTTTGAACCGCCGGTCCATGGGACGGCGCGGACGGCTCGACTGGAGGTTGCCGAGGATGCGGGCGAGCGGGGCGGCGAGCCGGAGCGGGTCGCGGAGGGAAAGGAAGTCATCGGCGCCGGCGCGCAGGCAGGCGACGACGTGTTCGCTGTCGTCGGTCGCGCTGAGGGCGACGACGCGGCAGCGGGAGAGGCGCGGGAGGAGGGACTGGACGAGGGATTCGAGCGGGCCGTCGTCCGCGGAAGCGGTGAGCAACAGACAACCGGTTTTGAGCGCGGGCAGGAGGGCGTCGAGTTGCGCGACGGAGCGGACGACCTGGAGATCGGGGACGAGCCCGGTGGCGATGAGCAGGTGGGGGAGCGCGTCGTCGGCGGTGAGCAGCGTGACGCGCTCGGGGGCCAGGGACGGATCAGCCGGAGTGTTGTTCATAAAGTTTCTGAAGCCGGCCGGCGGGGGGAATGGCGGGAGCGGGCGCAGCCGGGCGGGCGGGGCCGAGACTGTGGCGGAGGACGAGCTGTTCGTTTTCGCGGAGGAGGTGGAGAATCTGGAGGAGACGGCCGCGGGCCTGTTCGATGACGGCGGCGCGGGTGGCGCGGGCGGCGGGGTCGGAAGGAACGAGGGCGGCGTCGCCGGTGCGAAGGGAAGCGAGGCTGGTTTCGAGACGGTCGATCAGGGCCTGGTGGCGCTCGAGCAAGGACGGGTCGGGGACGCGCTGGTATTGTTTAAGAAAGCGGTTTTCTTCGAGGGCGAGGTGGTGGAGTTCGTCGCAGACCTGGAGGTGCGCACTGAGGGAGGCGGGCATGGGAAAAGGGATCAGGGAGTGGGCGCGGCGGCGGCGGCGACGGGAGAGGGAGTCGAAGCGACGGCGCCGGGGGAGAGCAACAGGGAGGACTGTTTGGCGGTGGATTCAAGCCAACTCAAATGCTTGAGACGCCAAGTAACCATGGTGTTGATGTCCTGGAGAATGGCGGGAGGAGGCGGGGCGTCGGCCGGGCGGGAGGACAACGTGGTGAGGATGAGGTCGTAGGTGGTGCGGGCGAGGGCGGGTTGGTTGAGCCGCTCCTGGCAGAGACCGATCTGGTAGTGGACGGGGAGGAGCCATTCGGGAGGTCCGCCGAGGTCGCGGAGACATTCGTAGATGGTGAGGGCGGTGAGGATGTCGCCCTGTTCATAGAAAGAGTTGGCGAGGTGGTTGCCGGTTTTGCGCTGCCAGTGCGTCCATGATTTGGGGTCGGCGGCGGTGTGGGAGCTTTCGATTTTGAGGAGCTCGAGGGTGGCGGCGAGGGATTCCTGGGCGCGGCCGAGGCGACGGAGACCGAGGGCGAGGAGATGGCGGGCCTCGGCGGCGTTTTCGGCGTCGGGGTAGAGGGAGAGATACGTGCGAAGGTGGGTGACGGCCTTGTCATCGTCGCCCTTGAGGGTGAGGGCGTAGGCGGATTTGAAGGCGGCGCGGGCGCGGTCGGGCGGGGCCAGGTCGAGGAGACGCAGGCGGGAGTAGAAACGGAAAGCTTGGTCGTAGTCGCCGGACTGGAAGTAAGTCTCGGCGATCTCGAATTGGGCGGTGCGGGCGAGCTGGCGGTAGTTGTTGGTGCCATCCTCGGGGAGTTTGAGGGTGGTGTTGAGGACGCTGTAAAAGCGGGAGATGGCGAGCCGGTGGGCGCCGAGGACGCGGAGGCAGCGACCGAGTTCGAGGAAAACGACGGGCAGCTGGTCGTCGCCGGGATAGTCTTTGATGTAGCGCTCGTAGACGGCGCAAGACTGGGTGAGGCGGAGGTCGCCGCGGTAGGCGCGGGCGAGTCCGATCAAGGCGGTGCGCACCTGGAGATCCGTGGCGGAGCGGCTGGCGACGAGCACCTGGTTGTAGGCGAGCACGGCGGAGGCCCAGTCCTGGAGGACGAGTTGCTGGTCGCCGATGCGGAGAAGGCTGGCGATTTCCTCGGCGACGGACGGAGCGGCGGCGGGAGCGGGAGCTTCGGCGGCGTGAGCTTCGGGGGGCGGATCGGGCGCGGCCGTTGCAACGTGGGCGGCAGCGGCAGCGGCGGGTGGGGGGGCGGTTTCGCTGGAGGCGCGCAGGGCGGTCACCGAAACCAGGCAGCCGAGGATGATGAGGGAGAGTTTCATTGTTGCTGGTAGGTGGCGGAGCTTCTGGGCAGGCCATTGGCCGGGGAGGAGCCGGGAAGCTGGAAGTAGAGAAGCACGTCCTCGGGGCGGATGGCGCGGGGCGTGTCGTCGGGCAGAATGGAGACACCGCCCTGCGGAGTGACGGGGGGAGCCGGAACGAGTCCGGGGGTGGCGGATACGGCTG
>CAMBLN010000186.1 GCA_945868215.1 Opitutus sp. GAS368
CACGTTCACGCATCGCCCGTTCCGGTCCCCGGGTCATCGCCCGCCGCCAGACATCGCTCACGCGTATCTGCGGCCACTGCGAAAGCCGGAAGTCATAATTCCTCCAGGCCCGGCGCCAGGTGGCCCAGCCCCAGATCGGACCATAGCGACTGAACAGGTAGCTGCTATCGCGCCGCACCGTTTGAGCCACATACGTGCACCCGCTGATCTGCGCCACACGCTCATCATCGCGGTATTTCCCGAGCAGTTCCTCGCAAAACGGAAAAAACGAAGCGTCCGGCAGGCAATCATCCTCCAGAATGATAGCCTCCTCCACCTGATCAAAAACCCAGTCCAATCCCGTCGCCACCCGCCGTCCGCATCCGAGATTCACGTCGGAATAGTTGGTTTTCACCACGCACGGCCAATCCACGCCTGAGGCCAGCACCGCTCTGACCTCCGCACATTTCTCCGCCTCGCCCCGGCGATCCAGCCTCGGTCCGTCCGCAATAACGAACAGTGCGGGCGGCCTCGCCTCGCGAATGGCCGCCAACACCCTCCTCGTCACCTCCGGACGGTTGAAGACAATAAATGCAACGGCGGTTTTCATCTCACCACGAACGAGTAAACAGGATCGCGCGCCGCGTCCAGCAGCGCGTCATGCAGGATCTGATTCCGCGACATCACCTGCCCGCGCGCATACATCGGCCACAGCGGCTTTCCGCCCGCAAACGCCGCCATCGCCGAGAACGTGCTGGGCGGTCCCATCACCAGGTCGCATCCCGCCAGCTCCGCAAAACTCGCGATCGCCGGTCCGCCCGCGTTGGCCGAACCGTTTGAGAACACATGCGGCACTCCCGCGAATCGCGCCGGATCCTGAACCGTGTCCGAAGCGATCACGAACCCCAGCCCGCCGCCCTCCAAATCCAGCACCTGCTTCATCCACTCCACGTAGTTTTCCGTCGGATACCCGAATCTTCCGTTCTGCCATGTCATGTAATCACCCTGCCGGATCAGCACCCCCACCACTCTTCCAAACCGTGCGCGTTGGCGGGCTATAAACTCCGTCGCACTCACCGCGTATGCACCGGCCGGCTGAAAGTAGGCGCGAAGCTGCTCCTGCTGCCTCCGCACACGCTCCCAGCCGGCGATTTGCCAGCCCGCGCACATCGTCAGCCGGTGCGATGCTATCCTGTTAAAAAATTCGTCCCCATCCAGATTGATACGCTCAGCGTGCTTCAAACGCCGACCAATCCGATGGATCCCCGGCACGCACAACCCGAGCGCATGAACCAGATGCTGCGTCCTCCCTTCCGCCTTTTCCAAAATCCACGCGGGCAGGCGGCCGCGCGCCTTCGCAAGCGCATCAACCGCAGCCAGACTCCCCGGCACAACACATCCCGGATGCCGAAGCGTCCCTTCAAAAAACGGTGCATACGGCCAGAACGCCGGATTTATCACACTCACCTCTTCGCGATAATCATTCGCCCACGCCAGCCAGTGCGCCCAGCGCAAGACCTGGTTTCCCAACCGCCCGCCTCCGTGGGTGTAAACCAACCAGTGCCGATCCTTTCTCACGCCACTGCCTCCGGCGCGATGGCTACATAATTTGCATAGCTATAATGGTCCATCCACGGCGCGTAATCACGCACCGCCAGCCCCGAAGGCAGCAACTTCGCCACCCGATAACCGCGCCCCTGTAACAACTGGTATATCTGCCCCAGCGTCACCCCCGCATCCATCGTCGTCCCGCCATATTCAAACTGAATGGCACGCACACACTCGGGCACGAGCGCATCCCCAAGACCCCGCAGTGCGGCCAGCTCGTATCCCTCGATATCCAATTTCAGCAAATCCACCCGCGCGATACCGGCTTCCCGCAGATACTCCCCCAAGGGGATCACATCCACTTGGACGGCTTTCCCCGGATCATTCCGAAATCCGGCCCTCATCAACAAAGAGGCATGTTCGCTGCCCGCGGCTCCGTCCTGCAATATTGCCGATCCTGCACGTTCGCCGAGCGCCTTGCCGATCACAGTGAGCTGCCCGCATCCCTCAAACCGTTCCAATAGTCGGTTGCGCGCCGTATCCGACGGCTCGAAAGCATGCACCTCAATGCCACTTTTGCACGCTTGCGCCAATTCAAGGAGCATCGCCGTGTAGTCACCCGCATTGGCCCCGCCGTCGATGACCACAAAGGGCCGCCCCGCACCCCGCCCGTTGTGCGCACGCATCGCCTCTTTCACCAGCCACCGCTCGCCGTTGCGCCGCACGTCCGCGATCCCGTTGTTCTCCGCCCAGTGAAAAAGCCGCAGCCCCGCCACCCGGCAGACCCGCCTCCAAAACGGCATGTGTCCGTTCGTCTTCATGGCTTCTTAAAATGAAACAACCCCGTGCCAAACCCGCGCTCCGGCAGATAACGCTCCCCCCATTCGCGGCCGTAAACATACCGCTCCTCTACCAACGCAAGTCCCGCGAACAATCGCAGCACATGCTCCCGCGTAAACGTCCGGTGCGCGTTAAACTCCACCCGCGACTCCTCCGCCACCGGCACCGTCACATACAGATTCCCCCCCGCCGCCAGAACCCGCATCAATTCAGCCGCAGACTTCTCCGTCCCGCGCGCATCCAGCGGATCACCATACCGCCCCAGCCCGATGTGCTCGATCACACAGATCGATGACAGGCTCCCCACGGCACCGTCCGCAAAGGGCAGCGCCAGCAGCGTGCCTTCCACAAACTTGAATCCCGGCACGCTCAGATCCACCGGCCTTATGTCCACCATCGTCACCGGCAGAAACTGCGCGATCAACGCGATCGCCTTGGCCGAACTGCCCACATCCACGTGCTCCGCCGGCCTCGCCTCCGCCAGCTTTCGCGCCAGCCACGTATCCTGATAAAAATACACCGGCTCGACCGGCGTCGTCTCTGTGCGATCCCGCAGACACGGCTGGATGTCGCCCCCGCGCAACACATGGTCGCTCCCCCGGCTCAGCGCGCGATACTCCCGGTATTCGCGGCGGAAACGCCACAGCGCCTCCAACCCGTCCACCAGTCGCGGCCGCCCACCGAACTGCGCCCCGAGCACGCGCAGTACCGTCCAGCCCGCCCGCAACCATCCTATCTGCCGTAACCGGGATCGCGTGCTCATGACATCAAACGCCGCCACCACGGCTTGGCCTTGCGGTTCTCCGCCAGCTCTCTGCGCACAAACTCCACCAGCCCTTCCTTGAGCGCCATCGGCACCGCCACCAGCACATCATCATGTAGGATCACATGCCTGCGCCCGCGGTCGGACAGCACCTGCACGGTCGCCAGCAGATCCGGCCAGTCCTCCGCCCGATGCGGAGCCGGCGGCGGCGCGCAAAACAGCCGCGCATCATCCACCATCACCACATGGTCCGCCCGTGATGCGTTGATCAACGCCACTTCCTCGATCAACGGACACTCGGCTTCGCGTCCCGACGTATCCAGTCCGCTCCAATGCGCATCCAACCAGAAAATCGCCGGTCCTTCGATGCGACCGGCCAACCCTGCCAGCACCTGCGCTGAATTTCCCTGCAACGGCTTCACCGACTCGCTGCCCGCAAACCGTTTCACCGCCGCCGCATGATAGTCCGCCGACAGCTCGATCGTGAACACACGCTCAAAATACCCGCCCGCCCACGCCGCCGTGTCGCCCTTGAACGTCCCCGTCTCCACAAAATGCCCCGCCCCCGCTTTTTCCTTCAGAAAAAGCACCATCGATTGCGGCGGTCCCATGCGAATTTTCCCCATAAAGCCCCCTGCTTAATCAAGCCCCCGCCACGGCCGCAACATCGCAGCCAGCATCAAACGCGAATTTGCCCGCGCCCTCCCGTCCATCCACTCCAGCCCGAAGGTCGTCAGTGAAAACGACAGCAACGACGCCACGATCGCCCCCGTCGCACCCCACGCCGGAATCAGCATCCAGTTCAACGCCACGTTGGCCGCCGCCCCCGCCACCGCCGTGATCAATACAAAACGCGCCATGCCTTCGGTCGTGAGAAACACCCCGCGCGCCACTCCGAGGTTGGCCAGAAACAACCGCAGCGCGAACAGCGGCAGCAGCGTCCCCGCCTCGCGATACGCCTCGCCAAACAACCACGTGACCACCGTCGGTCCGAAAATCGCCAGCGGCACCGCCGTCACGAACGACACCCCCATCGCCAGCCGGTAAAGCCCGTGCAACCTCCGCCGGTATAAGCCCGCGTCCTCTTTCCGCGCCCGCGCAATCTCCGGCGCGGTCACCGTCTGCATGATCGTGGTGAAAAACGCACACACACCCACCACCCTCAACGCCGCCGCGTATTGCCCCAGCTCCTCCCCCACCGCAAACGCCCCCATCATGATCTGGTCGCCATACGCCTGCATGTGGATCGCCAGCCCCGCGATCATCAAGGGCACGCCTTCTTTCAAAAGCGCCCGGCCTCTTTCCTTCGACACTTTCCAGCACCCGAATCCGCCTTCACGCCGCGACACTCTCCAGCCCAGCCCGACCGCGGCCACTCCGAACTCGCACGCACCCGCCAACGCAAACATCCCCACCGATGCCTCCCCGAGAATCAACGCCACCCTCAACCCGAAACTCCCCAGGATCGCCACCGACCGGATCATCGCCAGCGCGCGCATATTCCCCCCGGCCTGCAATTGCCGCTCGACCACATCCATCGACTGCGCCACGAGCGCCAGCGCCGCCAGCGGCAGCAACGTCGCATACGCCACCCCTCCGCCCCCGCCCCACCCGAAACTGATTCCCACGCACACCAGCCAGATCAACGACGAGGCCGCCAGTCGCATCGCCAGCGCCGTCCCCAAAATCTCCCCCTTCTCCTCCGGCTTCATCGTCAGTTCCCGTACCAAAATCGTGTTCAACCCCAGCGACGCCAACCCTCCCGCCACCGCGACAAACGCCAGTGCCGCGCTCAACAAACCGAAATCCTCCGGCCCCAGATACCTCGCCGCCCAGGCGCCGATCACCAGCCCCAGTCCCAGCCTCAACCCTTGCTCCAACCCCAGCCACATCCCGCCGGCGCACATCCGCCTCACCGTCTCGCGGGTTTTTAACCGATCCGCCCACCCGCCCAACAAACCACGCACACCGTTTTTTTCGCCAGGGGACACTCCGGCGCTCGGCGCTATGGCAGCCCCGGTTTCCCTGTGTTTTTCCATGTCCATGCGATGCAGTCACCTCACAGGCGACACCCAAGACCGCAAGCGCGAAGCAACCGTCATCCCTTCGTCCGACGCTCCCCGTCCGCCCTTCGAAATCACCCCGCCCGCTCCGTTTGATTGCAACCTTCCTCCATTTGTTGTCCATC
>CAMBLN010000187.1 GCA_945868215.1 Opitutus sp. GAS368
AGCCTGCGCTACTTCTCTCAACTCTCAGCTCTTCCATGCCGTCGCTTCCCGCCGTCCTCCCGATCCAGCCCTTCACCCGCCCCGTGCGCGGTGAAGTCACGCTGCCCGGCTCGAAAAGCCTCACCAACCGCGCCCTGCTCCTCGCCGCCTTGTGCAAGGAAAAGGTCACGCTCACCGGCGCCCTCTTCAGCGAAGACACCCACCTGATGGTCGAAGCCCTCAAGGCTCTCGGCTTCACAATCAACGCCAACGCCGACGCTGGCACCATCGAGGTCTCCGAACAAACCAACGGCTTCACGAAAAACGAACCCGTCGCTCTCCACGTCGGCCTCGCCGGCACCGCCGCCCGTTTTCTCACCGCCCTCTGCGCCGCCGCCCCGCGCGGCATCTACCGCATCGACGGCATCCCCCAGATGCGCAAACGCCCCATGAAGGGTCTCATCGACGCCCTCCGGTCCCTCGGCGCCGACATCCGCTGCACCGGCGTCGAAGGTTTTTTCCCGCTCGAAATCCATGCCAGGGGCCTGCGCGGCGGCGAAGTCTCCATCGACGCCAGCGAAAGCAGCCAGATGTTGTCGGCTCTTTTGATGGTCTCACCATGGGCTGCCTCTGATGTTCACATTAATTTGGCAACATCGGTGCGCGAACCCTTCGTCCAAATGACAAAGGTTATGATGTCCCAATTTGGGGTCGCCGCAGGTTTTGATCCAGACACCAAAACATGGAATGTCCGTCATCAAAATTATCCATTTAACAGCTACTACAGTATTGAGCCTGACGCCACTGCCGCCAGCTACTTCCTAGCCCTGCCTTTTGCATCATCGGGTTCACTCACGATTCGCGCTTTGCAAGGCCCCGGACAGGGACTCCAGGGTGATACGCAGTTCATCAAAGTCCTTGAAAAAGTAGGTGCCACGATAAGAGCGCAGGAAGGTAACAAAACAGTCTTTGGTTGGAATGAGATTACCGGTGTAAATGTAGCATACTATTCTCCAGCCCCACGCACCGGCGTCGCCGAAAACTTCAACGAGTTCTCCGACACCTTTCTCACCCTCGCCGCGATTTCCCCATTGCTCTCGGGCCCGACCCGCATCACCGGCATCGCCCACTCCCGCAAACAAGAGACCGACCGCGTCGCCGGCATGGTCCGCGAACTCCGCAAACTCGGTCAGGAAGTCGATGAACACGCCGACGGCGACGGACTCACCCTCACTCCGCGCCCGCTCAAATCCGGCGTCGAAATCGAAACCTATGGCGACCACCGTTTCGCCATGAGCTTCGGCATCCTCGGCTGCCACGACCTCCACGGCGACGGACGCCCCTGGCTCTCCATCAAAGACCCCGCCTGCTGCGCCAAAACCTTCCCCCACTTTTTCGACCTCCTCGCCACTCTCCACGCCCACTCCCACGCCTAAAACCAAATCGCCGATCAACACCCGTGGTTCTTCACCATTGGGCATTGGTCATTCGTCATTGGTCATTTTCCCCATGTCCTCCTTCCTCATCGTAGCCATCGACGGCGGCGCCGCCTCCGGCAAATCCTCCACCTCCCGAGCCCTCAGCGAGCGGTTCAACTTCCTCCACGTCGACACCGGCTCTTACTACCGCGCCATCACCGCCGAACTCCTCCGGCGCAACCTTCGCGCCGACCAACCCGACACCGTCAAAGCCGCCCTGCCCTCCCTCGTCTTCAGCACGCAGGTCGACGGCCGCGCCGCCCGCATGGAAATCTGCGGACGCGTCGTCCCCGAGGCCGAAATCCGCGGACCCGAGGTCACCGCCAGCGTCTCCCACTTCGCCGCCATTCCCGAGGTCCGCTCGGCCCTCCTCACCTACCAGCGCGGGCAGGCCGACGTCGCCCGCACCCACGGCTTTCGAGGCCTCATCATGGAAGGCCGCGACATCGGCTCCGTCATCTTCCCCGACGCCGGCCTCCGCCTCTTCCTCCACGCCGACCCCGAAGCCCGCGCCAAACGCCGCGCCCTTGAAGGCCGCGCCGACGCCGTCGCCGAGCGCGACCGCCTCGACGCCACCCGCAAAACCGCCCCGCTCGTCCTCGCCTCCGGCGCCATCGACATCGACAGCACGTTCCTCAACCTCGAACAAGTCGTCGAAAAAATCTCCGGCCTCATCACCGAAAAACTCGGTTAATTCCCCCCCGCGATCATGCAACGTCGCCACAACCAGGGTGAGATGGATTTCCTGTATGGAATCTGCCACTACATCATTACGTTGATCTACGACGCGTTTTTTCGCGGCGAGATCGCCGGCCTTGAAAATCTCCCCAAGACCGGCCCGTTCATCGTCGCCTCCAACCACGCCAGCCACCTCGACCCGCCCGCCGTCGGCTGCCACATCCCCCGCCAGCTTGCCTTCTTCGCCCGCAAGAGTCTCTGGAAACCGGGCTTCGCCACGTGGTGGCTCAACGGAGTTGGCGCGATCCCCGTGGACCGCGACGGCACGTCCGACATCGGCGCGATGAAAAATGTCCTGCGCGCCCTGCAAGCCGGCAAAGTCATCACGCTTTTCCCCGAGGGCACCCGCTCGCCCGACGGCACGTTGCAACCGCCCAAAAGCGGCGTCGGCATGATCGCCTGCCGCTCCGCCGTGCCCGTCATTCCCGCCCGCATTTTCAATTCCCACATCGCCTTCGGCCGTGACGGCAAACTCCGCCCCGGCACCCGCATGTCGATCGTTTACGGCCAGCCGCTCCAACCCGCCGACTACGACGACCCCAAGTCCGGCAAAGAGCGCTACCAACGCGCCTCCGAAAAAATCATGGCCGCCATCGCCGCCCTCCGCGAACCGCAGCCGGTGGTCGTGTGAGCCCGCTCAAACAAATCGCGACCACAACGCCCCCAACGCATCCCCTTCAAATTCGACCAGAATAAAGTCGATTGGGACGAGCACGGCGTTTTGCGCCACCACACAGTTGGCGGGATGCACATCAAAGACACCGACATGCCCTCGCATGTAGGAATAAGATTTGTAATGTCCCATCGGCGGCACATCCAAACGCGAGCACCCGTGCTGTGTTTTTAATAACCCGTCCATTTCCTCCCAATCAGGCGGAGCACCGACTATGTGCGGTTGCTCGATCACCAACCTCAAATCGTGCCCCCGAATTTGAAGTCCGGCCAAATGGATTCGGTCACCAAACAGCTCGTTATGAAGCCGGAGACGGCGCAGGTATTTCAGCGGAGTCGCCGGCAGAAAAAGCGGAGCCCCATCGACCACCTCCACGGTATAACCCGCGGAATTCCACTTGGTAAATTTTCGCCACGATTGCGTAGCCTCGACGAAAGTCACGTCATGCTCGCGACCGCCCGCACGCTCGGGATTTACTTCGTCCGCGATTTTGAGACCAACCCGCTCGCTCCACTTGCGTAAACACCGCCATTCAAAACCGGCTTGGTCTCCTTCGAAACCGCTTGGCGCATCAGACTCATCTGTGCGTAAGCCTCGCTCGACCGCACCGATGGCTGCTTCGAGCGAATTTCCCTCAATGAACTGGAGGTCATCTGCATCTATGAGGTTACCGTGAAGCTCTTCCCATAATCACGCAAGCAATCAGCATTGGGTTAAGAAATAGCCAACCGTCTCACCGCAACCCGCTCGCCGTCTTCGCCCGCGCGATCACCTGGCTCGCCGTCGCCCGCGCCCGCTCCGCACCGTCCTTCAAGACCGCGTGCACCTGATCCAGATTAGCCGCCAGCTCCGCACGCTTCGCACGATACGGCGCGAAGAAAGTCCAGTAGTGCTCGAACAACGCCTTCTTCAGATCGCCGTAACCGAGTCCACCCGCACGCAGACGATTCTCGTAGTCCGCCGCCACTTCCGCCGGCGCGACGAGTTTCAACAACTGGATCGCGATATTCTTCTCCGCGTCCGGCTTCGGCTCGGCCGGCGTGCGACTGTCCATCACGATTCCCATGATCTTTTTCCGCAGCGCCTTTTCCTCACCGAAAATCGGCAGCGTGTTGTCGTAGCTCTTGCTCATCTTCTGGCCGTCCAATCCCGGCACCACCGCCGTCTCATCACGAATCTCTGACTCCGGCACGACAAACGTTTCTCCGTAGGTGTGGTTAAACTTGATCGCGATATCGCGCGTCATCTCCACGTGCTGCTTCTGATCGCGACCGACCGGCACGAGGTTCGCGTCGTATAAAAGAATATCCGCCGCCATCAGCACCGGATACGCAAACAACACGAAGTTCGGCGAAATGCCCTTGGCCGTCTTGTCCTTGTAGCTGTGCGCGCGCTCCAGCAAACCCATCGGCGTCAGCGTGCCGATGATCCACATGAGTTCGCACACCTCGGGGACATCGCTCTGGCGAAAGAGCACGCTCTTCCGCGCATCAAGTCCGCACGCCAGCCAGTCGAGCGCCACGTCGAGCGAATTCTGCCGGCGTTGTGCCGCATCGGTCAGCGACGTCATCGAATGGTAGTCCGCGATGAAATACGTGCAGTCCCCGCGCGCCTGCAATTCGACCGCGGGTTTGATCGCGCCAAAATAGTTGCCGATGTGAAGCTGCCCGGAGGGCTGGATGCCGGTGAGGATGCGCATGACTTAAAAGACAAAGGTGCCGCCTGCTCCCGCCCCGCGTCAATCCCTGCGCGGCATCTGCACCACCGTCCCGCGAATCCGCGCAATCGTCTCCGCCGGCAGATATCCGCTGAACGCCGTCGTCGGCATCACCAGCGCACGTTTCCCTAAAATCGTCCCCGGATTCAGCACCGCGTTGCAACCCACCTCGGCCTTGTCCCCCAAAATCGCCCCAAACTTGCGCAGCCCCGTGTCAAACGTCCCCGACGGCAGCCGCACGGTCACCTCTTTCTGATCGAGACGCAGGTTCGACAAAATCACCCCCGCACCCAGATGCGCCCCATTGCCCAGCACCGAGTCGCCCACGTAACTGAAATGCGGCACTTGCACGCCGTCCAACAGCACGCAGTTCTTGAACTCACACGCGTTCCCCAGCACGCAGCCTTCGCCCACGATCACATTCCCGCGAATATAAGCCCCGGGACGTATCTCCGTCTTCGCCCCGATCCACGCCGGTCCGATGATCGTCGCATACGCGGGCAACTTCACCGTCGGATCGATCCACACCGCCCCTTCCACGTGCACTCCCGCCGGCAACGGACGGGGTTCCGAAGCACCGATCCCCTCCAACGCCGCCGAAATCCGTTTTAACCAGTCCCACGGCGCGGCCTCGGCACGAAAATGCCCGGCAAACCGGCTCAACGAAGGCGGCAAAGCAAAAAAATCAGCGGCA
>CAMBLN010000188.1 GCA_945868215.1 Opitutus sp. GAS368
CGGTGCGCCGGGCGCATGTGGGTTTCGTGCGCGCGTTGGTGGGGATGAGCGGAGGTGCGCGGATGGTGAGTGCGTTTGACGAAGGGGTTTTCCGTCAGCGCGGAGAGGTTCACCGGTTGATGTATGACAAATATTCCCTGGCGCGGGCATTGAGGGACGCGGGGTTTTCCGGGGCGCGGCCCGTGACTGCGGACGAGAGCGGGATCACGGGATTTGCCGGTTATGGGCTGGATGCGGTGGGCGGTGAAGTGCGCAAGCCGGACTCGTTGTTCATGGAGGCGGTGAAGCCGTGAGGATACTGCATCTGAGTGCGTATGATTTGTTGGGCGGGGCGGCGAAGGCGGCGTTCCGGCTGCACGGGGCTCTGGTGGAGGCGGGGGAGGATTCGATCATGCTGGTGAGGCAGAAGGATTCGGAGCGGCCGGATGTGATCGGACCCGAAGGCTGGCTTCAGCGTGTGTCGACGAAGGTGCAACGAAGGGCGGAGCGTGTGCTGGTGATGCCGCGGGCGACGGGGGAGTTTTCGGTGGGGAGTCTGCCGGACGGATTGTTGCGGCGGGTGCGGGCGCTGCGGCCGGACGTGGTGCATGTGCACTGGGTGTCACATGGGTTTTTGAAGTTGGAGACGCTGGCGGAGCTGGGCGTGCCGATTGTATGGACGATGCATGACATGTGGGCGTTTACGGGCGGGTGCCACTATTCGGGAGAGTGTGAGCGGTATCGTGCGGGGTGCGGGAAGTGTCCGATGTTGGAAAGCGCGCGAGAAGACGATGTGTCGCGGGAAGGGGTGGAGCGCCGGCTGAGAATGGAGGCGGTCGCGGGTGTGCGGTATGTTGCGCCGAGCCAGTGGATGGCGCGGTGTGCGCGGGAAAGTGTGGTGTGCAAATCGGCCGATGTGCGGGTGATTCCGAATACGGTGGGCGCGGGTAATTTTTCACCACGCGATCGGGCGGAGGCGCGGCGGAGGCTGGGATTGCCCGTGGACGGAAAGCTGGTGCTGGCCGGTGCGATGGCGATGGCAGCGGGCGAGCGCAAAGGGGCGGCGGATTTACAGGAGGCTTTGGTGCGGCTGGGGCGCATGACGTTCAAAGGGGGGGCGCCTGAAGTGGTGATCTTTGGAACGGAGAACCGGGGGCGGTTTCAGCGGGATGGCCTGACGGTGCATGAGCTGGGGTATGTCAGCGGCGAGGACAACATGGCGGATTTGTATGCGGCGGCGGATGTGTTTGTGGCTCCGTCGAAGCAGGACAACCTGCCGAATACGGTGATGGAGGCGATGGCGGCCGGAACGCCGGTGGTCGGTTGCCGGGTAGGCGGTATTCCGGACATGGTGGACGACGGGGTGAGCGGGCTTTTGATTTCGCCGGGAGACGCGGGAGGATTGGCGGAGGCGGTGGCGCGGCTTTTGAATGATGACGTCCTGCGTCTGGCGATGGGAGGGGCGGGGCGTGAAAAAGTGGAGCGGTGTTATTCCCCGGCGGTCGTAACGGCGGCGTATCGGGCGCTTTATGCGGATTGCGGGGTGGGGACGTGAAACTGTTGGTGGTAACTCCCACGCTGGGTGATTCGCCCTGGCTGACTGAGACGGTGGAGAGTGTGGCGCGGTGCGCGGCGGGTGCGCGGCACGTGTTGGTCACGCGGGCGGACCGGGTGACGGAGTTGGCGGCACGATTCCCCGAGGCGCAGGTGGTGGCGGAGTCGGGGGCGGGGATGTATGCGGCGATCAACGCAGGGCTGGCGGGCGGGGGGGATTGGGATGCGTTTACCTACATCAACGACGATGACGTGTTGCTGCCGGGGTTTGCGCGGGTGCAGGCGCGGGTCGCAGCCGTGGAGCGCGAGGCGGTGATGGCTTATGGTGGCGTGCGGTTGATCGATGTCGCCGGGCGACGGCTGGGAGGGATTCCGATCAGCGCGATACCGGGGCACAACCGGGCGCTTTATGCGGAACGGCTGGAGCCTGTTTACCAGCATGGAACGGTGATCACGCGGGCTGCGTGGGAGCGGGTGGGCGGCTTTGACGGGGGGCTTCGGTTGTGCGGCGACACGGATTATCTCGCGCGCGTGTGTCTCGCCGGAGTGACGGGGATATTTGTGCGGGGTGAAGCGGCGGCGTTCCGGCTGAGGGCGGGGCAGTTGACGCAGAATCGCGGGGCGATGGAGGCGGAGCGCGCGGCGGTGGACATGAAGCTGGGGTTGGGCGCGGGGGTGGGCGGCGGGCGCCGCCTGTGCGCACGAATCGGGTTCCGCGCGGCCAACCTGCATCTCTATGCCGAGAGGGTGGCGAAGTATGGTTGGAAACGTTTCGACACGGTTATCGCGGAGTCGGCTCAGCGGTAGGAGTCGGTCGCGAAAAGGGGACTGTCGTGCGGGGCGAAGGCGAGATCGAGTTGCCAGAGCACGCCGTCGCTGGGGCGGTGCATGGGGTCGGCGAGATCGCAGCAGCGGAAGCCGCGGGTTTCGAGCCAGGCGCACAGTTCGTGGAAGCGCAGGCAGTTTTCGGTGAGCTTGAAGTTGTAGCTCTCGATGATGAGGAGGTGGGTGTGTGCGAGGGTTTTGGCCGCGCCAGCGAGCACGGGCAGTTCGTAGCCGTGGGTGTCGAGTTTGAGCAGGTAGGGGCCGGGCAGTGCGCGACGGGCGATGATGTCGTCCACGGTTTCGACGGGAACTTCGCGGGTTGCCGGATCATCCGGCCGGGCGACGCCGCTGCCGTCCAAATCGGGATCGACGGAGAAACGGGTGGTGCCGGGCGAGGCGCCGGCCACGGCGTTGACGATTTCGAAGCCGAGGGTGCGGTGCAGCTTGTCGAGTGCGGTGCGTTGTTCGTCGAGTGCTTCAAAGAGCAGGAATCGCGCGTCGGGGAAATGGCGACGGGCGCCGAGGGACCAGACTCCGTCGGAGGCGCCGACATCAATGATGGTGCCGGGTGAAAACCGGCGTGCGGCTGCACGGGCGAGCAGTTCGCCCATGCCGAAGGACTGGCGGGCGCGAATGAGATGAAGTCCGAGCGGGTGAAGCAGCCGGTTGGCGGTGCGTTGGAGGCGTTGGGCGAAGGTCTCAGGCATGGCGGCGGCAGGTGAGCAGGATTTTTTTACGGAGACACCGGATGACCGAAAGGACGTCCCAAGGGAAACAGCGCCAGGCGGGAAAGTGGCGGTGGCGGACGCTGATTTCCTCGCGGTAGTTGGTCCAGCGGCCGGAGTCGCTGAGACCGCCGGCGGAACATTCGGAAATTGAGAGCGGGAGGGTGGCGAAGGTTTTGGCGGCGTTGAGCAACCGGAGGTTGAATTCGTAATCGGCCTGAATGCGCATGGTGAGATCAAACGCGCCGTGGGATACAAAACAGGAGCGGCGGTAGAAGGCAGCCTGGTGGTGGACGAAGTTGCGCCGGATCGCCGGGTTTACACCGGAGAATGCGTAGACGCGGCCGTCGTCGAAGCGGGCTTCGCCCACGGCGATAAAATCCCGGGTTTGGGCCAGCAGGGGGACGACATCGGCGAGCACGCGGGGAGAGGCCAGCCGGTCGTCGGAGCCCAAAAAAAACACCCATTCGCCGGTGGCCTGGGCGATACCCTTGTTCATCGCGTCGTAGATGCCGCCGTCGGGTTCGGAGACGAGGGTGGTGATGCGAGGGCGTTGGGTTTCGAGCCATTCGCGAGAGCCGTCGGTCGAGGCGCCGTCGATCACGATGAGTTCGGCGGAATGAGTTTGCGACCAGATGCTTTCGAGTGCCCGGTGAAGGCGGATGCCGGGATTCCGGCAGACGACGATCACGCTGATGCTGGGCGAGGAGGCGGGCATTGCTTTGGCAGGAATGATTCCGCAGCTTGCGGGCGTGTCGATGCCCGACTGTCCGATCCTTTCCGTTATCATCGTGGCCTACAAATCCGCCTCCGAAATCGGGGCGGCGGTGGGGTCGCTGCCAGATGTGATGTTCGGACGAAAGGTGGAAGTGGTGGTGGTCGACAACTCGCTGGATGGCGACGGGACGGGGCGGATGTTGAAGGAAAAGCATCCGCGGGTGGATTATGTTTTGCCGCCGGAAAACCTCGGGTTTGGGAAGGGAAACAATCTCGGGTATGCGCGGACTTCGGGGGAGTGCGTGTTGTTCCTGAATCCGGACACGGTGTGCAACGCGGCGGCGTTGGAGCAGTGCGTGCGGCGGGTGTTGGCGGAGCCGGAGACCGGGTTGATTTCGCCGAAGCTGGTCATGGCGAACGGGGAGATGGATCTGGCGTGCCGGCGGAGCATTCCGACGGTGTGGGACGGGTTTTGCCGGGCGAGCGGGCTGGCGGCGCGGTTTGCGGACAAGGCGTGGGCGGCGGGGTATAATTTAACGCATCTGCCGGTGGACGGGACTTATGATGTCGGGGCGATCAACGGGGCGTTTATGCTGGGGCGGCGGGCGGTGCTGGATGAAATCGCTCCGGACGGGCGGGTGTTTGACGAGGCGTTTTTTATGTATGGGGACGATCTGGACCTGTGCATCCGCGTGGCGCGGGCAGGACGGCGGATCGTGTATGACGGGCGGGTGCAGATCACGCATCTGAAGGGGTTGAGCGTGGCGAAAAACTACGAGGCGATGGCGGAGGCGATCTTCGACGCGAACCGGGATGTTTACCTGAAACATTTTAATCCGCGGGGATCGGCGTGGGTGCGCTGGAAGTGGCGGATGGCGTTTGGAGCGTGGAAGGCGTTGGCGCGACTGAAGGCGCGGGCGCGCGGGTATCGGCAGGTAAGGCCATTGTGAGGCGGGAAGCTCAGGAGGTGGCGGATGGGTCTTTCCAGCGTGTGAAGGTGAGGGTGAGGATTTGGAGGTCGAGCCAGACGGACCAGTTTTCGATGTAGTAGATGTCGTGCTGGATGCGGCGGGCGAGGTCGTGGCCGCCGCGCAGGCCGTTGATCTGGGCCCAGCCGGTCATGCCGGGTTTCACCAGGTGGCGGGGGAGGTAGTGGGGGATTTCGGACGAGAGGTGTTCGACGTGGTGCGGGCGTTCGGGGCGCGGGCCGACCAGGCTCATGTCGCTGCGGAGGACGTTCCAGAACTGGGGGAGCTCGTCGAGGTTCCAATGCCGGATGAAGGCGCCGATGCGGAGGAGACGCGGGTCGGCGGCGAGGGTGCTGACGCTGAGGTGGTCGGTCGCGGCGGCGTCGGGGGCCATGCTGCGGAGCTTCCACAT
>CAMBLN010000189.1 GCA_945868215.1 Opitutus sp. GAS368
ACACAGGTCCAGCCCCTTGCCTTGCGACACCACCACCCCCGCGCAACGGCTCACCGAGATGTCGTGCACAAACTTCATCCGTATATCGAACCGCGTGAAGAGGTGATCCCCCGTGTGCTGCAAAAATATCCCGTGGTGCCCCTGGTTCCCCGCGTTGTCCTTCGGTCGCACGGACTCAAACACCGCGTCCGACACCGTGTTGAACACCCCGCCCACCATCGGCCCGCTGTCCGCATTCACAAACTTCACCCGCCGCGCCCAGCAATGCGCCACGTTCACAAACGTCACCGGATTATACCCGACCTCCGTGAAATGCCCGCCATACGGCGTCACCGGAAATTCAAACACCATGTCTTCCACGCCCGAGTCCTGCACCGTCGGCTCAAACGCCCGCAACACCGGCGTCCACTCCGCCTTCACATCAAATCTTAACCTCCGCTCCAGGTGCACGCGGTCTCCTTCGATGCTCGTGATCTTCGTCACCAACGACACCCGTGTCCGCCCCTTCTCCTGCGAAACATCGTCCGACTCCCCGTCGTAAAGGTGCTGTATCAGCGTGTTCTCCGGCGTGTCTTTCATGAACACTTCCACGGTCTGCCCCGCCTTCAATCCGCCGGCATCCTTCACCGTCACGACTTGCGCGCCGCGCCTCGCCTGCGCCGTGATCGGCGTCAGCACTTTCGATCCCAGCGAGCCTTGAAACCGCACAAAGCCTCCCGACCACGCGTAATTCGAGGTCACCCGCCCGCCCGTCGTCGCCCCGGTGTTCGGCTCGATCTCCTGCAGCGGCTTCGGAAAAAACAACCGCGTGCGTCCGCCGTCCTCCCCGCGCAACACCACCCCCGGCTTCGTGATCCGCAACACTTCCGTGATCACATACCGCCCCGCAGGCACAAAAACCGCCCCCGCCTCCGTCGCCGCGATCGCCGCCTTGAACGCCGCCGTGTCGTCCGCGTCGTCGTCCCCACGCGCCCCGAATGCCGTCACATCCGTCGCCACCGGATAATCCGGAATCTCCCGCTCGCCGCTGCGATACCCCGCATACGAAAAATCCGGCAACCGCCCGCCCGGCAGCCACACCTCGCCCTGCCTGCCCCACAACTTGGAATACGTCCGCTTCGGCCCGGTCTCCATCTCCTCCGGTGCCAGCGCCCCCATGCAGCCCGCCGTCGCCACGGCACAAAGCACCATCATCGTCCAAATCGAAATCGTCCTGAGGGGTAAACCGGTCATCCCACCGAAACACACCCAAACCCGCCCGTTGGCAAGCCACACGGTTCCCGCTCCTCCCGTAGCGGAACGGCGGACGCCGTTTCGTCCCCGCCCTCTGTGGACGCCGCACCTCGCCGCGTTTCTGCATTCACCCCGCCCCCGCGTGCCCCTCCTCCCGTAGCGGAACGGCGGATGCCGTTTCGTCCCTACTCCGGTTCCGCCTTAATTTTTTCGTGTCTTCCGTGTGTTTCGTGGTTCCTTCATCCGAATGTCTTCCGCTCCCGAGAAACTCACCCCGATGATGCAGCAATACTTCGAGGTGAAGCGCGGGCTCCCCAAGGACATCATCCTGATGTTCCGCCTCGGTGACTTCTACGAGATGTTCCATGACGACGCCGCCACCGCGTCGAAGATCTGCGGACTCACCCTCACCAAGCGCGGCGAGACCCCCATGGCGGGCATCCCCCACCACGCGGCCGACAACTACATCACCAAGCTCCTCGCCGCCGGCAAAAAGATCGCCATCTGCGACCAGGCCGAGCCCGCCAAAGCCGGCAAACTCGTCCGCCGCGCCGTCACCCGCATCCTCTCGCCCGGCACCACCCTCGCTGCCAACCAGCTCGACGCCCAGCGCAACCACTACCTCTGCGCCCTCACGCTCGACAAAGCCGGCCTCCACGCCGCCTGGCTCGACCTCTCCACCGGCGAATTCCGCGTCGCCACCGACGCCCGCCCCGAAAACCTCCTCCCCGTCCTCACCGCCCTCGACCCCGCCGAACTCATCCTCATCGAAGGCGACCTCGAACGCTGGAAAACCGCCCCGCACGACCAATCCGCCATCCACGCGCTCCACGCCTTTTGCGAGCCGCGCCTCTGCACCGATCTCCCCGGCTCCCACTTCGAAACCGCCGAAGGCCTCCGCACCGTCACGACCACCCTCGGCGTCCTCAACCTCCAAGGCTTCGGCCTCGCCCACGACCACCCCGCCCTCGGCCCCGCCGGCGCGCTCGTCCACTACGCCACCGAAAACCTCTGCGCCAAACCGGAAAACCTCCGCTCGCTCCAGGAATACCGCAGCGCCCGCACGCTCCTCCTCGACCCCGCCACCCTCCGCAACCTCGAGATCTTCCAATCCTCCCGCGGCACCCGCGACGGCTCGCTCCTCTCCGCCATCAACCGCACCGGCACCGCCGCCGGCGCCCGCCTCCTGGAAAGATGGCTCGCCGCCCCCACGCTCGACCTCACCGAGATCCAACGCCGCTCCGCCCTCGTCGGCGAACTCCTGGCCGACCCGCTCCACCTCGGCGAACTCCGCGAATGGCTCGACCACGTCCGCGACATCCCGCGTATCCTCGGCCGCCTCCAAAACCGCCTCCGCAACCCCCGCGAACTCGGCGGCATCCGCGACACCCTCGCCCAACTCCCCCAAATCCGCGCCACGCTCAGTGCCTTCGGTTCCGACTCTCAACTCGCATCACTCAACTCTCAACTAGAGGAGCTGCCCACCCTCCTGCAGCTCCTCTCGTCCGGCTTGGCGGACGAGCTCCCCGCCGACCTCGCCGACGGCAACTACATCCGCGCCGGCCACTGCCCCGAGCTCGACCGCCTCCGCTCGCTCACGACCGACAACAAAACCTGGCTCTCCGACCTCGAACGCGGCGAACAGGAGCGCACCGGCATCCGCAGCCTGAAGATCAAATTCACGAACAATTTCGGCTACTACATCGAGATCACCAAGGCCAACCTCCACCTCGTCCCGCCCGACTACATCCGCCGCCAGACCACCGTAAACGGCGAGCGCTACGTCACCGAAGACCTCCGCACCAAGGAAAAAGAAATCTTCCACGCCGAGGAAAACGCCCTCGCCCGCGAGCAAGCCCTCTTCGCCGCCCTCGTCGCCGCCGTCCTCGATGAGTCCATCGCCCTCGCCCGCACCGCCGACACCCTCGCCGAACTCGACGTCCTCGCCGGCTGGTCCGTCCTCGCCCGCGAGTGGGACTACTGCCAACCCGTCCTCGACGAAGGCGACACCCTCGAAATCATCGAAGGCCGCCACCCCGTCGTGGAGCAGATGCTCAAAGACCCCGCCGTCGCCGCCGGACGCGGCACCACGAGCTTCGTCCCCAACGACACGCTCCTCTCCTCGACCGACGCCCAACTCGCGCTCATCACCGGCCCCAACATGGCCGGTAAATCGACCTACATCCGCCAAGTCGCGCTCATCACCCTCCTCGCCCAAGTCGGCTGCTGGACCCCCGCCAAAACCTGCCGCGTAGGCCTCGTGGACCGCATCTTCTCCCGCGTCGGCGCCAGCGACGACCTCGCCCGCGGCAACTCGACCTTCATGGTCGAAATGAACGAAACCGCCAACATCCTCAACAACGCCACCGACCGCTCCCTCATCATCCTGGACGAGATCGGACGCGGCACCTCGACCTACGACGGCCTCTCCATCGCCTGGGCGGTGGTGGAGCACCTCCACCGCGACGCCGAACGCGGCCCCCGCACGCTCTTCGCCACGCATTACCAAGAGCTGACCCAACTCGAAAAACACCTCGCCCGCCTCCGCAATTTTTCCGTGGCGGTAAAAGAGTGGAACGACGAAATCGTCTTCGTCCGCCGCGTGATCCCGGGTGCCGCCGACCGCAGCTACGGCATCCAAGTCGCCCGCCTCGCCGGCCTGCCCATCACCGTGATCGACCGAGCCAAAGTCATCCTGCAAAAACTAGAATCCGACGACACCAGCGTCGAACTCCCCGCGAGTGCCACGAACGCCCCAAAAGCCAAGCCCAAGAAAAAAATCACCGTCGCCGAGTCCGACGACAGTCAGCTTGGCTTGTTCTGAAGGTAGGGACGCCTCTCTTGAGCAGCGTATCACCATATGCCAGTGCCTGAGTTGCCAGTTTTGACAAACGAGGTCCAGTTACCTCGATTCTTTCTTTGGCTCTCGAATAGGTTGGATCAATTGCTAAAGCCCGTCGCCAAGCATCAATTGCGTCTACGTCTTGTGAAACCTCGGGATTATTATAGGCCAATCCAGCGTTGAAATAAGGGTAGATGCTCGGCGTGTTTGAAGCTGAGCGTAGAAAATACCGAATGGCCTGTCCATAGATCTTTAGATTTAGATGGGCGATCCCAAGGCAGTTTAGGTCATGCCCGCTGGCTTCACCAAATTCTTCAATGGCAGTGAGCACAGTCACTCTTCTCGACCAGTTTTGGGTCTTTTCCTCGGCCGCCATTCCCCGTGGTCGCCTGCGGCCTTCCCCGCCCACAAACGTCAAGTCCCCTTCCGACCCCACCTTTCCGATCCATGCATGCCTCCGGCGCCCCGTCTCTGTCCGTTGTCCTGGATACCGACACCTACAACGAGGTGGACGACCAATTCGCACTCGCGCACCTGCTGCTTTCGCCCTCACAGGTCGATTTCGAAGCGGTTTACGCCGCCCCCTTTTTCAACGCACGCGCCACCTCGCCGGCGGACGGAATGGAAAAGAGCTACGATGAAATCCTCCGGGTCATTAAATTAATCAGCCCCGCGCTGCCGCCACCGGTCTTTCGCGGGAGCCGGAACTACCTTCCCGCCGCTTCGACGCCGGTCGAGAGCGACGCCGCTCGCGATCTCGTGGCGCGCGCAATGGCCCCGCGAAAAGACAAACTTCACGTCCTGGCCATCGGCGCCTGCACCAACGTCGCGTCCGCCCTGTTGATCGAGCCCCGTATCGCCGGACGCATCTGCGTGGTTTGGCTCGGTGGCCACGCTCCTTATTGGGACACGACCGACGAGTTTAACCTCAAGCAGGATCTCCACGCGGCCCGGGTTCTTCTCACCAGCCCCGTGCCGCTGACGCTCGTGCCCTGCGTGCCCGTGGCCTCGCAT
>CAMBLN010000190.1 GCA_945868215.1 Opitutus sp. GAS368
TTCCCTCTTCGACCCAGCCGAGGACCTCGGTCTCGCGAGGGGAGAGCAGCGCGCATCCGGCGGTTTGCGCCGCGACCGGCTGGCGGGCGTCTTCGAGTGAGAGCACCCAGTGTTCACGATGGGGATGGAGCATGAACGAGGCGCGGAGGCGCCGGCCGTCCGCGATCCACGGGCATTGGTGGTGGGTGATGCCGCGGGCGATGGCGGTGCGGAGGGCGTTGAGGAGCGGAGCAGGCAGGCGCGTGGTGCCGTCGGCGGTCAGGAGGTGGCGGGCGCGGGGGCCGGCGAAGAGGAGGTCGCCGGCGGGGGAGAGGAAGCAGTGGCCGCGTTGAAGCACGTCCTCGGCGGAGTCTTCCTGGACGGAGGCGGGGCCGCGGGAGGTGTTGACGGAAGCGAGGTGGGGCAGGTGGTCGAGGGCGACGTCCAGGCCGACGGCGCCGATGCAACGGTGGCCGTCGAAAAGCGGGGCGACGCGGCTCACCATCAGGTAGGGCATGCCGGTGAGCGGATGTTCGTCGTAGGGCCCGAAGATGACCTCGCGTCGCAAGGAGCATGGGAGAAAATACCAGCCGCCGAGCTGGCGGGAGTCGTGTCCGTGGCTGCAATCGAGGCGAAGGTCTCCCTGGTTGCGATGCCAGCGGGGGATGAAGCGTCCGGAGGCGTCCTGGCCGGGTTGTCCGCGGTGGACGTGGTCGCGGTTGTCGAAGGCATCGGATTCGAAGACGGCCCAGATGCCGCAGGCGTAGATGTGTTTCGCGATGACGCGGTGCAGCAATTCGATGACGAAAGAGCGGTCGGCGCAGCCGAGGCGGCGGAGGGCGGAGACGGTCCGCGCCAGTTCCCCGATGAGCGTTTCGGGACGGCTGGTCTCCGGCGATGACGAGACGATGGGCATGACCGGGGAGAGCACGAGGCGGGCCAGCGGTTGCGGTCAGGGGAGCGGCGGTCGTGCGATGCCGTCAGGCGGCGGGGATCACGTGGCGGTAGATGGCGGAGGAGAGAGAGAAAGGGGATTCGGTGTAGTTGAAGACGGACATGACGGAGTTGGAGGAGTTACACAGAGGGCACGAGAGGTGGCACAGAGGTCACGGAGACGGAATTTTCTTAACCACTAATGAACACTGATTGGCACTAATCCGGAGTGGAGGATTCAGAGGCTGAAGACCTCGGAGTTGTAGAGGGCGCGGGCGTTTTCGGGGCTGTAGGTGCGGCAGTAGTCGTCGGGCGGGGGAGGTGGAGTCGAGTGGAGCTGGAGGAGGATGGGCGACGGGCCGTAAGCGGGGCGGGGGTCGAGGGGGTGGTGACAGGTCGTCAGGATCACGAGGACGTCGAGTTCGGCGCGGAGGTCGAGGTGGTCGCCGGCTTTGGAGTGGTCGGGGACGTAGCTGAGTTCGCCGGAGGGGGAGGTCGCGAGCTTGCTGAAGAAGTTGACGTTGGGGACGAGGTCGCGGGCGTTGAGTCCGTGTTTGGCGAGCTCGATGAGGAAGTGGTCGTGGCTGTTGCGGTGCCAGTCGTTGCGGGCGGTCTGGTAATTTTTGGTGCCCCATTTTTTGGAGACGTGGGCGGCGGTGTCGTGTCCGCCGAGAGGATCGTGCCAGTCGAGGGTGTCGCCGGTGATCGAGAAGAGGGCGCGGGCCATGTCGGAGTAGAGCATGAAGCCGGTGGTGAGCCTGGCGGTGTGCTGGCCCTTGAGGGTGTCGGCCATGTTGTAGCGGTCGATGGGCTCGGCGCGGTTGAAGCAGAGGAAGGAGACGTTGGCGCCTGCTTCGAGGGCGGTGAGGCGGAGCGTGGTGTGGCGGCGGACGGTGAAGGAAACGGCGGAGCCGCCGGGGATGGTTTCCTCGTGGAGGAGGCGGTCGGCGGGGATGGGCGCGGGTTGCGGGATCGGGCCGGTGGGGCGCGGGGTGGTGAAGGAGGTGCCGGTGGGGGCGGGAGGGACGAGGAGCGGCATGGCGGCGGAGTGTGTCGGTGTTACGAAATTAGTGAAAAGTGTTACTGCAAGAACAATGCCAGCGCGGGCTTGATTCGGACGAAACGGCTCCGCCGTTCCGCTACGGGGGAGACGGCGCTCGGAGATCGCCGTCCCCTTAGAGGAGGGGCGGCATGGCGGTGGCGGTGAGGTTGAGTTTGCCCTGTTTGACGCCGCGGCAGGTGATGAGCTCGTCGGCGAGTTGGCGGAGTTTTTGGGCGGGGCCCTGGACGAGGAGGACCTCCATGTAGTTGTGCGCTTCGAGGTGCACGTGCATTGAGGTGACGACCATCAGGTAGTATTTGTGCTGGATGGCGGCGAGGCGGGCCTGGAGGCCTTTTTGCGTGTGGTCGTAGACGAGGCTGATGGTGCCGGCGACGGACGCGGTGCCGAGTTGGGTGGCGAAATCGACCAGGCCGTCGCGGGCGAGGGCGGCTACCGCTTGCGAGCGGCTGGCGTAGCCGCGGCTTTCCACCATCTCGTCGAGTTCGTCCAGGAGACTTTCGGGGAGGGAGACGCTGAAGCGGGTGATTTTGTCGGATTTCGGGCGGGGCATCGGTTTGGAGGTGTAAGCGATAAGAGGTGTAAGCGATAAGAGGAGTAAGGAGGAAGAGGGAAGGGCAAGCGGGGTTATTCGACGTCGTCGCCGGATTGGGTGAGGCGGATGATGGGGAGGGGGGCGTGGTCGGGGTCGTGGGCGGAGGGCGCGGGGTGGATCAAGGCGTCGAGGTGGCGGCGGGTGGCTTGGAACTCGGGTGTGTTGAACTGGGCCAGGCTGCGGGGGCGGGGGACGGGGACTTCGAGGAATTCGAGGACTTCGCCGGGGTGGGCTTTGAGGACAAGTATGCGGTCGGCCAAGAGGATGGCTTCGTCCATGTCGTGCGTGATGAAGACGATGGTGATGTCCACGTTGCGCCAGATCTCCATGAGGTGGGTCTGCATCTGGGCGCGCGTGTTGGGGTCGAGCGCGCCGAAGGGTTCGTCCATGAGGAGGATCTTCGGGCCGGCGGCGAGGGCGCGGGCGATGGCGACGCGTTGTTTCATGCCGCCGGAGAGTTGATGGGGGAAGGAGTCGGCGAATTTGCCGAGTCCGACGAGGTCAAGCCATTGGCGGGCTTCGGCGTCGGCGGTGTTTTCGGCGCGGCCTTGCATGTCGAGGCCGAAGCGGACGTTTTGCGCGAGGGTGAGCCAGGGGAAGAGCGTGTAGCCTTGGAAAACCATGCCGCGGTCGGGGCCGGGGGCGGTGACGGGTTGGCCGTCAACGAGTATTTGGCCGGCGGATACGGGTTGGAGTCCGGCGATGACGCGGGCGAAAGTGGATTTGCCGCAGCCGGAGGGGCCGATGACGCAGACGATTTCGCGGCGGTGGATGCGGACGTTGATGTCGCGGAGGGCGGTGACGCGGCCGCGTTCGCTGTCGAATTCGCAGGTGAGGTGCTCGGCTTCGAGGATGACGGGGCGGGCGTGAAGCGCGGCGAAGCGGGCGGCGACGGCGGGGGATTGCGGGAGGGGGGAGGCCGCGACCGGAGGCGGGGTGGGTGCTGAGGGAGTGTCGGAGTTTTTAACCACGGATTACACGGATGGGCACGGATGACGGATGACGGAGATGGCCGCAAAAAGGCGCAGAAGGCGCAAAAAATCGGAGTGGGATGAGGAATCGGAGTGGGTCACAGAGGGCACAGAGCGCGGACACAGAGGGCACAGAGGAAAGGCATGGGGAAGACGGAGTTTTTAACCACGAAACATACGAAATACACGAAAGTCGGAATGGGTCAGGTGGTGGGCTTGCCCGGGAAGTAGAGGACGTCGCGGGGGGAGAAGAGCCAGCCGAGGAAGGTGCGGGTGCGGCTGCGGCGGGTGAGCTTCCAGCCGAAGAGGCGGGCGCCGATGAAGGAGAGCAACTGGTCGGTGACGAGGCCGATGAAACCGATGATGAGGATGGCGGCGTAGACGTTGTCGAAGTTGCGATACTTGGCCTGCTGGTTGATGAAAAACGTGATGCCGCTGCTGACGCCGACGACCTCGGCGACGACGAGGTAGGTCCAGGCGCAGCCGATGAGGATGCGGGTGTCGTTGTAGAGATCGGGGAGGCTGGCGGGGAGGATGACGCGGCGGACGAGGTGGGCGCGTTTGGCTCCGAGGGTTTGCGCGGCTTCGACGAGGGCGGGATCGACGCGGCGGACGGTGCCGGCGGTGATGAGGACCTGGGTGAAAAACGTGCCGAGGAAGACGATGGCGACCTTGGGTTCGAGGTGGATGCCGAAGATGGCGACCATGAGCGCGCCGAAGGCGGGGGCGGGCATGTAGCGCACGAAGTCCACGAAGGGTTCGGTCATGCGCGAGAGGGCGGGGAAGGAGCCGCAGGCGATGCCGAGGGGAATCGCAAAGATGGACGAAAGAATGAAGCCGTAAAAAATCGTTTTTATCGAAATGACGATGCTTTCGTGGAGCCACTTGTCGCCGCGGAGGCGCGGGGGTGTGGTGAAGGCGGTGTAGAGAGCGCGTCCGACTTCGTGCGGGGCGGGGAGGTAGAGCGGATTGGCGGGGTTGCCGGAGGGCGGGGTGAGTCCGGAGGATTTGGCGGTGGCGACTTCTTTGGTGAAGTCGGCGCGTTCGAGGCGGAGGCCGGGTTGTATCCAGGAAACGGATCCGGGGTCGGTGACGACGACCTGCGGGTGCCAGAGCCACGGGACGTAACTGACGGCGCTCCAGACCGCGAGCGGGAGGCTGAATGCGAGGACCCACAGCAGCCAGCGGTAGCGGGCGGGGGGCTCGCGGCGGACGGAGAGGAGCGGCATGACGGACGCGACGGTGGCGGAGGGTGAGCGAGTGGGCAAGGACTCCACTCGCTCACGCTCGTGGCTACGATTCGGAGGCGGGCAGCGGAATGCCCGCCCTACCTTGAAGGCACCTTACTTCTTGAGCGCGTCGGTGGTGATCGAGGCGTCGATGTAGTCGGAGATCTTTTGGGCTTCTTTGTAGACCTCGTTGGTCACGTTGAAGTCGTCGGAGATCTTCGAGGAGCCGGCGAGGGAGTCGAAGCCCTTGCTCTTGGAGGAGAAAACCTTGGCGCCTTCGGCGAGCGTGAGGAGCTTGGTGCCG
>CAMBLN010000191.1 GCA_945868215.1 Opitutus sp. GAS368
TATCCACCAAACCCACGAACCACCAATCCACTTTTGCTGAACTTGACGGACACAACTGGGGCGAAGCGAGGAGGATGGGGGAGAAGACGGGTGAAGAGTAACCTATTGGGTTACTATTGGGTTGGGATGCTGACGGACCAGTCTGAGCGGGCGTTGGGGACTAACCGCGCTTGGAGGGAGGGGGCTAAGAGTAACCTATTGGGTTACTCTTGGATTGGGGCGCGGGGGTCAGAGAAGGCAGGATTTGAAGCCTTCGGTGAGGGCTTCGCGGTCGAGGTTTTTGCCGATGAAGACGAGGGTGTTTTGGCGCGGGGCACTTCCCCACGGTTTGTCGAACTTGGCGTCGAAGAGCATGTGCACGCCTTGGAAGACGAGGCGGTTGGGGGAACCCTTGATCGCGAGGACACCTTTGCAGCGGTAGATGTCGTTGCCTTTCACTTTGAGGAGTTCGCCGATCCAGTCGTTGAGGCGTTTGCCGTCGAGGTCGCCGGTTTCGGTGATGCCGACGCTGGTGACGTCGTCGTCGTGACTGTGGGTGTGATCGTAATCCTGCTGCCAGCCGGGCTTCACGGTTTCGCCCATGACTTCGATGTGGAGCGGGTGGTGTCCGCAGGCTTCGAAGACCATGAAGAAACCGGGCTCGGTGATGGAGAGGGTGAAGTGGGCGTGGGCGTGTTCGCCGATTTGCAGGCGGTGGAGCGTGCCGCCGGGCGTGATCGTGTCGCCGGGGGCTACTTTGTTTTCCCAGTCGGAGAAGACGAGGACGGCGGCGTCGCGGGCGGCGACGAGGTCGGCTTCGGCGAAGGATTTTACGGGCATGACGACGATGTCGAGAGTGCCGTCGGCGCCGTGGTGGTGATGGTGGTCGTGGCCTTCGTCGCCGTGATCGTGGTCATGGCCCTCGTGGGAGTGGTCGTGGCCGCAGCAGTCGTCGCCGTGGCCGATGATGAGTTGGTGTTGACCCTTGGGGATGGCGTAGACGCCGGCCCATTCGAAGGGGTAGGACGGCTCCATGAATTTGGGGTCGAGGTCGACGGCGCGGGAGAGTTGGAAGCCGCCGACGTTGAGGACGTGCTTGAGATCGATGTCGGCGTTTTGGGCGCGGTGGAGTTTGGCGGCGCCGTTGATTTTGTGGATGCGGGCTTCGAGGGCGTCGAGGTCGGCGGGGGAGACGAGGTCGGTTTTGTTGAGGAGGATGACGTCGGCGAAACCGATCTGTTTTTTGACCTCGGGGGAGTCGTCGATGTGTTGAAGGACGTGTTTGGCGTCCACGAGGGTGACGATGCTGTCGAGGCGGAAGGCGGCCTTCATTTCGTCGTCGGTGAAGAACGTCTGTGCGACGGGGCCGGGGTCGGCGAGGCCGGTGGTCTCGATGATGATGCCGTCGAGGCGGTCTTTTCGCTTCATGAGACGGCCGAGGATGCGGATGAGGTCGCCGCGCACGCTGCAACAGATGCAGCCGTTGTTCATCTCGAAGATTTCCTCGTCGGACTGGATGACGAGTTGGTTGTCCACGCCGACTTCGCCGAATTCGTTTTCGATGACGGCGAGTTTTTTACCGTGTTGCCCCGTGAGGATGCGGTTGAGGAGCGTGGTCTTGCCGGCGCCGAGGAAGCCGGTGAGGACGGTGACGGGAATGGGAGAGGGAGCGGAGGACATGGAGGAAATGACCAATGACCAATGTCCAATGACCAATGAAGCGCAAATTGCGCCGGGGGTTGGCAAATATCCGCGGTCTAGTGGCTGTGGCCGTGGGTGTCGTGGATGCCGTAGAGCCAGAGGGTGTCGCTCCAGAGGACGCGGCCGGACTGGCGGAGGACGAGCTTCACTTTTGGGTGGGCGAAGGGGTCGAGGCGGGTGGTGCCGGGGCCGAAGCGGTTTTCGGCGGGGTTCCATGAGAGGGTTTCGCGTCCGAAATCGCCGGAGACTTCAAGCGTGGTGCCGGCGTCGGGGGCGGGCGAAAGGACGGCGGAGAAGGCGGGGGCGGTCCAGCCGAGTTCGAGCGTGTGGGGCGTGCCGGAGATCACGACGTCGTAGAGGGCGCCGCGGTTGGGGCCGCGGCGGGCGTCGTGGGCGGCGGCGTCGAGGTTTTTTTGGAAGAAAGGAATCCAGAGGATGCCGCCGACCAGGGTCAGGACGAGCGCGGTGATGACGATGGTTTTGACGGACCAGCGGCGGGCGGGGGTAACGAGATTGGGTTCGTCGGAGTAGGACATGGGGGGCGTGGATCAGCGGCGGCGACGGTGGCAGGCGAGGAGCAGGCCGGAGAAGGCGAGCCAGAGCGTGAAGGCGGCGGGCTCGGGGATGGCGGTGACGGACCAGGCGAGACCGTAGGACGTGGTGTCGTAGGCGTCGGTGAGATCGTAGATGACCTCGTTGAAGAGGACGCGGACGCCGTAGTCACCGCCGGTGACGAGGTCGTAGGAGAGGAATTCGACGTTGTTGTAGTCGCTGGAAGATTCGGCGACGAGGGTCAGGAAGGAGCCGTTTTCGTCGAGGAGCCAGATTTGGAGGTCGAGGTTGGCGAAGGCGATTTCGGAGAGGGAGGTTTCGTCGGCGAGGGTGGAGTTGAAGCCGCGCTCGATGAACCACGTGAGGGCGATGGTGAGCCGGACATCGGCGGGGAGGGCGTCGGTGAACGTGTAGTCGTTGGAGGCGCCGAGGGTGACGGTGGCGAAGTCCCAGCCTTGGGCGCCGATGGCGCCGCCGGAGAGACCGGCGACATCGGTGGTGGCGCCGGTGAGGACGGTGAAGGCGTGGCCGAGATCCATGCGGCCGGCGCCGACGGTCCAGTCGAGGGATTGGGTCGTGCGGGTGACGCCGCCCTCGAGATGCTGGCCGTTGTCCCAGCCCTGGGTGCGGTGGGCGGAGGCCATGAGGACGGCTTTGATGATGCGGGTGTCGCGGGCGTTGGGGTTGGCGGAGAGGGCGACGTGGTTGTAGGCGACGTCCTTGAGGAGGGCGACGCCGCTGGAGACGAGCGGGGCGGAGAAACTGGTGCCGGCGACGTTGAGGATGTAGAAGTCGGCGGGGAGCGGACCCTCGACCGAGTAAGGTTCGGGGGCGGAGCCCTCGGGTCCGCCGTAGTAGGCGACGGCGAAATCCTCGCCCGGGGCGGAGAGGGTAACTGCGGCGCGGACGCCGGTGACGACGGTGTCGGTCTCGGGGTTGTAGAAATCCATGGGGCCGCGCGACGTGAACGAGGCGGGGCGGTTGTAGGGGGAAGCCTCGCCGGAGCCGCCGAGGGCGCCGACGGTGATGCCGTTGAAGCCGGTGCCGGGTCCGCCGACGGTGCCGGAGTCCGGGCCCGAGTTGCCGGCGCTGACGACAAACGTGGTGAGCGGGTTGGCGGCGGCGAGGGCGTCGGTGAGGACGGTGGCGGCGCCGGTGCCGGCGGAGTCGGCGGAGTCGCCCCAGCTGCTGTTGATCACATCGGCGGAGCGCGGGAGTCCGGTGAGATTGCCGGTGAAGAAACTCTCGTAAGGGACGCGGAGGGAGGTGAAGTCGGTTTCGAACGCACCGTCGGCCTCGAAGGACGTGGCGATGGCGCCGGACCAGAGGGTGGCACCGTAGGCGATGCCGTATTGGTGGGCGTAGAAGCCGAAGCCGGCGAGGACGTGGCCGACGGCCGTGGCGTGGAGATCGACGGAGCCGAGGGCGTTGGCGGCGGGGTTGGCGGGGGCCTCGGGCGAGTCGAGGGCGGAGGCGTGGGCGGCGTCGACGAATTTGGTGACCTGGCCGAGGGTGGTGAAGACCTCGTGGTCCTTCCAGACGTGGCCGGCCTCGACGTTGGCGATGACGGTGGAGAAACCGCCGTAGCCGGCGTTGTAGATGGTGTCGGCGCCGAGCAGGACGTTGAGATCGAAGATGGGGGCGTCGGGCGCGATGACGTCGCCGCCCAGGATGGTGCCGGACTGGGCGAAGCCGGCGGACGCGCCCAGCAAGACGGCGAAGGCGACGGACACGGAACGCAGGCGGGGCGGGGTGGCGGGGCTACGCATGAACCGGAAAATCGGGGCATCGGGCATGGGCAGGCAAAACAAAAACCGTGGCGGACCGGGTGAGTTCAGCATGGACCGGAGGCGGCGGGCGGGCTTGCTAGGCGGGGTGTCAGATTCACTTACGCTCAAGCCGATCGGTTTTATACGCACGGGGAAACACGTGAAGTTTCAGGCGCGGCACCAGCCGGCGGAAGGCGAGGAAGAGTGCAACGTGCTGGAGCTGGTGCCCGGGATGAATTTTGAGCAGGCGCTGCAGGATGTGGCCGGGTTCGACCGCGTGTGGTTGTTGTGGTGGTTTCACCGCAACGAGACGTGGCGGACGCGGGTGATGCCGCCGCGCGGGCCGGCGCAGCGGCGAGGGGTGTTTGCGACGCGGTCGCCGCACCGGCCGAATCCGCTGGGGATGACGCCGGTGAGATTGCTCGGCGTGGAAGGGCGGACGCTGCTGCTGGGCGCGTGCGACCTGGTGGACGGGACGCCGGTGTTTGACGTGAAGCCGTATGTGCCGGCGTATGATTCGTTCCCGGAGGCGAAGGCGGGGTGGATCGAGGAAGTGGACGCGGCGGTGAACGAGCCGGCGGGATTCGCGGTGGTGTTTTCGGAATTGGCCGCGGAGCAGGCGGCGTGGCTGCGGGCGGAGTGGCGGGTGGATTTCACGCCGCGGCTGACGGAGCTGTTGTCACGGGATCCGTCGCCGCACCGGACGCGGCGTATCCGGAAAAAGACTACGGGGGCGATGGAGATCGGCTGCGGGGCGTGGCGGGCGGAGTTTGCGGTGGACGGGACGACGGTGACGGTTACGTCGCTGGAGACGGGGTATCCGCTGCGGTTTTTGACGCGCGAAGGCTACGAGGCGGTGCCGGACCGGGAGGCGCAGGTGGCGTTTTTGGCGCGGTGGGAGGCTGGCGCCGGCGCGGGCGCGCCGGAATGACCAATGACCAATGACCAATGACCAATGACCAATGACCAATGACCAATGACCAATGACCAATGACCAATGACCAATGACCAATGACCAATGACCAATGACCAATGACCAATGACCAATGACCAAT
>CAMBLN010000192.1 GCA_945868215.1 Opitutus sp. GAS368
CGTGAACGAGGCGGGCGGGGCGACGGTGGGGGGGGCGTTGTGGTTGGTGCCGGCGGGCAGGCTGGCGGCGCTGGATGCCGGTGCGGCGAGCGGCTACGAACGCACCACGCGCAGGATCGTTTCGCCGGCGGGACCGCGCACGGAAGCGACGATTTATCTCGCGAAAGCGGCGGGGCAGGCGGCGCCGCCGACACCGGAGCGGTTGGAGGCATTGCTGGAGGCGGCGAAGGAAAACCGGCTGCCGGCGGCGTATATCGCGGAGTTGAAAACGATGGGGGCGGTGGCGAACGAGGACAAAGATTCTCGTTGAACCGCGCGATGACCGCCGCACTGTTCGCGTCGGCCAGGCGCCATGCATGGGCAGGCGCGTGAACCCCGCCAGGACCGGAAGGTAGCAACGGTAACGACGTCCTCCCAGTGCCGTGGAGTGCCTGGCCACTTTTTATTTTTTGAGAATCATGCGGTGTGCATCGCGCTTTTTTTTGCTCGGGCTGGGGCTGCTGGCCGCGGCCGGTTTGAGGGCGGCGCCGGGACCGTTTGTTTTTGCGAAGATCGGGGTGGCGAACGGGTGTTTTGTGGAGTCGGTGGCGTTCGGCGATGATTTGCGGGCGAGGGCGGGAGACGATGTCTGGTATCGATTGCTGCAGTGGGGCGCGAAGGAAGCCGACGAAGTGGTGGCGGGCCACGCGGTGATGGTTTTCGAGCATCGGGGAAAACTGTGGTCCTACGACATCAACCACGGGTTTACGGCGCTCGATGCGGGGGTGGCGCAACGGGATGATGTCGCGCTGGTGGCGCGGCAGGTGACGGCGCCGTATGTGGGCAAAATCACGCCGAGATATCCGACCTACCGGGAGGATTTTCCGCAGCAGGCCGATCCGACGCCGCCCGTGCCGTCGGAGGATGTCGAGGACAGGGATGTGCGCGACGCGGGGTTGGTGGCGGTGAGACTGGCGAAACACCGGCCGGTGACGCTGGTGGAGTTTGATTATCTGAAGGACGGGGAGACGCGGCGGGCGGCGGCGGTGGCGTTTGTCTATAACGGACGGCTGTGCGTTTACACGCCGGCGGCGGGAACGGTGCCGTTCCGCGTGCGGGCGTTAAGCGTGGAGAACACGCGCCAGTTGCAGGAGTTGCTGCGGCGGATTTATCCGGGCGCGGGCAATCTCAAGGTCAAGTGAACCGGCGGGCCGGGCAGGATGCGCGGTGCGGGTTGCTCAATAGAATTTCACGCACACCGGGGCGTCGACGGAGACCGTCTGGCCGGTCGGGGTGAGTTTGCCGGAGGCGGAGTCCACCGAGTAAACGACCAGTGAAGCGCTGTCCTGGTTGGCGGCGATGAGCCAGCGGCCGGTGGGGTCGATTGAGAAGTTGCGCGGAGTGCGGCCCTGGGTCGAAACGTGTTCGACGGGAGAAAGCGTGGCTGTGGCGGGATCGACGGCGAAGACGGCGATGCTGTTGTGACCGCGATTGGAGCCGTAGACGAAACGACCGCTTGGGTGGACGACGACCTCGGCCGTGGTGTTGGACGCGGTGAAGTCGGCGGGCAGGGTGGGGACGGTCTGGCGGGCGGTGAGCGCGCCGGTGAGTGGATCGAGCGCGAAGGTGGTGATCGTGTTGGAGAGCTCGTTGATCACGTAGGCGTGGCGTCCGTCGGGAGACAGCGCGAGGTGGCGGGGGCCGCTGCCGGGTTCGAGGGAAACGGAGGGCGTGTCGGCCGGGGCGAGAGTGCCGCCGTCGATGCGGTAGATGTAGACCTTGTCGGTGCCGAGATTGGCGGAGAAGGCGAAGAGGCCGTTGGTCGAAGGCGTGATGGAGTGGGCGTTGGGGCCCTTCTGGCGGGAAGGATGGATGCTCTTGCCCTCGTGCTGGTCGAAGGATGCCGGGGTGTTGACGCCGCCGTCGGCACGGACGGGGAGGAGTGCGGCGGTGCCCGAGCTGTAGTTGGCCACCAATACGGATTTTCCGTCGGGAGAAACCGAGACGTGGCATGGACCGCGGCCGGCGGAAGCGGCGGAGTTGATGAGCGTGAGCGCGCCGGTGTCGGCGTTTATGGAGTAGGCGAGGACGCTGCCGCTGGGCTTGTCGTTGAAGGTCATGCCAGCGCCTTCGGAAACGGCGTAGAGAAAACGACGGTCGGGCGAGAGTGCGACAAACGACGGATTGGAGGCTTCGGCGGCGAGGGTGAGTTCCCCGAGCTTGCCGGTCGCGGTGTCGAAGCGTCCGACGTAGATGCCTTTGGACGTTTTGGTGTAGGTGCCGATGTAAACGAGTAGTTCGCGGGCGGAGCTGGAAGCGATGGTCATGATGAGCAGGGAAAGGATCAGGATGGGGCGCATGGGGTGAAACGGGTGGTCTTTAGGAGTGAGTGATACGGGGATTGCATGCAAGCCGCGGGCTTAGCACGTTGGGGCACTTATGGCGTTGTTCAGTCTCCTTGATGTTAATCTCTGCTTTGGTGGTCCGGCGGTCTTGGACAAGGTAAATTTCCAGGTCGATCCGGGCGAACGCCTGTGTCTGGTCGGACGCAACGGCGCGGGCAAATCCACGCTGATGAAAACCATCGCGGGCGAGATTAAGCCCGACACGGGCGCGGTGTTTCGCCAGCCCGGCGCGTTGTTCACGCGACTCACGCAAGAAGTGCCGACGGACATTGTTGGCTCGGTGACCGACATCGTCACGTCGGGGCTGCGTCCCCAGGGCGAGCACGAGGAAGACTGGGAGCGCGACGTGCGCGTCGATAACCTCATCGAGAAACTGCAGCTCGCACCCTCGGCGGAGTTCGGGGCGTTGTCGGGCGGTTTGAAACGTCGCGTGCTGCTGGCTCGTGCGCTGGCCGGTCAGCCGGATTTGTTGCTGCTGGATGAGCCGACGAATCATTTGGATATCGAGAGCATTCTGTGGCTCGAAGAGTTTTTGCTCACGGAGAAACCCAGCTTGTTTTTCGTGACGCATGATCGCGCGTTTTTGAAAAAACTGGCGACGCGTATTGTGGAGCTGGATCGCGGTATTCTCACGAACTGGGATTGCGACTATGACACCTACCTCCAGCGCCGCGCGGACCGCCTTGAAGCCGAGGAGCGCCAGCAGGCCGCCTTCGACAAACGCCTCGCGCAGGAAGAGGAGTGGATCCGCCGCGGCGTGAAGGCGCAGCGCTCGCGCGCCCAGGGCCGCGTGCACCAACTGATGGCGATGCGCGCCGAACGTGCGGCGCGGCGCAGCAAGGTCGGTAATGCCAACTTGAAACTCGTCGATGCCGAGCGCTCGGGTGCGAAAGTCGTCGAAGTCGAGAACATGAGTTTCTCATATCCGGACGGACGCGTGCTGGTGAAAGATTTCAACACGACGATCATGCGCGGCGACAAGATCGGGCTCATCGGACCGAACGGCGCGGGGAAGACCACGCTGATCAAACTGCTCCTCGGCCAGCTCGCGCCGACGACCGGCACGATCAAGCACGGCACGCGCATGGAGGTCACGTATTTCGACCAGATGCGTTCGTTGATCGACGACAACAAGACCGTGGCGGACAACCTGAACCTTGGCAGCGATTCGATTACGATCGATGGCCGCACGCGGCACGTGATCAGTTATCTGCAGGACTTTCTTTTCACGCCGGATCGCGCGCGCACGCCGGCGCGGGTGTTGTCGGGCGGTGAACGCAATCGTCTGTTGCTGGCGCGACTGTTCACGAAGCCGGCCAACGTGCTGGTGATGGACGAACCGACGAACGATCTGGACGCGGAGACGTTGGATTTGTTGGAAAATTTGCTCGTTGAATACGAAGGCACGCTGCTGGTGGTGAGCCATGATCGTTCGTTTTTGGATGAAGTCGTGAGCAGCACGCTGGTGTTCGAAGGTGATGGACAGATCGGGGATTTCGATGGCGGTTACACGGATTGGAAGGCGGAGATGGCCAAGCGTGCCGCGGCGGCGGCCGCGCCGCAGGTGAAGAGCGGGGTCGTGAAGCCGACCGGCAAGGCTGCCGCAGCGGCGGCGCGGAAGTTGAATAGCAAAGAGCAGCGCGAGCTGGCGGAGCTGCCGGTTTTGATCGAGCGGTTGGAGAAAGAGCAGGCCGAGCTGACGGCGAAATTGGGCGACGTGTCGATTTACCGCAAAGACCCCGACGCGGCTTCGGCGACCAAGGCGCGTCTGGATGAGATTGAGGCGGAACACGCCAAGGCGTTTGCGCGCTGGGAGGAACTGGAGGCGGTTAGCAACGCTTAAGGCATTTTCCGGTCCACGTATTTCGTTGGGGAAAAACGATAAAAACCGGTTTGTAACTTATTAAGTGACAAACCGGTCTGGGGGTGGGGACGAAGTGGAGGTCTTGAAAGGATGGCGTCAGGGGTTTGAGACTGCCGGAACGGGCGGACGCACCCTCGATCAGCAGTTGGCGAAGATGCGCCTTGCGATGCAGGACGAATCGGACCTGCGCACAAGCATTGCCAGCCACCTCCGCGAGTCGGGAGTCAAGACAGGCTACCAGTTAGCGCACGCAGCCAAGCTCGCCAGCACCAACCCCGACACGGGGACCGGCGATGACGGCGGCGGCACGACCCCGCCTCCTCCTACCTACAATTATCAGTCGATTAGTGCGGCTCCGCCTCCGACTTCCGTGGGGCAGACCATAACGACGCCGGAGGGGACGTATAAGGCGGAGGTGAATTTCCAGACGCGCATACTCGAATGGAGAAAGGTGTCCGGTTAGTAGGCGGGCAGGTCGCTCACCAGCTCTGCCCTTCGCTCACCCTGGGCCTCGACCTTTGGTGAGCGGGCAACAAAAAGCCTCCCTCATCTACGGGGGAGGCTTTGTTATTTACCGAACGGGCGGGGCGACGGCTTACCAAGCGTAGCTGGCACCGAGGGTAAAGCCGACGCGAATGGCCG
>CAMBLN010000193.1 GCA_945868215.1 Opitutus sp. GAS368
GCCGTGGATTTACCACTGCGGGCGAGTTCGGTGAGCTGCTCCCTCTCCGCTCGCGTAAGCGTGACTTTGTATCGATTGGCCATGCCGGACATAACCGATCTCAGGCTTCGGCATCAATGCGAAATACTTTATGTTACAAGATACTAGTCTTATGAGCAAAGATCGTAAATCCTGATAAAGGCGACGCTACTCCTATGCCGATTTGTGCAGTTCAGGGAAGAAGAGCGGGGCGCTGAGGGCGAGGCCGTCGGCGACGCTGGTGAATTCCTGGCCGTCGCGGATGCGGTCCTGGCCGAAGCGGGTGACGAATTCCTGGCGGAGGCTGCGGATGAGGGATGTGCCGCCGGTGAGGAAGACGGTTTCGATGCTGGCGGGGGTGATGTTGGAGTCGGCCAAGAATTGGTCGAGGTAGCCGGTGATTTGCGCGGTGAGGTCGGCGGAGTTTTTGTTGAACTCGCTGCGCGTAAGGCGGAGGTCGATGGGGATCTTCGGGTGCGTGAACGTGATCGGGGCGGTGACCTGCGTGGTGAGGGCGATCTTGGCGCCTTCGATTTTTTGGAAGAGGGCGAAGCCTTGGTTTTCTTTGATGAGGGCTTGGAAACGTTCGAAGGCGGGGGCGTCGTTGGAGAGTCCGGTGAGACGCCAGAGGAGGTCCATTTTTTTGGCGTTTCGCAGGAAGACGATCTGGTCCCACTGGCAGATCGTGCGGTAGAGGGAGTCGGGGACCTCGAGCTGTTTGCCCCAGCTGTCGTAGGTGGCGCCGCGGCCGAAGAGCGGGGTGACTTTGTGCCACATGGTGGCGGCGTCGTATTTGTTGCCGGCGACGGGGAGGCCGCCGGTGGCGAGGATGTCGGCCATGCGATCGGTGAGGCCTTGGCGGGCGGGGTCGAGTTGGACGACGGTGAAGTCGGAGGTGCCACCGCCGAAGTCGCCGACGAGGACGCGCTCGGGTTTTGAGATGCGGGATTCGTAGGCGAAGGCGGCGGCGATGGGCTCGTATTGGAAGTGGATCTCGGTGAAGCCGGCGAGTTGGGCGGCGCGGAGGAGGCGGGATTCGGCGAGTTGATCTTCGGCGGGGTCGGTCGAGAAAACGGCGGGGCGGCCGAGGACGACGCGTTTCACGTCTTGTTGGGTGACGGCGTCGGCGCGGGCTTTGAGGTGTTGGAGGAAAATCGCGATCAGATCCTCGATGGTGTAGGTCTGGTTGTTGATGATCGTCTCGGTGAACGTCTGGTAGGGGAGGATGGTTTTGACGGCTTGGAAGAAACGTCCGCGCATCTCGTCCTCGACGTAGCGGAGCTTGGCGGCGTCACCGATGACGGGTGCGATGCGCTTCGTCGTGTAGGGGAAGTAGAGGAACGATGCGTCCACGCCGGCGATGCGCGGGTCGCGCACGAGGGAACGCGTCGTGGCGTTCCAGATGGTGACGGCGGAGTTGCTGGTGCCGAAATCGATGCCGTAGATAAACGTGTCCATGAGTGCGTCGTGCGTGAGAAGAAGTCGGAACCTCGAAACACGAGGGACGCGTCAGGGAAGGGGGCGGTGGGTGGGTGACAAGGGGAATCGCCCGGAGGCGCGAATACGAGCCAGCGCGTTAGGGACAACGCGCTCCACCTTCAGATCAATCGGTCGGTGGCGCGCAGGCCGGGGATTTTTTTGAAGTGGGCGTCGAAGGTGAGGACGGTGGCACCGGCTTCGAGGGCGGTGGCGGCGATGATGAGATCGGGGAGGGGGAGGACGAGACCTTGGCGGTCGAGGGACCAGGCGAGTTGGGCGGTGCGTTTCCAGATTAAAGCAGTCGTGGACACGCAGGTCATGAGTGCGAAGTTCTCCTCAAATTTCTGGCGGAGGGACGGCGCGCGAAGGCCGCGCGTCACCTCGGCAATGACCACGCCGCAGGTGACAAATTCAGTTTTCTCCGCGTGCGGGGAGAGTTGTGCGAACGGATCCAGCCCGGCTTTGAGACTCCGGATAAAGAAGTTGCTGTCAGGTAGAACGAGGCTGGCCATAGGGGGCTTTGTCTTCGGCAACGTTTTGCAGCGGCTCTTCCGGGGCGAGCGTGGGATCGGAAGCGGGATCGAAGGCGTTTTTCAGTTCTTCGGGAGAGAGTCCGAGGCCGGCGGAGAAGAGCTCTTTGAGTTTATGGCGGCGGGCCATCTCGTTGAGGGCGAGTTCGACGGCGGCGCGTTTGGTTTTGGCGCCCGTGATCTTCATCACGCGATCAAGGACGTCTTCGTCGATGTGCATGGTCATTTTCATGATGGGGGAAGGTATGGCTAGGGAGCCATACGGGCAAGGGAGAAGTATGGCTGCTGAGCCATACTAAAATTAAGATATTGAATGAAATTAGGTAACGAAAGTTTGTCACTTATTAAGTGACAAATTGGGTTTGGCGGGGGAGGGGATGGTGGAGGTGTAAAAAAGCCCCGGCGCGCTTTGGGGGCGGCGGGGCTGGGGGGGCGATGCGGACGACACGGAGGTCGTCTCTCCCTTGGAGCGCAAGCGAGCTCGCGGCCTACGGGGACGGGGGCGGCGGACACGGCGGTCCGCCCTCCACGGGGGACGAAACGGCTCCGCCGTTCCGCTACGGACGCGATCAGACGGTTTCGAGGAGCTTGTAGAGGCGGGCGACCATCTTGCTCGGGTCTTCGAAGAGGCCGGCGCTGATGAGGCTGTTGTCGAGGATCTGCTCGGCGATCAGGGCGGCTTTTTCAGGGGACGCGGTTTTCGCGGCGGCGAGGTGTTTGATCACGGCGTGGCGGGGGTTGATCTCGAGGTTCACCTTCACGGGGGCGTCGGCGCCGTCTTTGTTCATGGCCTTCATCATGCGGCGCATCTGGGGGGACATGAACTTGTCGGCGTTGACGGCGAGGGCGGGGGAATCGACGAGGCGGTCGGAGGCTTTCACCTCTTCGACGCGGTCGCCGAGGGTGGTTTTGAGCCATTCGGCCAAGGACTTGGCGTCGGCTTCGGAGAGGTCGCCTTCGGCGGCGGGGGGCTTGGGGGCGTCGGCGAGTTTCACGTCGGCGTGGTCGGCGGCGATGAGCTTCTTGCCGTCGAATTCGCGGACGTTCGACATGACGTATTCATCGACGGACTCGTAGCAGAAGAGGACCTCGAGGTTGCGGGCTTTGAAGCCTTCGAGATACGGGCCGGCTTCGATGGCGGCGCGGGACGGGCCGAGGAGGAAGTAGATTTCCTTTTGGTCGGCGCCCATGCGGGTGACGTAGTCGGCGAGCGAGGTGGTCTTGCCTTTCTCGGTGAGGGAGGACTCGAAGCGGAGGAGTTTAACGAGCTCGTCCTTGTGGGTGTAATCGAGGGCGGCGCCTTCTTTGAGGAAGATGCCGAACTCGGCGTAGAACTCGTTGTAGGCTTCGGCGCGGTTCTTGGCTTCCTCGGACAGGAATTTGATGAAGCGCTTGGTGATGACCTTGTTGAGCTTCTCGATGAGCGCGCGGTCCTGCATGGTCTCGCGCGAGATGTTGAGGGGGAGGTCTTCGGAATCGACGACGCCCTTCATGAAGCGGAGCCATTCGGGGAGGAGATCCTTGGGCTTGGAGTCGATGAGGACTTTGCGGCAGTAGAGGGAGACGGACGGCTCGAGGCGGGCCATGCCGAATTTTTCGGTGTTGTCCTTGGGGACGAAGAGCAGGGCGTTGATCTGGAGCGGGGCGTCGGCCGAGAAGTGGAGGCGGAGGCGGGGCTCGTCGTAGGCGTGGGCCTGGAATTTGTAGAAGGCGGTGTATTCCTCGTCGGTGATCTCGGACTTGGAACGGAGCCAGAGGGCCTGGACGGTGTTGATGTGTTTGCCGTTGAGGTTGACCGGGAAGGAGACGAAGGCGCTGTAGCGCTCGAGGATTTCCTTTACGCGGCCTTCGGTGGCGAACTCGTGGGCGTCGTCTTTGAGCTCGATGACGATCTTGGTGCCGCGTTCCTGGTCGGAGACTTCCTCGACCTCGTAGCTGCCGGAGCCGTCGGAGGTCCAGACGTGGGCGGGTTCGTCTTTCTTCCAGGAGCGGGAGTAAACTTTGACGGTCTTGCCGACCATGAAGGCGGAGTAGAAACCGACGCCGAACTGGCCGATGAGGTTGGAGTTTTTCTGGCCGCCTTCGCTGAGGGCTTTGAGGAAGGCTTTGGAGCCGGAGTGGGCGATGGTGCCGAGGTTTTCGATGAGTTCGGCGCGCGTCATGCCGAGGCCGGCGTCGGAGATCGTGAGGGTTTTCGCGGTGTCGTCGGTCGTGAGGTTGACCTCGAGGGCGCGGTCGGCGTCGGCGATGTTGTCCTGCTCGGTGATTTGGAGGTGGCGGAGTTTCTCGATGGCGTCGGAGGCGTTGGAGACGAGCTCGCGGACGAAGATTTCCTTCTCGGTGTAGAGCGAGTGGATGACGATATCGAGGAGCTGCTTGATCTCGGCTTGGAACTCGAACTTTTGCGGTGTGGCGGTGGACATGGGTGTGAGAGGTGTAAGAGGAGTAAGAGGTGTAGGAGAGGAGAGTGTTGGGGGTGGGAAATGGAAAAGCCCGCTATTTTAGCGGGCTTTTTTTAAAATCAAGCGGGTGTTTGATTGTTTTATTCGGCCGGGCGGCGGGGGAGGCGGGCGGTGGAGGCGCGCTCGGGGACGGGCTCGGGGGCGGGGACGA
>CAMBLN010000194.1 GCA_945868215.1 Opitutus sp. GAS368
CCGCCGAGGTCACTGCGCAGGCCTGCGGCGTGCGCCGCCAGCAAAGCACCGCCGCTAAAATCCCACGCCGCACCCGGTGTTTGCGCATCGGGATTCCGCGCCAGGGTGTCGCCGGTTTTGTTGTAGGCGTCGATTTCGAAGCGCAGGGAAAAACGCGCGGCGGCGAGGTAGGAGATTTCCAGCTCCAAGTGATCGGAGTCACCGTAAGTATCGGTGCGGATCGCGAACACGCCGGGCGAAGTCTCGATGACGGTTTCCTCGGGATGCTCGAGTCCACGGGCTTTCCACGAGAGCACGCGCGCGCCGGTCACTTCGACGACGGCGCGCCACTCGGCCCAGCGGTAGCGGTCTTTGATGCGGGCGCCTCCCCACCGGATACGAATGCGGTGGGCTGAGTGGCCGAGCTCGGCGTCGATGTCGCGGGCGAGAAGCACGGCACCTTGGTCATCCCGCAATTCCACGCGTTCCCACGCATCGCCCAAAAGACGGTAGGAAATTTCCAACGGGCCGGTGTGCGCAAACGCGTCGCCCTGCCGGTGCGCGCCGGCGGTGAGCAATGCCACGGCGCGTCCGCCGGTCGTGGCCCAGCTGTGACGGGCGCGCAATGCCCGCGCGATGTCGGCGGACGTGACGGTGTCGGCGAGCACACCGGTGAGTCCGCCGGCGGTGCCGAAGGAACCCACGCCGGGTGCGCCGCCGCCGGGGCGGCCGCGATGTTCGTCGCCGGCGGCGGAGGCGCCGACTTGCAGGCCGCGCGCGAGGGCGTCGCGGTAGAACCAATCGAAGTGGCCCCACGAGGAGGCGATTTCGACGAGACGCTCAAGCACGGGATCATGCCATTCAAAGAGCGCGCGGCGTCCGCCGACGTGCGGGATGAGCAGCGCACGGTCGCCCTCGGCGAGATCGCGGTAGGCGTTGTGCAGATCGGCGGCGGTGGGCAGGCCGGGATCTTGCGGACGATTTTGCGCGGTGTCCTCGTTCCAATCGAACACGCGCAGGCTGCGTCCGTCGGCGGTGAGCGGGAAACGCACTTCTTCGCCGAGGAAAACGACGTTGCGATCGCCGCCGACCGCGCTCGCGCCGCACCACTCGGTGCCGGGGAAACAAAGGAAGCGCCCCTCGTCGTGGAGTTCACGGCAGACCTTCACGGCGGCGGCCCAGCGGTCGGCGCGGACGTTGAAATCGTTGGCGGTGTAGCCGGTGATATCGAGTCCGGCGGCGTCGCGCGCGTAGGTGAGCACGGAGAGCGTGGGGTTCACGCCGACGGTGTCGTCGGAGTGGACGTGCAAATCGGCGTAAAGCGCGCGCGGCGCCGGCGCGGCGGGATCGACGGTTACGTTCACGACCACCGATGGATCTTCGATCACGAGCCGGTAGTCGCCGGCCTCGGGCAGCGTGAGCACTCCCCGCGCCCAAGCTCCGGCCTCGCTGCTCCACGCGAGCGGGAGCACGACACGGCGGCGGTCGCCGAGCCAAATCTGGAGGGCGGAGGGCGGCACGGTGTCGGCGGGCGCGAGGTTGCCCCACTCGTCCTCCATGCGGAAGGTGACCGCGAACAACACGCCGGGGCGCACGAGACGAGGGGCTAGGAGCACGCCCTTCACTCCCCTGCCCGGCCGCACGGCGAGCACGAGGTCGCCGGGCACGGCGGCAAAACGCGAGGCCCCGACCGTATCGACAAACACACGGAAACGAAACGCCTCCTCCACAAACGTCTGCGCGCGCGTGCCGGGTCCGCCGTGACGTTGGTCGCCGAGCCGGAGGATGATGCGGTCGCCGGGTTTCAGGTATCCGTCCACCACGTCGATGATGACGACTTTTTGGTAAGGGCGCTCGTGACCTTTTTGATCGAAGCGGACTTTGAGCGAACGCACGGTCGCGGTGCTCTCACCGGGGAACGGCTTGCGCGGCTCGTAGTCGACGGAGATGAAGTTAGCGGCGGTGGGATCGCTGGTTTGGAAGAGACCCCAGTCGGAGTAGAATTTGAAAACGAGTTTGAGCCACGCGCCATCGGCGAGTCCGGCCGCGCCGACTTCGTAGGTGGCGGTGAGTTCAAGCCATTCACCGGCTAAGACCTCGGTGCGCGACAACGTGGTGCGGCCAAGAAACGGCAGCGTGGCAAGGTAGGTGGAGAGTTCGGCGGGGTGGCTCATGAGGAAGAGAGGCGGCGTTCGATGCAGGTCTTGATGAACAGCGTGACCAGCGCGAAGGACGTGAGGATTGACGCGACGGCGAAGGCGGCGGTTTGCACCTGGTCGTGATAGAGCAGGTCGATCTGGAGCGTCATGGTGTTGGTCTCGCCGCGCACCGCGCCGGATACGACGGAAACGGAACCGAACTCACCGAGGCTGCGCGCAAAACTCAGGGCCATGCCGTAGAAGAGCGCCCACTTGATGTTGGGCAGCGTGATGCGGCGGAACACCTGCCAGCCACCCGCGCCAAGAGTAACACCGGCCTGCTCCTCGCTCGTGCCTTGGCTGAGCATGAGCGGAAGGACTTCGCGGAAAACGTAGGGCGTGGTGACGATGGTCGTGACGACGACGATGGACGCCACGTTGAAGGCCAGCGTGATGCCGTGGTCGTCGAGCCAAGGTCCGAGCAGACCCTGCATGCCGAAGACAAACAAGTAGGCGACGCCGATGATAATGGGCGAAATCGAAAGCGGCAGTTCGATGAGGCTGATGATGAGCCGACGACCGGGGAACTCGAACTTCGCGAGGGACCACGCGGCGGTGAGGCCGAAGATGGTGTTGATCGGAAGCGCGATGCCGGCGGCGAGCAGCGAAAGCCCGATGGCGTGAAGCGTGTCCGACGCCGTGAGGTGCGACCAGTAGGCGTGCAGGCCGTCGCGGAGCGCGTAATAAAATACGGCGGCGAGCGGCAGGCTGATGAGCAAGCCGGCCGCGCCTGCGCCCGCCAGCACGAGGGCGAGGCGGCGGGGGTGTCCGCGCAATGAAACGCGAGAATTTTGGGGCGCACTACTCATCCGTGGAAACGCCGGTAGAGGCGGGCTTGAAGGAGATTCATCGCGATCAGCAGGATCAGCGCGGCGGCGAGGATGATCGTGGCGATGGCGGCGGCGCCGACGTAGTCGAATTCATCCATGCGGATGAAAATAAGCAGCGAGCTGATCTCGGTTTGAAACGGGAGATTGCCGGCGATGAAGACGACCGCGCCGAATTCGCCGAGGCTGCGCACGAGCGCGAGCGTGCCGCCCGCGATGATCGCCGGAAGCAGCTCCGGCAGGATGACGCGGACAAAAGTGGTGACAGGCCCGGCGCCGAGACTGGCGGCGGCTTCCTCGAGTTGCGGTTCCAGATCGGCGAGCACCGGCTGAACGGTGCGCACGACGAACGGAAGACTGGTGAAGCTCATCGCCAAAATGATGCCGGGAAAAGCGTAGGCGATCTTGATGCCGAACGGCGTGAAGAGCGCGCCGACCGGACCGTTGGGCACGGTGAGCGTGGCGAGGGCGATGCCCGCGACAGCGGTGGGCAGCGCGAACGGCAGGTCGATGGCGGAGTCGAGCAGACGGCGTCCGGGAAACTCGTAGCGCACGAGTATCCACGCGGTGAGGACGCCGAGCACGAGGTTGATGGCGGTGGCCGCGGCGGCGGCGAACACCGTGACGCGATAAGTGGAGACCGCGCGCGAGTCGCTGATGTAGCCCCAGAATTCGGCCCAGGTCAGACTGGCGGTTTTCAACACCAAGGCGCCCAAGGGGAGCAGCGTGGCCAGCGCAAGAAATACAAGCGTGGTTCCGAGTGTGAGGCCGAAGCCGGGGATGACCCGTGGGCGTGGCATGGTGAGAAGGCGACGGAGATTTTTAACCACGAAACACACTAAAAACACGAAAGCCGGACCAGAAAACCGATCACAGTCGGACCTTTGTTTCCGTTCGTTTCGATTTCGTGTATTTCGTGTGTTTCGTGGTTAAACGGATCGTTTAGTTGACGCGCTCGGCGGCGATTTCCTTGAGGAGGACGTCCACCAACGCGCCGTTGGCGAAGAAATCGGCGGTGGCCTTGTCCCAGCCGCCGAAGGTGCCGGCGACCTCGACGGTATTCACGGGCGTGAGCTTGGACGAATAGCGCGCGGCGATGTCGGCGTTGCGCGGACGGTAGTAGTTCTTGGCGATGATTTCCTGGCCTTGCGGGGTGTAGAGGAATTCGAGGTAGGCCTTGGAAACGGCTTCGGTGCCGCGCTTCTTCGCGACTTTTTCGACCACGGCGACGGGGAACTCGGCGAGCACGCTCACGGACGGCGTGACGACCTCGAAGGCGGAGCCGGGGGCGTTGGCGAGGGCGAGCGTCTCGGCCTCGAACGTGACGAGCACGTCGCCGATTTCGCGCTCGGTGAACGTCGAGGTCGCGGTGCGGCCGCCACTCTCGAACACGACGACGTTGGCGAGGATCTTCTTGGTGAGCGAGCGGGCAGCCTTGGCGTCACCGCCGGAGGACTGCAGGCCGGCGGCATAGTAAGCGAGAACGGCGTAACGGCCGTTGCCGCCGGTCTTCGGATTGACCTGCACGATGCTCACGCCGCGTTTGGCGAGATCGGACCAGTCTTTGATGCCCTTGGGGTTGCCTTTGCGCACGAGGATCGAGTGGACGCTGTAGTAGGGCGAGC
>CAMBLN010000195.1 GCA_945868215.1 Opitutus sp. GAS368
ATCGACGGTCACGGCGTGCGTGACCGGGGCGAGTTGCAGGCGGGCGGTGGCGCCGACCAGCGATTCAAGTTCGCGGCGGCGGTCTTGCAGCGGTGTCTTCAAGAGCGTGCGCCCGTCGCGCCAAAGCAGGTCGTAGCAGGAAATGGATACAGGGATTTCGCCGCCGAGGAAAAAGTCATCACCGCCGGTGCGGCCGAGGCGTTTTTGCAGCTCGGCGAAGGGCAGGGCGCGGCCGTCGCGCCAGGCGAGCAGTTCGCCGTCGATGATGAAATCCCCGGGCAGCGTGCGCACCAACGGAACGAGGTCGGGGAATTGCGGCGTGATGCGGTTGAGGTCGCGCGAGAAAAACTCCACGCGTTCGCCCTGTTTGTGAACCTGGCAGCGGATGCCGTCGTATTTTTCCTCCAGCCACACGGGGGCACCGAAGCGGGCGAGGATGGCTTCGGCGGTGGGCTCGGGACTTGCGAGCATGAATTGCAGCGGATGAAACACGCGCAACGTGATCGTCGCGAGTTGATCGGCCCGGGCGGCGAGCGTGACGGCGTGCAGATCGCCGCAGAGCAGGTTCGCTTCGCGCACGGATTCGAGCGTGCGACCGCTGGAGGCGGCGACGGCTTCTTCAACGAGGCCTTCTTTCAGGCCGATGCGCAGGTCGCCGGTGATGATTTTGACGAGGTATTTGGCGGCGACGGGCGACAGCTTGCGAATGCGTTCGCGCAGCAGATCGAGTTTCCAGGCGGGTCCGCGCGTGGCGGCGAGTTGTTCGAAAAACGCGGCGATGTTTCGCAGCGGTGCCGGCTCGGGTTGGGTGCGACCGGCGAGAATTGATTCGGCGGTGTCGCCGCTGTCGCCAAACCCGACGTAGGCGCGGCGGTAGTCGCCTTCGTTGAGGCCGGTGAGTTCGAGCAGGGCGCGTTTGATGACGGCCCAGCCGAGATTAAGCGTGCGCGCGTCGGATTGCGGGAAGGGGCGGCCGGTAAAATACAGCGCGGCGAGCGCCGCGCCGGTGTCGTCGAGCTGCGCGAGGTGCTCGGAGAGCAGGCGGATTTTTTCGAGTTTGCCGGCGGTGTTTTTGATGCGTTCTGCCACGGATGCGAAACTCGCGAGATCGTCGGCTTTTTCGGTCGCCGCCGGTTGTGCGGAGGACGGCTTCGCAGCAACGGCGACGGAAGGAGCCGGTAGCGTGAATTCGAGTTGGTTGTCGCGTCCGATGGCCCAGGCTTCGACGCCGCGTTCGCGGAGCGTGCGGGCAAAGTCTTCGGCGAAGCCGTGGAGCGTGAGCACGCGGCGCGGATTCACGAGTTCGACGAAGCGGAGCAGGTCGGCGTAATCCGCGTGATCGGAGAGCGGGAAGACCGCGTCGCATTGGTAGCGAAAGCGTGCGCCGGGATCGAGCGCCCAGCCAGTGATCATCGCGGTGCGGGGCTTGGCGATGGACCTAAGGAACGACGAGCCGGGCGCGTGCGGAGGGGTGATGACCACGTGGCCCGCCGAGTCGGCGGCGGTGAATTCGCGGTGCGCGGGGAAAGTGAGGCCGCATTCTTCGTAGATGCGTGTGAGGCGCTGCGCTTGCCGGTGCAGCATGACGGGCAGGCCCGCGCCGGTGAGACTGCTGAGGATTTCCTGGCTCTTGCCCAGGCTGTAGCCGAAGAGCACCGGCGTTTCACCCTCTTCGAGGGTCTGGCGGCAAAAGAGCAGGATGTCGCGCAGCACATCGGAGGTCGGCGGCAACACGTAGTGCGGGCGTCCATACGTCGTCTCCATGATTAGCACATCGGCGGCGGGAGTGGCGCAGGGTTCGGCGGAGAGGCCGGGGCGGAGTTTGAAGTCGCCGGTGTAGAGCAGGCGTCCGTGGGCGGTGTGTTCCAGAAGGATCTGCGCGGAGCCGTAAATGTGACCGGCGGGATGCAGGGTGACCGTGGTGTCGCCCGTCAGCGGTTCGGTGCGGCCGAAGGGCAGGACGTGTTCACGGCGCTCTGCGGGCATGCGTGCCCGCATCAGTTTGGCGGTGCCTTCGGAGCAGATGATTTCCTTGTGCGGCGCGAGGTGATCGAAGTGCGCGTGCGAGACGAAGGAGCGCTCGACCGGGTGATGCGCGTCGAGCCACCAGCCGGTTTGCGGCAGCCACACTCCGTTGCGAAATTGAACATCCCAGGCCATGCGAGCCGACAACGTTCACGCGGCGGCCTGCGGGACAAGCGAAACGCTCAAGTTTTTGTGTCGAGGGAATATTTGCCCGCGCCGGTAAACAACAGGCCGAGGCATACGACGGCCATCGTGGCCGGATGGTCGGCGGCACCCCAGCCGGCGAAGGGGTAGTATTTCCAGATCGAAGCGACCGCCATGATGACAAAAAGCGCCAGCGCCACCGGACGAACCGCCAAACCGATGATCATCAGCGCGCCGCCAAAGGTCATGATCAGCGCGGCGGCGAGTCCCCACATCGTGAAGCCGAAATCAATGCCGAGGTAGCTGAGCGCCCGTCCTGTGGAATTCCACTTGTCTGGTCCGCCCATCAGACGAGGAAAGCCGTGCAGGCACATGAACAACGCGCCCACGCCGCACCGGATGATCAGCAGGCCGGCGTCGGACCAGGCATCGAGTGATTTCCATTTGAGGTTCATAGGCGGAGTCCGAGCGTTCCCATTACCAACAGGATCAGCAGGCCGACGCCGACCAGAATCCAGAAAACCTTCACGGGGCGGCGCGCTTCGGCGGGCGTGTCGTCAGTCCCGGTGTCCGGCAGATCAAGTCCGTCGTAGATCGAGGTTTCACGCCAGCCGGTGCGTTCGTCGGCACCGCACTCGGGACAGGCGCGGGCGTGGCGCGGGATGTCGGCGCCGCAGTTGGCGCATTCATCGGGCGGCGTGGGCGGGGCGGCGGCCATGCGGGATCAGTCCGTGGCGGGTTTGAAATACTTGCGCTTCACCAAACGCCACGCGGTCACGAAGAACGCGGTCAGCGGAATCGCCAGCACCATGCCGAGGATGCCGCCGAGGGCGGTGCCCCAGAAGAAAATCGAGACGATGATCGCCACCGGATGCAGACCGGTGCGATCACTCATGATCTTGGGTGTCAGATACCAGCCCTCGATGTTTTGCACGATGACGAACACCAGCAGCACGAGGCCGACGAGCGGCATGCCGCCATCGGGCTGGAGGAGGGCGAGGGGAAGCGCGATGCTCAGGCCGATGATCGTGCCGAGGTAGGGCACGATGTTGAGGACACCCAGCAGAAGGCCGATCACCAGGCCGAACTTCAGGCCGACCACAGAAAACCCGACGGCAAGCAGCGCACCCATGATGAGGCCGATGACGAGTTGTCCGCGGAAGAACGAAACGACGATGGCGATGAATTCCCGGATAAGGAACACCACGTCGTTGCGCACATGGGGTTTGAGGAAGGGAAGTTGTTTGTCGAAATTCTTGGCAGGTTCGCCACGCGAGAGCAGGAAGAAAAACAAATAGATCGGCACCACGGCGAGGTGGGTCACGAACCCGAAGATGCCGAGCACGCCGTTCCCGGCGGATTTGAGGGAGGGCAGGGCGTGCTGGGTGAGTTGTTGGGCTTCCTCAAAGAGACCATCCACGGCTCGCTTAATGTGCTCGTTTTCGAGCTGCTTTTTCCCGATCTCGATCCACTCGGGATAGTGCTGTTGCACGTAGGCAATGCCGTTTTTCCAGAACTCGGGCACGTAGGCTATGAACGCCAGGACTTGTTCGACCAACGGAGGCGTGATCAGCAAAAGACCTCCCGCGACGACGAGCACGAACACGCCATAAAGGGTAATGACCGCGCTCAGTCGTTTCAGATTCAGTTTTTTCTCCAGCAGCTCGACGACGGGTCGCATGATCAACGCCATGATGCCGGCGACCGCGAGCGGCCACAGCACGCCGGAGAAATGTCCGACGAGGAACGAGAGGACGATGAATACGCCCACGAGCAATGCGATGGTGCCCACCAAAGCCACCAACCCGAGCGCGAAGCCGACCAGACGTCGCTGGCTGGGAGTCAATAGCTGTTGCCGATCTTGAATTTCGGACATGGCGGAAAGAACAAGCATCCGCGCCCGCCAACGCCAGCCGAAAGGGGCGAGGGCGACGTCGGGGTTTTGCCGCCTTGCTTTCACGGTAAATTGGATACCGTGTCGGTTCCACTACATGCAGGCCGCGACCCACATCCACGTCAAAGGCGCCCGGGAGCACAATCTCAAGAACCTTGAGGTGCGCATCCCCCGTGGAAAACTGGTCGTGATCACCGGCCCATCTGGCTCGGGCAAATCCTCCCTGGCCTTCGACACCATCTATGCCGAGGGCTACCGGAAATACATGGAGTCGCTCTCCACGCAGGCCCGCCAGGTCCTCGAACAACTGAAGCGGCCCGACGTCGATTTTATCCACGGCCTCTCGCCGGTTCTCGCAATCGAGCAACGAACCGGCGGCGGTTCGCCCCGCAGCACCATCGCCACGGTCACCGAGATCGCCGATTATGCGCGCCTGCTCTGGGCGCTGCACGGTGAACAGCGTTGCCCCAAAGATGGCGGCCGCGTGCTCCAGCGATCTCTGGACGA
>CAMBLN010000196.1 GCA_945868215.1 Opitutus sp. GAS368
CACGGCCTTCGATTTGCAGATGCCTTTTCTTTACTGGGGTGATTTTGTTTTTGAAGGCCTTGCTCCGGTGCGAGGCCGTCCGGCGCACGTGTTCCTGATGTATCCGCCGGAGGACATCGCCGCGCAGCGGCCGGAGTTGGCCGGGGTGCGGGTGTTTTTGGATACGCAATTCGGTGCGTTGGTCCAGGCCCAGCAGATCGGGGCGGAGGAGCGCGTGCTCAAATCGATCACGGTGCTGGATCTCAAAAAAGTGGACGATCAGTGGATGGTGAAAACCATCGATCTGCGCGACGAGGCAACGCGCAACAAGACTCAGTTTGTCGTCACCGGAGCGGCGCTCGGTCTGGATTTTTCGGGGGTGATTTTTGATCCCGCGCAACTCTCGCAGCCGGTCACCCCGATTCCGCCCGAACGGGTGCGGCGCCTGGCTCCTTGAAAATCATGGCCGCCTCGTCCGCATCGCAGACTCCGTCGGGAATTCGCGCCGTCGTCTTTGACCTCGACGGCACCCTGATCGATTCGATGCCCCTGGTTTTGCGCGCCTTCGCCCATGCGCTGGCGCCTTTCCGGCCCGATCTGGACATCGACGGAATTTTTCAACGGTTGGGCGGGCCGCCCGAACGCACCCTGTTTGAGCTGACGGGCGACTCGGTAAAAGCAGCCGAGGCGATGCGACGTCTGGAGAGTTTTGGTTTTGAGAACGGGGCGTTGGTGCAGCCGTTTGAAGGCATGATTGCTATGCTCTCCGGCTTGCACACGCGCGGTCTTAAGCTCGCCATCTGGACCGGGCGCGACCGGCACACCACCGAGGCTATTTTTGCGGCTCACGACTTGGGGCGGTTCTTTTCCGCGGTGGTGTGCGGGGACGACCTTCCCACCCACAAACCACACCCGGCGGGACTACGTGAAATCCTGGCCCGGCTCGGTGTGCAACCGCACGAAGTGCTATATGCCGGCGATGCAGATGCCGATGTGCTCGGCGGAGCGGAGGCGGGCGTCCGCACCGTGCTGATCGAGCATGGGCGCGCCGTTGAAACAGCCATCCGCGGGCAGGCATGGCGGGTCGTGGATACACCCGGAGAGGCCTACGTTATCATCGAAGGGGAAAAATAATTTTTTGCTTTGAGGCGTTTGCCTCAAGTTTAGCGTTGCTCCGGAGAGTCCGCCGCACATTCGTGACTTACAGGTTTCCCCAGTCATTAAGTTAGTATCCAGACCTATTATACACATGGCCAAAAAATCCACCCCGACGCCGTCGCCGCTTACCTTCGATCTGCCCGTTTCGCTCATCGCGAAAATCGAGACTCATCGCAAGAAGCTCGGCCTCAAATCCACCAGCGAAGTCGTTCGTCTCGCCATCGGCGAGTTCAACCTCGAGCGCTACGAATCCGACTCCTCCGAACACCGCCAGATTTCCGTGCGCCTGCCCGGCCCGACCAAGAACGCCTTGGTGAAGGCCGCAAAGAAGAAGCGCGTGAGTGTCGGCGAACTTCTCCGCGTTGCCATCGAGTCGCTGCCCGCCAAGGCCGCCGCCAAGAAGGGCAAGAAATAATCCGCGCGGTGCGCCTTGGGTGCGCCGCTTAAGTTTAAAGGCAAGCCTCCGCCTAGCGCGGGGCTTGCCTTTATTGTGTCCGCATTTTTTGTTCTGAAAATCCATCCAATGAGCCAAGCACCCGCGCCGCTTTCCACCTGGGCCCTTAACGTATCGCCTTCGCCGACGCTCGCCGTCGATGCCAAGGCCAAAGCGCTCGCCGCCGCCGGCGAGGACGTCTGCGGTTTCGCCGCCGGCGAGCCCGACTTTGACACTCCTGAGCACATCAAGGAGGCCTGCATCGCCGCCCTGAAGTCCGGCAAGACCAAGTATGCGCCCACGCCCGGCATCGAGCCGCTGCGCCAGGCCCTGGCCGACAAGTATCTCGCCGACTACGGGCTGAAATATGCGCCGTCGCAGTTCATCGTTTCCCCCGGCGGCAAGTTTTCCTGCTACCTCACTATCCTCGCGACCTGTTCGCCGGGCGACGAGGTGATCATCCCCGCGCCGTTCTGGGTGAGCTATCCCGAGATGGTGAAGCTCGCCGGTGCCGTGCCGAAGCTCGTGCTCGCCGACGACACGACCGGCTTCAAGCTCACGCCGGCCCAACTCGAGGCGGCGATCACGCCGAAGACCCGCCTTCTGATTATCAATTCGCCGTCGAATCCGACCGGCGCGGTTTACACGAAGCCCGAACTGGAGGCCCTCACGGCGGTCGCGGTGAAGCACAATCTCTACATCATGTCGGATGAGATCTACGAGCATCTCACCTACGACGGGGCGAAACATTTCAGTCCGGCGTCGTTCAGCCCCGAGGCGTTTGCCCGCACGATCATCGTGTCCGGGTTTGCGAAGACCTACGCCATGACCGGCTGGCGTTTGGGCACCACGGTGGCTCCCGCGCCGATTGCCAAGGCTATCTCCGAGTTGCAGAGCCAGATGACTTCCAATGCCACGACGTTTGCCCAATACGGTGCGGTCGCCGCGTTGAAGGAAAAAGAAAAGACCGATGCCGCGCTCAAGACGATGCTCGTCGCCTTTGATCGCCGCCGGAAGTTCCTCCACGCGGAGCTGAACAAGATTTCTGGAATCAAGTGTCTGCTCGCGGAAGGTGCGTTTTATCTCTTCCCGAACATTTCCAGTTTTGGCCTCAGCTCCGCGGATTTTTGCGCGAAACTGCTCGAAGCCGAGAAGGTCGCCGCCGTCCCCGGCAGTGCGTTTGGCGCCGAGGGCTACCTGCGCCTCAGCTACGCGACGAGCGACGAGATTATCGCCAAGGGCGTGAGCCGTCTGGCGAAATTCTGCGCGACGTTGCAGAAGTAAGCGGTCTGAAGACCCGGCTCCATTGCTGGAGTCGGGCGAAAAATTCAGAGGAAGACAGACGTCCGCTTTCCGACGTGGTTTGGCCGCGGGGAAGAGACGATTAACGAGGCTTCGGGCGTTGTCGGTGACCGCTTGTTTCGTGTGTCGTTGCGGTGGCACCGCCCCGCAACGCGCAAGGTGGTCGGGTAACACCCCATGGCTGGCGAAGCCCGTGTTGGATTATGATTCAGTATCAGAAAACGCGACCGAGGCCGCAGCCGGCTCCGGAGTTTTTCGAATCCAACAACATGAAATTCAAACTCAACCTTCTCGTCGCAGCGGCACTCGCCTGCTGCGTTTCCTCGTATACCCAGGCCCAGGACGATCCGACGCCGACGCCGGTGGGCGCGGAAAAACAGACGGATCTCGTTCTCAACGTCACCGTGGCGAATTTGCAGGGTGAACACTTGGGGCGCATCCGCGGTCTGGGTCTGGATCTCGCCAACGGTCGCATCGTCCAAGTGCTGGTGGTGCGCGGGCAGATTCTCGGGTTGGGTGGCAAAGTGATCGCGGTGCCGCCCCTCGCACTCAAAACGGACGGTGCGAACAAGATTTACCTGCTGGATGTGAGCCTGGAGAAATTCAAGGCCGCGCCGGAGGTTGTGTTGACGAAGTGGGAAGAGTCGGTGCGCAACGACCGGGTTGCGGCTTCCTACCGGTATTTCGGGCAGGAGCCTTATTTCCTGGAAGCGGGCGAGAAGAGCGGAACCGTGGCCGGAAAATCCAAGGTGAACCTGGGTTACATCGGACGATCCAACAAGCTCATGGGGATGCCTGTCGGGAATTTGCAGGGCCAGGATTTTGGCAAGGTGAACGGGTTGACCCTGGATATTGCCTCCGCCCGTATCATCAATGTCATCGTGCTCGCGCCGGGGCATATCAGGACGATGAGCGTGGTCCCGGCGATGGCGCTGGATTTTGATTCGACGCGCCGGGCCCTCGTGCTCGACCAGACAAAAACCGAGTTTGCCCGTGAGCCGCGCTACACCGAAACGCCCGCGGCCAACGGCCAGCAAGGCAGTTCGGTCCAGGAGTCTTATTCGGGGCCGCGGACAAACGTGGCGCTTGAGCAGGGTGACACGGTGAGGGATGAAGACCGCACGGCGGCGATCAAAAAAGACATCCGTGCTTCGCGCATCGAGGCGCGCAACGTGGAAGTAGGAACGATCAACGGACGCGTGGCGCTGCGTGGTTGGGTGAAGTCGATCGAGGATCAACGCCGCCTCGGTGAAATCGCGGTGGCGGCTTCGAGCGTTGAGCTCGTGGACAACCAGATCACAGTGGGAAAGCCCGTGAAGACGAAGTAATCCACGCGGAGCGGACGTATAGTTAAGTCATTTGTGGAGGATCAACCGGTCTGTTGCTGGCGTCACACCATGGTGGGCGAAAGCGATGGGCCGGTTTTGTTATAGGTAGAAATACCCAGAGGATTGATTGAGATGCAAGGTGATGGATAGGCGTAGTTTTTGAAAATCGTTGTGGCCGCAATGAACCTAAATTCCGCAGTTGAAGGGTGGTTTTGGCGGGGGTGAAGGACGAGGTTGGGTGGTTTTATGAAGGAACGGGAATGGCGGATTTCAACTGCGGCGCAGTTGTTCGTAAGTTGTGTCCGTCAAGTTCAGCAAAAGTGGATTGGTGGTTCGTGGGTTTGGTGGATAAAATGATTTATGGG
>CAMBLN010000197.1 GCA_945868215.1 Opitutus sp. GAS368
TCGCGGGCGTGTTGGTCGATGCCCAGCTTCACCTGCGCACTCTTGCTTTCGAGCACGCGTTTAACCTGCTTTCCGATGTTGTTTTTGGTATTCATACGGCTGACGAGTTTGGATCACCGATCCCCACTTGTCGCCGTCATGGTATCTAAAGGCACCCTCTGGGCACGGCCACGCACGAAGAATTCGAGCCTCTGGCGAGCATCGGCTCTGGCCTTTGGAAGTTAGTCTTTGAGGCGGACGAAGAAGCTGATTGGGCGGGCCTCGAATCGAGCGACCAGCTGCTTGCCCGTAAAGCGATGCATCTTCGCTGCCTTTGACTCACCGGCGTGTGTGACCGCATAGAGCAGAAAAACGGAGTCTTCTCGGGCGCGGGTCCACTCGCCACGGGTGATAACAAAGGCCAGATCGGAACCCGAAATACCCTTCACCTCCACGTGCCAGGTTTTACCGGCCTTGGCGGCGTCGAGGTCGTAGCCCTCGCGGTCACCTTCGCGAGAAGTCACTTTGTATCCCTCGTTTTTTAGCTGACGGGTCACCCGCTTGATTGCGGCCTTCTCGATTTTGCGATTTTTTTCGGCGTCTCCAAACCCTGCGCCGTGATTGCGCCAGCGGCGGAATGTTTCGGAACTCCGGCCCTCAGCTCGCTGCCAGAGGAGGCGGGCTTTGTCGCCGTCCAAGTAAAGTTTGGAACGGGGGTAGCGGAGCCATGCCCATTGTGGGAATAGCTCGCGCAGCTCAGCGATGTGAATGGGATCGGCCAACAGTTGGATTTCGCCCATGCGACCAAAAAAGCCGCCCTCTTCCTCGGGCCAACTGTCCTCCAGCGCGATGGCGGTGGCGACAATTTCACTGTGCGGATAATTGAAATAAATGAGCAGCCGATCCCCGCGACGGGTGTCGCTCAGGAATTTCCACACAATGCTTCGGCCGCTGCGCGCACGGGAAACGATGTCCTCGTAATCGTTATCCATGCCGCCGAACAGCAGTTGAGTGCGAGGTGTCTTCATGGATTTAGATGAAGGATTGGGCCGCGCGAGAACTTAAAGGAAAGACCTTCCACGCGATTAGCCGGGCTGGCCGGATTCGAGGTCGTAGAGCATACGCCAGATGCGATCCAGTTCGCCACGCTCCACCACCTGCAAGGGCGTCGAGCCGTCGAAGGCGGGATTGGGGTGCGTGAGCCAACGGCCGACTTGCGCCGGTTCGATCACGCGGGCGAGGCCGTCAAACAAACGATCCATCTCGACCAAGGCCTTTTCCTGTTTCGGCGAAGGCGTTTCCCCCTGGCTCCATTTGGCGACCGAGCGAGGCGAGAAGCCGGTGAGACGAACAAGCTGCGCTTGGGTGACATGGAACTCGGCGCGGTAGGTTTTGAGCAAACCGGCGTAATCGGTCGCGCCACGGTGCTTGAAGCGGAAGGCGACGAGGGCGACCTTGGGTGCCTTGGCGGTTTTGGGGCGTCGGGTAAGCGTGCTCATTGTGCCTGCACTAAAACCTGCAATTATGCAGGTTTCAAGGTTTCTTTCCGGCGGTGAGGCGGGCGAGAGCATCACCCTCGATGATGGATAGGCGGTCGGAACCGCCGAGGGGCGGGAACAGGATGACGTTGCGGGCCTGATGCACGGCGGCGGAGCGAACGAGGAGGCCGGAAGCGCCGGTGGAGGCGGCAGCGCGTCCGAGAGCCTGAGACAGGCTTTCCTGGCCGGACTGAAGGAGCTTGCGCCAGTCCTCTCCGGAGAGTTCGGCAAGGGTGATGCCGAGATGGCGGCGGATGCCGGGGGAAGTGAGATCGAGTATTTTGCCGACCTTGGCCTGGATGGCGACGACGAGCCGGGGCGTCTTGGTTTCGAGACCGTAGTAACGGTCGTTGGCCTTGGCCTCTTCCAAGGCGGCGGTATCGGTCGTGCTGCCGTAGAGTGCGGCAAGGCCGGGAGGATTCCAGCGCCCGCCTCGTTGCTTGGCACCATTGCCGGAAAGAATGTCTTTGGCGGCGGGGAACTGGATGGTTTGAAACCGGAAAAAGTGGCCGCTCCACGGGGACAGCCACTCGGGGTGCGCCGCGAGGGTCGAGCGGAGGTCACCGTAGCGGGGATTGGGCGATGGGGCCGGGAGTTTCACGGAATACCGCAAAGCAGGCGAACGACAGTCGTTTGAGCGATGAAAAAATAAAGCTCCTGCGCCCTGAAAGAGGGTATCGCCTAAAGCCGGAAAAGCATCTTTAACCTCGCTCTTTATCGATCAAGCACCGACGCATTTTTAACACCTAAATACTTGTCTGTTAATTCATTCCCTATTTTTAATTGGCACTGATTCCGTTCGGGGCTTCGCATTGCCGCCTCACAACTTTGCGACGAAGGTTCCGAGGATTGGGTGAGTGATTTCGGTTTTTGAAACCCGAATGGAATCATGTGCCGGATTATCGGGTTCAAAAATCCAGTGATCGGCATCCTGTTTGATCCGTTTGATGGTCTCGGTTCCGGTGCTGTCCGCGCCGAACTCCGGTAGGTTGGCGATCACGATTTCGCCATCGCGTCGCGGGCTGCGGTGATACTCGAAGACGACCAGTTCCCCTCGTTTGAGAGTGGGCTCCATCGAGACCCCGGCCACCCGCACGACGAAGCGGTTCTTTCGCGACCAGCGAGCCGGCACTTCGACCCAATCCACGTCCCCAAGCTCATCCAGCGAGTCGGTTTCCAGCCCATGAAAAGCCGTCCCCGCCGCGAGGGCTCCGACCAAAGGTAGACAGGTCTTAAAAGCACGATCACCCACCTCGGAAAAACGCAGGATGCCTCCCGCCGGAAACTCCACCGGCTCGTCACCGAAGCTTTTCTCCTCTGTCTCCGGGTAACGGACGGATGAGCGCGCCATACGCTGAACATTCGTGGTCTTGTTTTCTTGGGGTAGCCCGGGCCACTGCCAGCGCTCGGCCCCGCGTTGGCTGGCGGTCAACTCGAAGGCTTCGACAAAGCGCGAGAAGAGCAGCGTCTCCCAGTTCCCTTTCTGGAACGATTCACGCCCGAGCAGCGTCTGCGCCTCGCGCTCGAAGCGCACTCCCATGGAGCCTTCGAGCCCCCGCCAGTAATCAACTATGATGTCCCGGCTGCCGTGCAGTTGGCGGTAGGTCGGGAGCTTGTCGCTCTTGTTGGCGTTAATCTCGGGCGCGGCGGGGAACAGGTTCCAGAGATCGTTGTTCCGCCAGTAGGAAAACGGCATGGCGTGATCCACCGCGAAGGATTTGCCGCCGAGTTCTTTTTGCGACCACACGCAGGGTCGCGATGGCAGGGTGGCGAAAAACTTCTGCGCCTCGTTCACATTGCGTCCCTGATCGGGGGCGAGGAGTAGCCGGTCAATGACGACGCTGGCCTTTACCGCGCCCTTGGCAAAAATCTCCGTCTGCTCAGCCCAGCGCAGGATCGTGGCGTCCCGAATCCAGCTGCCCATGAGGCAGAGTTCGCGCCACAGGGCCACATCCATGACGAGGGATTTGTCACCCCCGTCGTATTGAAAGACGTCGTAGTGCCCTCCGCCGGCATGTTTGGCGGGCATGGTGTGGATCGTTGATTGGAACTGGCTGAGTGCGCGGTTGAAGACGCGCGCCGCATCCCCCTTCAGGCGACCGCCCATCCAGTCCGAATAAAATCCCGTCAATCCCCCCGTGCTTTGAAAATGCTGGATAAGCCCTTCGAGGGGCTTGCGAATGGCGACCCCTTGACCCTGCCCGAGGCGCTCGTTCGTGCGCTGCGGTATGAACACTTCGCTCTCAAAAATCGGCCAGTAGTAGAGTATCCATTTTTCAGCTACGATAGAGAGTGGTATTTTCACCTTCTCCTCCAGCGTGTAGGCGGCGAGGTGGCTTTGGGCCTGGGCGATCTCGGCCAAGGCACGGAAGAGCGCGAGCTTGTAGGTGGCGTCCTTCTTGTCGCGGTTGAGGATGCTTTCCACCAAATGCAGCGGTCGGTCTCCTGCATCGCTGAGCCGGGAAAAATCCCCGCACCACCACTCGATGCCGGCCCGCCCGAGCGAGTCATTGGAGAGCCTGGCGGCGACGCGCGAGAAGCCGACGCGCTCCAGTAAGAGTTGTAGCTTCGCTGGTGCGAGGTCGGTGAAAAGACGGCCATCCGCATCGCGTCTGGTGCGCGGATTCACATCGGCGCGGCGGGAGGGCACGGAGACGCGTAGGCGGCCGCCCGGCCGGAGCACTCTGCGGATCGCGTAAATCGCATCAAACAGCTTCTCATCGGGAAGATGCATCAAGACAGCTGAGCAAAGGACGCCGTCGAATTCGGCGTCAGCGAACATCCCCAGATCGGGTAATTCTGTCTGAAATACTCGGCCCTGCGTGGCGATACCTTGGGTGGCCAGATTTGCCGCCGCCGCCTGCACCATGGCCGGGACTGCATCGCCCCCATACGCATCCTTCCCGCCACGCAGCAAAGCAGCCAAATCGCG
>CAMBLN010000198.1 GCA_945868215.1 Opitutus sp. GAS368
GGGGCGCACGCGGTTCTATCGTCAGGACGATGCGGATGGACGCCTGGAGTTTGTCGGCGAAAATACGATCGACCACACGGCGAAGAACGAGACGGTGCGCATCTACACGGGCAACGTGTTCGACATCGCGGTGGAGCGGCGGTCGGTGGATTCGAAGGTGAGCAGCCGCAACGACGAGCGCGAGGAGTCGTATGAAATCACGCTGCGCAACCGGAAGGCGGAGGCCGTCGAGGTGCGCGTGGCGGAGCATTTCTATCGCGGGCCGAACTGGGAGATGATTTCGCAGTCGGACGCTTCGGAGAAAACCGATGCGCAGACGGCGGAGTTCCGCGTGAAGTTGAAACCGGACGAGGAGAAGAAAATCTCCTATCGCGTGCGCTACGATTGGAAGTGATTGGCAGCGGGGGCGGCGTCCGGCAGAAGGCACGTATGAAAATCCACTGGTTTCAGCACGTGCCTTTTGAAGGGCTGGGGGCGATCGAGGGGTGGCTGACGGCGCGCGGGCACACGTTGACGAGCACGCGTTTCTGGGCGGGCGAGACGGCGCCGGCGAAGGTGGACGGCTTTGACTGGTTGATCGTGATGGGCGGGCCGATGAACGTGAATCAATACCGGGATTTTCCGTGGTTGAAGGCGGAGAAGCGGGTCGTGCGCGAGGCTGTGGCGGCGGGAAAACGCGTGCTCGGCGTGTGTCTGGGCGCGCAGTTGATCGCGGATGCGCTGGGCGGAAAAGTTTACCAAAACGCGGAGCGCGAGATCGGGTGGTTTCCGGTGACGGCGGTGCCGGAAGGGAAGGGGGCGGTGTTGGAGTTTCCGGCGGAGACGATGGTGTTTCACTGGCACGGCGACACGTTTTCCCTGCCGCCGGGGGCGGTGTGGCTGGCGCGCAGCGAGGCGTGCGAGCATCAGGCGTTCGCGGTGGGCGCGCGCGTGCTCGGGTTGCAGTTTCACCTGGAGATGACGCCGGACGACGTGGCGCGCATCGCGAAGGAGTGTGCGGATGAATTGACGGCGGGGAAGTTCGTGCAGTCGGCGCAGGCGATCGTGGAGCGCGCGAAGACGGAGAACGCGGCGGGGGTGTTGATGGAGCGGTTGCTCGCGTTGATCGAGCGAGGGTGATCAGCGCCGGGAGAGGACGGTTTTTTCGTAGGACTTGATTTCGTCCATGAAGCCGAGGCCGGCGGGGGTGTCGTGGCGGCGGCAGAACTCGTCCCAGACGGCACCAAGGGGCAAGGTGCGGGCTTCTTCGAAGAGGGCGAGGCGCGTGGTGTGGTCGCCGGCCTGCTCGGCGGCACGGAGGAGGGCGGCGGGTTCGAGGAGGGCGGCGAGGAGGGCTTTTTGCGCGGAGCGGGTGCCGATGACCCAGGCGGCGACGCGGTTGATGGAGGCGTCGAAGTAATCGAGTCCGATGGCGGTGCGGTCGAGGCAGTCGCCGCGCACGAGTTCTTCGAAGATGGCGCGGGTGGGATCGTCGAGGGTGACGACGTGGTCGCTGTCCCAACGCACGCCGCGACTCACGTGGAGCAGGAGGGCGGGAGTGAACTGGAGGACGGAGGAAATCTTGTCGGCGAGTGACTCGGTCGGGTGGAAGTGGCCGGCGTCGAGGCAGTAGGCGACGTCGCCGCGTTTGAGGGCGTAGCCGAGGTAGAATTCGTGCGAGCCGACGGTGTAGGATTCGGCGCCGATGCCGAAGAGCTTGGACTCGACGGCGTCGAGGTGGTGCTTCGCGTTGAGTTTTTCGGCGAAGACTTTTTCGAGGGAGGCGGCGAGGCGTTCGCGGGGGCCGGAGCGGTCGAAGGGCGTGTCTTTGGAGCCGTCGGGTATCCAAACATTGGTTACGGTGCGCGTGCCGAATTTTTTGCCGAAGTGGGCGCCGATGCGGCGGGAGGCGGCGCAATGGTCGATCCAGAACTGGCGGATCTTTTTGTCGGGATGCGAGAGCGTGCCGTCGGCGGAGAGCGGGTGGGAGAAGCAGGACGGGTTGAAGTCGAGACCGTGGAGATCGAGGGACTGCGCCCAGTCGATCCAGGATGCGAAGTGCTTCGGTTCGATGGCGTCGCGCTCGACGGTCTTGCCAGCGAAGTCGCCGTAGATGGCGTGAAGATTGAGGCGGTGGCGGCCGGGGAGGAGCTTGTAAACGAGCTCAAGGTCCTGGCGAAGCTGGGCGAGCGTGCGGGCTTTGCCGGGGTAGTTGCCGGTGGCCTGGATGCCGCCGCCGGAAAGCGTGGCGTCGGCTTTTTCGAAACCGCCGACGTCGTCGCCCTGCCAGCAGTGGAGCGAGATGGGCGTGGCGGCGAGGGTGGTGAGGGCGGCCTCGACGTTCACACCGAGGGAGGAGTAGGCGTCGCTGGCGGAAGTGAAGGCTGAGGCGGAGCGGGGGGAGGATTTGCGGGTGGACATGGGGGAATTGGGAGGGGGTGCAGTTTAACGGGATTGCTTTCTGGGGGGAATATGGCGGTTGCTCGTGGCATACAGATTTTGAGCAATGCCGAGGATGCCCCAATCGTTTGCCCGTTACATGTCGGTTTCGACCGAAGCGGAGGCGTGGGGCGTGGTGGTGAAGGCGGGTGGATGTATCATAAATGAGCCGGGCGAGGCGTATCCGCCGGCGGGGCATCCGGCGGACCATGCGTTTGCCTGGGAGCGCGGGCGGGTGCTGGGCGGGTGGCAGGTGGTGATGGTGGTGCGGGGAGGGGGATTTTTTGACGAGCAGCGGGTGAACGCGGGCGAGGTGATTTTTTTGGTGCCCGGGCGCTGGCACCGGTATCGTCCGTCGGTGGAGACGGGATGGACGGAATTGTGGGTGGAATTGAGCGGGGCGGTGTTGGAAAGGCTGACGGTTAAAGGGGTGTTGCCGTCCGAGTGCCGAGTGATGCGACCGGCGAAAGGCGGGGAGCTGGCGGATGCGATGGGGGCGTTGCATCGCGAAATCAGGGAAAGTGGAGGCGAGCGTGCGGCGGAACTGGCGGCGTTGGCGATGCGGGTGCTGGGCGGGCTCACCGAACGCGGGAGGACGCAAGGCTCGCGGATGGAACGGGCGGTGAAAAAGGCGGAGCGGTTGTTGGCTGACCGCATGGCAAATCCGCCGGGCATGCCGGAGCTGGCGCGGGAGTTGGGGGTGAATTACGCGAGTTTCCGGCGGGCGTTTGCGCGGAGGGCGGGGATGGCACCGCGGCAATACGTGATGCGACTAAGGTTGGAGCGGGCTCAGCGGATGATCGGGGCGACTCCGCTGAAGTTGGAAGCGATTGCGGAGCAGTTGGGGTTCAGCTCGGCGTTTCACTTGTCGGCGGCGTTCAAGGCTCACTTCGGGGTATCGCCAACGATGTGGCGCAGCGGAAGTATTGCCTAATCGCGTGATCAGCAGATCAAACGACCGGGGACGAGGAGGGTGCGGGGCACCAAGGGCACGCCTCGTTCGTTTCGATGGAGTTGGCCGATCACCACGTCCACGGCAGCGGCTCCGACGTCGGAGAACCGCTGGTCGATGCCCGCGCCATCGATCGCGTCGGGCGCGCGATCAAGATGGGCAAAGATTATGGGATTCGCCATGCCCGGGTGTTTGGCGGAGGTGAAATCCTTCCCTTGGTCGTGATTGCTGATCATGGCATCCAGCTTCTGATCGCGCGCCCAGTTGGAGATCACGGACCGACTCTCCTGAGAATAAAAATCGTCGAGGATGAGCGGATTAATTCTTTTCGCCGCCAAGGCATGCTCCTGATGGCTGCGGAGGCCCGCGATCCACAGGTAGTCGGTGCGCTCCGCAGAATTACGATCCACGCAGAATCCTATGCGGCGACAACCCCGGTCATGGAGGTGCCGGCAGAGCGCGAGCATGTTATGATAGTGATCCGGTGCCACGCGATGAAGGCTCGGTTCGCGGACGGTAAAGCCCACCGCAACAGCGGCCAACCGCGACCAATCCAATGGGAGCGCAAACGCTATGCCGGGCGCGATTGCGACGATGACGCCGACGATGCCGCGTGCGCCCAGGATGGAGTTGAGACGAGCGGGTGTGAGCGCCCCGGGCGCATCCCCGACGCGAAACTCGCTGGTGACGAAACCCAGGGAGGCGGCACGCGAGACGATGCCGTCGTAGAGCGCACGAATGCGGGGCGAGGAGTGCCGTTTCATGGGCTCGGGCAGAAATGCCCTGGAATCGCTGCATGACATCGGCATGGAGCACGGCAGCCTCACTTCATCACGTTCCGTTTACTTGGCGTATTGCCAGCTCGCTCCTAAAGATGGTTCCGGGATTCTCGAAACCAAGCGCGTGATCGTCGCATCGATTGCCGGTGTTAGCGTCCGCACCGTGGACACGGTGAACGGTGTTTTGCGTAAGGCTGGTCTGATAGAGTGGCAGAGCGTGAAGTTTGAT
>CAMBLN010000199.1 GCA_945868215.1 Opitutus sp. GAS368
GGCGGTCGTTTTGCTCGAACTCGGCGGTCGAGTCGGGGTTGTAAACGGCGGAGGCACTGCCGCCGCCGCTTTTGACGACGGAGAAGCTGGGGATATCGCTCGGGCCGTCGGCGATGTAGATCATGTTCTGCAGCGGAATGCGGCGGTCCTCGGGACGGATGTTGGAATTCACGTCGATGGACGGATTTTTGTTGGTGCCCTTGTTGATCTCGAAGATGGCCTTGGTCTTGGTGGTGTTGTCGATGACCATGCCAATCTGGGCGATCTCGGCCTCGGCGGTGAGATCCATTTCCTTTTGTTTGAGGAAGCCGGGTTGGAGCGGGTTCTCGACGAATTCGCAGCCCCAGATGCCATCGACGCCGGGGGCGGCGGCGCTGCCGCGGACCATCTCGGCCAGGCCGGTGCTCACGACGTAGTGTTCGAGGGAAATCTCGTGTTTGATGTGCTCGGGTTTTTCGCGGACGAAGGTGCGGCTGCGGTCGAAGAAGGACGGCATGCCGGGGTAGAACTGGATGTCGGCGCCGCACTCGCGGAGGATGCGGTTGTTGAGGCCGGCCATTTGCCCGGCGAGCACATGGGTGAGGATGTGGTTGAGGTAGGCGATCTCACCGGAGAGCTGGTAGCCGCGTTTGCGGTAGTGGGAGACGAGGTTGTTGGTCTCGTTCCAGAAGTTGGGCTCGTTGACGCCGTAGCGGCGGAACAACGGGGACTGCATGTATTCGGGGATTAAGGTCTTGTCGAAATCCCAGATGCACGCGATTATGTTCTGAGTGAAAAGCGTCGTGGCCATTGCAGATCAACACCGGTAGCATCATTGCCCCGGTTACGGTTGAGCGGGCTTAAACAAGCCGCTCGGGTTTGTGTCCGCAATGAGCAAATCGCCCTTCGCACCGCTTCTTCACCCGACCGTCATTTTTCCGCATGGATTCCCTGCCCGAGATTCTTCCGTTTCAACGCCGCCTCGACGAACTCGATGCGCAGATGGCGGAGCCATCGTTTTATGCGAACGCGCGCAAGGCGGCCGACGTGTCGCGCGAGCAGCAAAAACTCGCGCAGATGGTGGCCGACCACAAAGCCTACGAAAAGGCAGGGATGGAACTGGCCGAGGCGCAGGCGCTCCTCAAGGACCCGGCGGGCGACGCGGAGTTAAAAGAACTGGCGGCGGCCGAGCTGCCCGAGCTGGAGGCCGCGCGGGTGCGGCTGCATGAACGCGTGCTGGCGGCGATGATCCCGCCGGAGACGAGCGATTCGCGAAACACGGTGATGGAAATACGCGCCGGCACGGGAGGCGAGGAAGCGGCGTTGTTCGCGGCGGAGCTGACGCGGATGTATCAACGCTACGCGGAAGGGAAGGGCTGGAAGATCGAGCCGATGGGCAGCAGCCTGAGCGAACGCGGCGGGTTTCGCGAAGTGAGTTTTTTGATCACGGGGCAGGATGTTTACCGTCAGCTGAAATTTGAGAGCGGCGTGCAGCGGGTGCAGCGCGTGCCGTTGACGGAGGCGAACGGACGCATCCATACCTCGACGGTGACGGTGGCGGTGCTGCCGGAGGCGGAGGAAGTGGATGTGCACATCGATCCGCAGGAGTTGGAAATCAGCGTGCAGCGGGCCAGCGGGCCGGGCGGACAGGGTGTGAACACGACGGACTCGGCGGTGCGCATTTTGCACAAACCGACTGGGATGATGGTGTATTGCGCGGACGGACGTTCGCAGCAGAAGAACAAGGCCAGCGCGATGGCCGTGCTGCGCTCGCGGTTGCTGCAACTCAAGGAAGAGGCCGAGCGCGCGAAATACGCGGACGAACGCCGCAGCCAGATCGGCACGGGCGGGCGCAGCGAGCGCATCCGCACGTATAATTTTCCGCAGAGCCGGATGACGGACCACCGGATCGGGCTGACGCTCTACAGCCTTGCCCAAGTCATGCAAGGGGCGATCGACCCGGTGATCGAGGCGCTGCAACGCGCGGATTTCGAGGAGAAGTTCGCGGCATTGACCGGGCAGCCTTATGTGCGCTCGCGTGCGAAGGACGAAGATGATGAATAAACCGGTGATCACCCTCCTTGAAGTGCTGCAGAAGACGACGGACTTTCTTGGCGGCAAAGGCGTCGAGTCGGCGCGGTTAAACGCGGAGTTGCTCGTCGGGCACGCGCTCGGGCTGAAACGCATGCAGCTTTATCTGCAATTCGAGCGCGTGCTGGCGGAGGCGGAGCTTGAGAAGATACGTCCGCTGGTGAAACGCCGCAGCCAGCGCGAGCCCTTGCAGTATATCGTGGGCGAGACCGAGTGGTCGGGGCTGAAACTTAAAGTGGACCGGCGTGCGTTGATTCCGCGACCGGAGACGGAGTTGTTGATCGAGTTGACGGTGGCGCGGGTGAAGACGCCGCCGTTGCGCATTCTGGATCTCGGCACGGGCAGCGGAGCGATCGCGCTGGCGCTGGCGAAGGCGTATGACGCGGCGGCGGTCACGGCGGTGGATGCGAACGAGGATGCGCTGGCGCTGGCGGCGGAGAACGGGAAGGCGCTCGGACTGGCGGACCGGGTGAATTTTTTGCGGTCGAGCTGGTATGAGGCGCTGAAGGCGGACGAGCCCTATGACCTGATTGTGGCGAATCCGCCGTATTTGACGGCGGAGGAGACGGCGGCTGCCGAACCCGAAGTGCGTGCGCATGAGCCGATCACGGCGCTGGCCGCGGCGGAGGCGGGACTGGCGGACCTGCGGGTGATCATCGCAGGGGCGCCGCGTTATTTAAACGCGGGCGGGTTGCTGGCGTTGGAAACGGGCATTGATCAGCACGCGGAGTTGGTGCGTCTGCTGGGCGAGGCGGGGTTGTCCGATGTGGAGTCGAAGCGCGATCTCACGGACCGGGATCGGTTCGTGTTTGCGCGGAAAGCCTGACCGTCGGTTCAGGGCGAGGCGGTCTTGGCCACCTGGGTGGAGGCTTCCACCACAGGTGCGACGGCGGCGGTGGTCGTCGGCTTGAGCAAATCGTGGACGACGCGCAGGGCTTCGCGCAGGGGAATGTCCACGGACGGATAGCGCTCGTTTTCGTCGGCATCGAAATCGTCCTCTTCGAATTCACCGTCCTCGTTCTTGGATTTGATTTTCGGACGCGGAGGTGAGGGCGGGGCGAGTAATACTTCGTTGAATACGTAATCGGAGGCGGCGAGTTCTTTGCGCTGGGTTTTCTGCGCTTTTTTGAAGGCTTCGTCGGATTCCTTGCGCTCGCGGCGTTGCTCCAGATTGAGCGAAACGGCTTTTTCCTCGAGGCGCGATTTGTAGCGATCAATGGAGCGGTTGAGGTAGGCGAATTCGGGGAGGGTGGACCGGCGCTGCGCGCTGGCGTTTATGAGAGGGGTGAGGGCGGACGGAGCGAGCGGGCGTCCCTCGAACCGGCTGGAGGGAATGAAATCCCAGGCAAGGGCATGAGGCAGGTCGGATTCGCCGATGGGGAGGTGTTCCTCGATGGAAGGCAGGATGATGTCGGGCACGACGCCCTTGAGCTGGGTGGAGGCGCCGTTGGGCAGGTAGAATTTTTGGACGGTGAGCTTGGTGGCTCCGCTCTTGTCGCTGACGCGGGCGAGTTGTTCGACGACGTTTCGCAACTCGAGGACGGTTTGCACGGTGCCTTTGCCGTGGGTGGCGCTGTCGCCGATGATGACGGCGCGGCCGTAGTTTTGGAGGGCGCCGGCGACGATCTCGGAAGCCGAGGCGCTGTAGCGGGAGACGAGGACGGCGAGGGGGCCGTCGTAGGCGATCGAGGAGTCGTCGTCATCGTCGACCTTGATCTCGCCGGAATACGAACGCACCTGGACGACCGGGCCGTCTTTGATGAAGAGACCGGTGAGCGAGATGGCTTCGCTGAGGAGCCCGCCGCCGTTGCGGCGCAGATCGAGGACGAGGCCCTGGATGCGGGCGGCCTTGAGGCGGGTGATGAGTTCTTCGATATCCTTGGTGGCGCTGTTCTGGGCCTTGCCGTCTTTGGAGATATCGGGTCCGTAGAACGTGGGCAGGGTGATGACGCCGATCGGCGAGATTTTGCCCTCGGCGTCGGGGACCTCGAAGATGGCGCCGTGGGCGCGGGAGGAGTCGAGGTTGACGACGTTGCGGACGAGCACGATCTCCTTGCGGGTGGAGGAGCCGGCACCTTCGGAGGGCTCGACCAGGAGACGGACGCGGGTGCCTTTGGTCCCGCGGATCATGTCCACGATTTTGCGGAGCTTCATGCCGATGATTTCGACCGGCTCGGCGCCGTCCTGGGCGACCGCGATGATTTTGTCGTTTGGCTTGAGTTGCTTGTCGAGGTCGGCGGGACCGCCGGGGATGACGTCTTTGACGATACATTCGTCCTCCTCGAG
>CAMBLN010000200.1 GCA_945868215.1 Opitutus sp. GAS368
AACCTGGATTGATTGAAGTTGTTGATGATGAAGGTGAAAAGCCTGTTTGTCACTTATTAAGTGACAAAATATCCGGTGTTGCGGGCGGGTTTTTGCGGAGTCGGGCGGTGCATGATTTGGCGACGCTGAGGGATTCGGTGGATGAGTATGACCGGGTGCTGGTCAGTCCGGTTTTTCCGTCGTTTTCAAAACCAGGTTACGGGCCTTCTGAGAAACTGCCCGGAGCCGATCTCCGCTCCGTGCTCGCGCTGCCGCGTCACGCGGAAGTGGTCGCGCTCGGGGGTATCGATGCCTCGCGCTTTGCCGCGTGCCGCGAACTTGGCTTCGACGGTGTCGCGGTGCTCGGGGCCGTGTGGCAGGCATCCGATCCGGTGCGTGCTTTCAACGAACTTCAAAACGCTCTTCATACCCATGCCGCTTGATCCCGATCATTTTCCTCCGGTCATGTGTCTCACGATGGACGGTCTGCCGCTTTCGCACGCCGACCAGGCGCGCGCGCTCGTCGCCGCCGGCGCGGGCTGGATCCAGCTGCGCGTGAAAAACGCCGCGCCCGACGCCTGGCTCGCCATAGCCCGCGAAGTCGTCGCCATCGGGCACGAGGGCGGGGCACTCGTCACGATCAATGACAACGTTGAGATCGCGCTCGCTGCGGATGCCGACGGCGTGCACCTCGGCAAACTCGACGAGGACTGGATCGCCGCCCGCGAGCGCCTCGGCTCCGAGAAACTTCTCGGAGGCACCGTTAATAACGCCGACGATGCCCGCCGCGCGGCCGAGTCGCATGTGCTCGACTACGTCGGCATCGGTCCGCTGCGCTTTACCACGACGAAGCAGAAACTCGCTCCGGTGCTCGGGCTCGACGGCATCGCGACGCTGCTGCCGCTCCTCGATGGATTGCCCGCGTGGGCGATTGGCGGCGTGTTGCCTGCCGATCTGCCTTCGCTGCGCGCCGCGCGGCTCGCGGGTGTGGCTGTTTCGTCGTCTCTTTATCTTAACAACGAAGTCACCGCCAACCACGGCGCGTTTACCGCCGCTTGGTCCGCGAAGTCCTGATCTGCATCCATGAAAACCTCCCCCCTCGTCATAGCCGGCGTCACGCTCCGCTCGCGCCTCTTCCTTGGCACCGGCAAATACAGCTCCGGCGCCGTCATGGCCGAAAGCCTTGCCGCCTCCGGTGCGGAACTCGTCACCATGGCCCTGCGCCGCGTGCGCACCGATGGCGGACACGATGACATCATGAGCCAGCTGGATACGGCCAAGTATCGGCTACTGCCGAATACATCCGGCGTGCGTGATGCGAAAGAGGCGATCCTTGCCGCGGAACTCGCACGAGAGGCACTGGGGACGAACTGGCTAAAGTTGGAGATTCATCCTGATCCGAAGTATCTCATGCCCGATGCGGTCGAGACGCTGGCGGCGACCAAGGAACTCGTGAAGCGCGGTTTCGTGGTGCTGCCCTACGTCCATGCCGATCCGGTGCTGTGCAAACAACTCGAAGAGGCCGGCGCCGCCGCCGTCATGCCGCTCGGTGCGCCGATTGGCAGCAATCTGGGGTTGGAGACGCGGGCGTTTTTGGAGATCATCATTGCGCAGGCTCGGGTGCCGGTGGTGATCGACGCCGGACTCGGCACGCCTTCGCACGCTGCTGCCGCGCTGGAGATGGGGGCGGATGCGGTTCTTGTGAATACGGCAATCGCCGCCGCGGCCGATCCCGTGGCGATGGGCGAGGCGTTCAAACTCGCAGTCGAGGCTGGCCGTTTGGGCTTTGAGGCGGGGCTCGCGGCGCGATCCACGAAGGGCGAGGCGAGCGGCACTTCGCCACTCACGGCGTTTTTGACCGGAGTATAGGTCTTATAGGACTGATGCGACACATGGGCCCAATGAACACATTTACCGATATCTGGAAACAACACGACTTCGCTACTGTTGCCGCGCGCATTGCTGCGGCGAGTGAAGCCGATGTGCGTCGTGCGCTCGGGAAGCAGGGGCGCGGGCTTAATCTCGACGACCTGGCTGCGCTGCTCTCGCCGGCGGCGGCGCCGTTTTTGGAGGAGATGGCGGCCCTTAGCCACCGGCTCACGGTCGAGCGGTTTGGGCGCACGATGCAGCTTTATGCGCCGATGTATCTCACGAATGTCTGCGCCAACATTTGCAGCTACTGCGGCTTCAGTGCGCAGAATCGGATTCCGCGCAAGGCGCTGGATGAAGCGGAGATTTCCGCGGAGGCGGATGTGTTGGAAAAGTTTGGGTTCGACCATGTGCTGCTCGTGACGGGTGAGTCGTCGCGCTATGGATTGAGCTATTTCCAGAACGCGCTGCGTGTGCTGCGTCCGAGGTTTTCGAATCTTTCAATGGAGGTTCAGCCGCTCGATCAGGACGAATACGCGGCGCTCACGGCCGATGGGTTGAGTGCGGTGTTGGTCTATCAGGAGACGTATGATCCGGTGGCGTATCCGAAGCATCATTTGAAGGGACCGAAGGCCGATATGGAGTATCGGTTGGCGACGCCGGACCGGCTGGGTGGGGCGGGAGTGAAGAAGATCGGGCTCGGCGCGCTCTACGGTTTGTCAGACTGGCGCGCGGAGTCGTGGTTTGTGGGGCTGCATCTGAATTATCTGGAGAAGAAGTATTGGAAGACCAAATACAGCATCGCGTTTCCGCGGCTGCGTCCGCACGAGGGGAATGAGATTCCGGTTACGCCGTTTAACGAACGTGATCTGATTCAGGCGACGTGTGCGTTCCGGTTGTTCAGCCAAGAAGTGGAGTTGTCGCTTTCGACGCGGGAGAGTCCGCACTTCCGCAACAACGCGTTCAAGCTGGGGTTCACGTCGATGAGCGCCGGGTCGAAGACGAACCCGGGCGGTTATGCTAGTGAGCCGGAGTCGTTGGAGCAGTTTCAGATCAGTGACGAGCGCACGCCGGCGGAAGTGGCGGTGTTTTTGAAGGCGAATGGTTATGAGGCGGTGTGGAAGGATTGGGATTCCACTTACGATGGGCAGACTTTGTCACAGAGGTCGGAAGAGGTGGCACAGAGCGTCACAGAGTAATACCGTTCCGATCTCTGTGGCACCCTGTGCAACCTCGGCTCCCCTCTGTGACTCATTCCGATAATTTACCGATGTCTTTTTCTCCTGACGAAATTTCACGTTACCAGCGTCACTTGTCGCTCTCCGGTTTTGGGCCGGAGGCGCAGGGGAATTTGCAGGCGGCTTCGGTGTTGGTGATCGGGGCGGGTGGGCTGGGATGTCCGATTTTGTTGTATCTTGCGGCGGCGGGTGTCGGTCGGTTGACGGTCATCGATGCGGATACGATCGATGTATCCAATCTTCAAAGACAGGTTTTGTTTACGACCGAGGATGCAGGGAAATTGAAGGCGGAAGTGGCGGCGCGGCGGTTGCGGGCGTTGAATCCGTGCATTGAGGTAGTGCCGGTGGTGGCGCGACTGACGCGTGCCAATGCGATCGAGCTGATTTCGGCGCACGATGTCGTGGTGGACGGATCGGATAACTTTGCGACGCGTTATCTGGTGAATGATGCGTGTGTGCTGGCGGGGAAACCGCTGATTTACGGGGCGATCCAGGGCTTCGAGGGGCAGGCGAGTGTGTTTAATTATAAGGGTGGGCCGACGTATCGGTGTTTGTTTCCCGAGCCGCCGGCGGCGGGGACGGTGCCGAATTGTTCGGAGGCGGGCGTGTTGGGCGTGTTGCCCGGGCTCATCGGCACGGTGCAGGCGACGGAGACGATCAAGGTGATCACGGGCATCGGCGAACCGTTGTCGGGGCGCTTGTTGCTGTGGAACTCGCTCACGATGACCTCGCGCACGCTGCGGTTTGCGGCGGATCCGGTGGCGCGGGCCGTGAAGGAATTGCCGCCCGAGGGTTATGGCGAGACGTGCGCGGTGCCGCAGAAGGCGATGGATGATGAGATCGCCGCGATGGATCTGCGGACGATGCCGGAGTCGTTTCAGTTGATCGACGTGCGCGAAGATTGGGAGCGCGCGCTGGGGGCGATCCAGCCGTCGGTGCATGTGCCGCTGGGAAAACTCGGGACGGATGAGGCTGCGGAGGCGTTGATCGCGCTCGATCCGAATGCGGACACGGTGGTGTATTGCGCGGGCGGGGTGCGCAGCTTGAAGGCGTTGGTGCCGCTGCGGGCTCGCCACGGATTTACCGCAGTGAGGAGCTTGCGGGGTGGGTTCAAGGCGTGGGCGGGGAGGTAGGAGCCTGCTTGCAGGCGATTCGGG
>CAMBLN010000201.1 GCA_945868215.1 Opitutus sp. GAS368
CACCCTTGTGGCGTGGGTCGCGTAGAATGCTTTGGTCAGATCATCCATGACAGACAAACGACTATCGGTGATGCGCGATGATCGACGAGGGCGAAATCAGCGGCGAAGGCGATTCCACTATGGTAAGCAAGTGATTGAGGGGTGAGAGAAAGCGTTAAGCGAAGCCGTGTTGGTGCCGGTGCCAGCGCAGATGATCGGGGTGTGGACGGAGCCGCGTTATCGACGGTAAAGTCAAGGGACGACCGGAAAGGGCACGAAGGGAAAAAGCTTCGGCGGAACCTGTCTCGGTGAAGACGGCGGCGGGTTTTACGAGAACACGGAGATCGTCTGTGGCGCTCCACAGCCCCATATCGAACAACGCGTGCGCAGTCGGCGTAAGGGCAAGGCCGTTGTCTAGGTCATCATTTCCGCTTTTGGCGTGTTGGTGTATGTGCGCGGCCTCTATCAACTCGCGCTGGGTGCCTCCTTCAAGCGTGAGGCGGTAGCCGGTGAGAGCGCAGGTATAGGTGTAGGAGGAGGGAACTTTGCATTTGAAGCGGGCGGAGCGGCCGCGCTTTTTCGCCTCGCGGAAGGCTTCACGCTGCACGCGGTAGCCCGCTAGTTCGGTTTCGTCGATTTCATGTTCAAAGCCGAGATGAGCGGCCAGCTCCACTTGTTCCAAAGGTGGGAAATAAGTCCCCACGAGAAGACGTCGAAGGGCGGTGCGAAAAGTCGGGTCGGCGAAAAGCGCTAGCAGGTCGTCGGGCAATATAGCGAAGGTAGTGGTGTCGCTGGATAAAGAGGCCCGGCCGTCGCAGTCGCAAACCTGCCATACCCTGTCATATGTGGAGCCAAGGGCATGAAAAGGCATGCGGATATCGCCGCGATTGCCGCGCCGGTTGAGCACGATAGGCCAGAGGTCGCGAAAACGTCGCACGAGCTCCGGCGAGAGCGTTAGGCTTGGCGAGACGAGCAACCCATCTTCGACGAGACTGAGCACGGCTAGGAGAAGCAGTGGCTTATGCGGCGCGCGCCCTTTAATGGAGTCGGACGCGACGTTGAGATCGCCGAAGCGGGCGAGCCACGGGCCAGGCTCAGGCATTGCGCACTCCCCGACAGGAGGGGTAGTTTGAACAGCCCCAGAATGCGTTACCGGCATTCGATCCCCGTTTAGCAGTGCGTTTGATCATACTGGCACCGCAAGTCGGGCAATCCATCTCGGAGGCGAATACAGGTGATACGGAAGCATCGGGGCCCGGTATCTCCGGCGTGTTTGTCGCGAATGAGACGGTCGCGGACGCAGGCGCCGCGGATAGAGTGGATTGTGGTGTCTTCGGTGCGACCTGAACTGCTTGCACTAGATTTAGAAGGGCAGGGCCGTCGATCAGCACGATGGGTTTGCTATCGGCAAACGCGACGGCCTCACTGGTGAAGCGACCGGACGTGACCACAATCACGCGATCCGCTCGGTGATGAGCCAGTAATCCAAACATTTCACGGATGACCGATGCGCCGACTGATTGGGTTTTCCAGCGTTTGCATTGCACCAGAGATGCCTGATCATCCTTCCGCAGGATAAGGTCGATACCGCCATCGGCTCCGCCTGCGAGTGACTCCTCAACCGAGTAGCCCTGACGGCGGTATGCTTCACCGACCATCCACTCGAATTGCTGCCAGCTTAGGGCGCGCAGGGATTCGAGGCCGCGCTGACTATCAAGCAGTTCACGCTTTTTTGCGGCCAAGATCGCAGATAAGCCAGCGAGGACGCCGAAGCCGATGAGCGCAAACCAAGCAAGTCCAGCAGCCGCCTTGCCGAAGGCTGCGAAGAACACGTTTTCAAATTCGATTACGGGAATCACCCAGCGCAGGCCAATGAACGCGATCACGGCGAGCGCGGCGCTAACTTGCCAAGGCAACATGATAAGGGTGTCAGCGGGGGAGGGATTGCGGCGGCTCATGAAATCAAGAAATGGTTCGGCGACGGCAGGCGAAGGAGACTAGATGGGTGACGTTGCATACGTTTTCGCCGACCAATAGACTCGTGCCGAGGGTCATGATGAGAATTACGTAAATCGATAGCGATATGCGTGATGGGCGGCAAGGTGCGAAGTGCTGTATATGTTGTTTTTTAACAGGCGGGGCCGGACAAGGACGGGCACTGGCCACTGGAATTAGATGGAATTATCGGAAAATCTCTTGAGCCAGGCCAAAGCCCGTAGTGTGTGGGCACGAAAAAGCCCCGGCGCGGGGAGCGGCCGGGGCTGTGGTGGGAGGAGTGGGAAGCGACCGGAACGATACTCGGGTCAGGCCTTGAAGGAATCGTTGGGTTTGCCGTCGTCGGCGATGTCGCCGATGCGGTTCACGGTGTCTTTGAGGAAGGAGGAAACGGCGAAGACCGTGAGGCCAACGGGCGTGCCGGAAAAAGGGCCGGCGACGGTGAGGACAAGACCGGCGGTCTTACCGAGGAAGCTAAGTAGACGAAGAGTTTTCGGATTCATACCCCAGGCACGGCATGTCAACTTAGCTTCCAGGACAGGTTGATGGGCGGGCAAAACGCACCGGATCGGGTTGGCTCGGAGTCGCCTGCCGGCGCTGCATCGCCTGCGTCACCCACTCCACAGGCCGCTGGCCTGCGTCGAGGTTCCTCGGCAACGCAGCATCCAGCAATCGACACCGATCCGCCGCCTCCCGGCGCGTTCCGCCCGCAGGATGGTTTTGGCGTTCAAGACAGGCCGGGCTTCAATCATCTGAAGAGAGTTTCGAGTTCCGATTCCTGAGTTGGTCGCGGATACGGAGGCAGAGGTAAACCAGGGTGGCGATGCCGACCATGAGGCCGACGAGGGCATTGAGTTGGTCGAGGGTGATGACGGCGATCCAGCCAAGACCTACTCGGTGGAGGACTGGGTCGCGGAGGAGCGCGGCCACGGATGAAAAAAGGTCGTTCATTAGTTGAGGCGGACTGGCCGCGCAGTTGAAGATGAAGGGTGAAGTTTAAGGGGCATGACGGAGGCGAGAGCCGGAGATGGTGCGCTCGGAGAGCGCACCCTGGAGCGAAGCGTAAGGGTGACTGAGCGGGTGCCCGGTGGGCGGCGAAGAAACAAAACGGGCGGCGGTCACATGTGACCGGCCGCCCGTGGTTGGCTGCGCGAAGTGGCGGCGGTGGCTTACGAGGCGGTGACTTTGCGGGCGCAGACGGAGGACGTGACGCGAATGTCTTCCGACCAATCGACCGCGAGGATGTCGGAGCGGGCGGAGTCGTCGCGGTAGGTGCGGACGACGTCCACACCGCCACGGCGCAGGCGGAAGGTCTTCATGAAGCTCGGATCGTAGAGCGTGGGGCTGGCGTTGGCGTGGAAGACTACGAGCTGTTGGCCGATGATGTTCACGTTGGCCTTGGCCGCGCCGAGCTTGGTCGTGTCTTTGGCGAGGATGCCGACGCGGATGTCGATGCTCGGGTTGAGCAGGAGCGAACCGAACTGGGCCATGCTCACGCCGACGGAGGCCGCGCCGGGGAAACGGGCGATGACCTTGGCGTTGTTGCGGAGCTTATTCCAGAGCGGCAGGCCAATGACGAGGCGGTTGGGCATACGGCCGGTGTCGGTGGCGAGGGCCTCGATCTGCTCGTCGATCTTCGCGATGGGGTCGTCGCTCGCGAGGGTGATGTTGGTCGCGGCGAAGACCTTGGCCTCGTGGGAGGTGACAGCGGAGGAGACGAGGGTCTGGGTCTTGGCCTCCTCCAAGCGTAGCGGATCGTTCTGGCCTGCCTCGTCGCGCTCGTGGTCGTCGATGGCGATTTCGAGGGCCTGCGGGAGACAGTTGTAAGTCGGATCGCTGGCGGCGAACTCAAGGCGCTTGGCGGGGCCGCCGACGGCGCGGGAGGTGTCGATGACTTGAACCTAAATTCCGCAGTTGAACCAAGCGGCTGACACGGAAGCTGCTGCAAGTGATGCGTATGAACGAGGTTTCGAACACAAAAGAGCTTCACCCGGCAGGTGAAGGGGATTTCACGTTTCCGACGGCGGGAGATCGGGTGCGTTTGTCGGTGACGGAGGATGCGCTGACGCCGTTCGGCGGCTTGGTGCCGTGGGCGGCCTACACCAAACACATCGGCATTGCCGAGGCGCTGGCGGCGGATTGCCCGGTCAAGCGAACCAGTCCGAACGCCGCCCCCGTTT
>CAMBLN010000202.1 GCA_945868215.1 Opitutus sp. GAS368
GGGACATCGCCGGATTCCATCGATTCGACGATGGCTTCAAGACGTTCGAGGGCATGCTCGAACGAAGGCGGTTGTTTGGTTTTGGCGTCCACAGCGGACAAACCATGCGGGCGGGGAGGGGCTTTTCAATCAAACTTTGGAGACGTCCCGCGGGAGCTGCCGAAGACCCGGTTGGACGGGTCTTCGGCATGCGGATCAAGAGCTGTGGCGGAGCCCGGCATATGTCCCACACAGCGAGGGTTATTGTGAAGATGGCGCCGAGACCGCCGGCGGGGTTTTCGGGGCGGGTTTCCACACGAAGAAGTTCATGTCGTCGCTTAGGCTCGACGTGAAATTGATGCGGTCTTCGCCGATGCGGGTGAAGGTGAGGATGCCGGTTTGATCACCGGCGGTGAAGCTGAGCTTGGTTTCGGCGGCGGTGTCGCTGAGCACGGTGTAAGGAAACGGCAAGGTGCGCTGGCCGACGATGATGGCGACGCGCGTGCCGTCGATGTTCAGCGTCATGGTTTCGGCGCGACGGGTGATGTGTTTTTCCACCATGGCGGCTTCCTCGGGCTTGTATTTGGGGCTTTGCCTGGCGTGTTCCATGGTGGCGGGCACGTCGATTTTCCATTCGCCGTGGTAGGTTGTCACATCCGCGAGGAGCGGTGTGGTGACGGCGAGAAGGACGAAGGCAATGCGGGTGATGAAATATGGGCGGGAAAACATGATCGGGTTGGTGAGGCGGGTAAAAGAAGAGGCCCGGCCGTCGCGGACGACGGCCGGGCAGAGGACGGGACGCGGATCAGCCGAGGTCGATCTCGACCTTGACGGTGGTGCCGGCGGGGGCGAGGGGGAGGACGTTGCCGGCGACCCCCTTGCCGTCGACCTTCATGCGGGTGACGCCCTTGCTCAGGCCCTTCGGGTTGTTGACGGTGACCTCGTAGCTCGCGCCGCGGTAGGCGCGGGTGACCTTGAAGCCGGGCCAGGTCTTCGGGATGCACGGGTCGATGCGCAGGCCGTCGAAACCGGGCTGGATGCCGAAGATGCCCTGCGACACGGTGACAAACGTCCAGGCGGCGGTGCCGGTGAGCCAGGCGTTCTTGGCTTCGCCCGCGATGGCGGCGTCGCGTCCGGAGATCATCTGCGCGTAAACGTAGGGCTCGCACCGATACGTCTCGATGTTCTGTTCCTGGGCGGCGGGGCAGATGCTCAGGTAGTATTCGAAGGCGCGGTCGCCCTCGCCCTGCTGGCACCAGCCGAGGTGGATCCACGTGTTGTTGTGGCAGAAGATGCCGGCGTTTTCCTTGTAGCCGGGCGGGTAGCTGGAGACCTCGCCGAGCTCGATGTGGTAGGTCTCGTAGGCGGGCTGCTGGAGCACGATGCCGTTGGGCGTGTAGAGGTGTTTGTGCACGCTCTCGAGCGCCTGGCGGGCGCGGCCGTTGTTGGCGCCGGCGCCGCCGAGGACGCACCAGGCCTGGCTCTCGATGAAGATTTTGCCCTCCTTGCAGACCTTGGAGCCGACGGGATTTCCCTTGGCGTCGAAGGCGCGGATATACCACTCGCCGTCCCACGCGTGGGTCTCGATGGCGTCGAGCATCTCGGCATAGTTGCCGGCGATGCGCGTGGCGTCGGCGGTGCGGTTCATCGATGCGTAGAGACCCTCAAGCTCGCGCGTGGCGTAGAGGAAGAGACCGGCGATCATGACGGACTCGGCGATGGATCCCTTGACGTCGCCGGCGCACTGGAAGGACTCGTTGGGCTCGGTGGAGAAACAATTGAGGTTGAGACAGTCGTTCCAGTCGGCGTGTCCGATCAAGGGCAACTTGTGCGGACCGCGCTGCTTCATGGTGTAGGCGATGCTCGTCTCCAAGTGATGGAGGATGGTTTCCTTGCTGCCGGGCTTGTCGGCGTAACCGACGGGGGCGTCGAGGATGGTGAGGTCGCCGGTTTCCTTGATGTAGGCGCACGTGCTGAGGATGAGCCAGAGATGGTCGTCGTAGAAATCGCCGCCGATCTCGGCGTTACCCTTCTTGGTGAGCGGCTGGTATTGGTGATAGCACGTGCCGTCGGAGAGCTGGGTGGCGGCGATGTCGAGGATGCGCTCGCGGGCGCGTGCGGGGAGCATGTGGACGAAACCGAGGATGTCCTGGTTGCTGTCGCGGTAACCCATGCCGCGGCCGATGCCGGTCTCATACATGGAGGCGGAGCGGGACAGGTTGAACGTGGCCATGCACTGATACTGGTTCCACGTGTTGGCCATGCGGGCGGCGACGGCGTCGGGGCTTTCGGTGACCTGGAAGGAGCCGAGATTTTTGGTCCACGCGATGTTGAGGCGGGCGAAGGCGTCGTCCACGGCGGAGATGTCGCGGTATTTCTCCATGAGGGCGCGGCCCTTGACCTTGTTGAGGACCTTGGGGGCGGAGAATTTTTCCTCGGAGCCCTGGTCGACGTAGGCGAGCAGGTAGGCGAATTCGCGGGACTCGCCGGGGGCGAGGTTGAGCTCGACGGAGTGGGCGCCGACGGGATTCCAGCCGTGGGCGATGCTGTCGGTGCACTTGCCGGCGAGGACGGCCTGCGGCTCATGAAGACCGTTGTGAACGCCGACGAAGGCGTCGCGCGACGTGTCGAAACCGGAGACGGGCGCGGTGCAACCGAAGAGGGCGTAGTGGCTGCGGCGCTCGCGGTATTCGGTCTTGTGGTAGATGGCGCCATTCTCGACCTCGACCTCGCCGATGGAGTAGGTGCGCTGGTAGTTGGTCATGTCGTTGAGCGCCTCGAAAAGGCAGAACTCGACGAAGGAGAAGACGGTGATTTTTTTGGCGACGGAGCCGGTGTTGCGGACGGTGGTGCGCCAGATTTCGAGGGTTTCGCCGGGAGGGATGAAGCACAGCATCTCGGTCGAGATTCCGTTCTTCGCGCCGGTGATGCGGGAGTAGCCGATGCCGTGGCGGCACTCGTAGTGGTCGAGCTGGGTTTTGACCGGTTTCCAGCCGGGGTTCCAGAGGGTGTCGCCGTCTTTGATATAGAGGTAGCGACCGCCGAGGTCCATGGGGACGTTGTTGTAGCGGTAGCGGGTGAGACGGCGGAGCTTGGCGTCGCGCCAGAAAGAGTAGCCGCCGGCGGTGTTGGTGCAGAGACCGAAGAAGTCGTCCTGGCCGAGGTAGTTGAGCCAAGGCAAAGGCGTGTCGGGGCGGGTGATGACGTATTCGCGGTGCGCGTCGTCGAAGTGACCGTAGGAGTTGGAGGCGGGGGCGGAGGTTTTCATGGGAGAAAAAGGCAGTATGCCGCGCGGGTGGAGGGGCGGCCAAGAGGCGGTTGGGTCAACCCGTTGACTTGGCGACGGAATGTGCGTGGAGTTCGCGGCATGGAACACGGAGAACATCGCGTTACTTATGCCGACATCGCGCGGGAAGCGGGAGTGGACAAGTCCACGGTATCGCTGGCGCTGTCGGGGCATCCGCGCATCACGACGGCGACGCGCGAGCGGGTGAAGGCGGTGGCGGAGCGGCTCGGTTACGCGCCGGATCCGGCGCTGTCGTCGCTGGCGGCGGCGAGGTGGCAGGGGAGGCGCGACCACAAGGGACTCGTGCTGGCGTTTGTGTGCGACGACCTGAAAAAGGCGGAGCCGGAGTTGCGCGCGTGTCTGGCCGGGGTGAGGCGGCAGGCGGCCTTGCTTGGTTACGGGGTCGAGGTGTTTTCGTTGTCGGAGTATCCGTCGGCGGCGGCGTTGTTGCGCGTGGTGCGGCAGCGGAATCTGCGCGGCATGGTGATCGGGCAATCGAGACACGATCTGCCGGAGGAGCTGTTTGCGACGGGTGAGCCGCCGCGGGTGGAGTGCGGGTTTTTGCGGGACGTGGCGTGTGACACGGTGAGACCCGATCTGGCGGCGGCGGTGAATCTGGCGTGGCGGCGGTTGGGCGGGGCGGGGAAGCGCGTGGTGTTTTATCTGGAGCTGGAGCGCGGGTTGCACTCGGACATCGCGGTGCTGGGCGCGGCGCGGGCGCTGGCGGAGTCGTTGGGACGGCGCGGGCCGAAGGTGGTGGTGGCCTGGCGGGAGGAAGGCGCGGAGACGGAAGGCGTGCCGGCGGGATTGGCGAAGGCGGACGCGGTGGTGGTGATCAACGGCAAGCAAC
>CAMBLN010000203.1 GCA_945868215.1 Opitutus sp. GAS368
GTAGCCGTCCTGCCACTCGTAGTTGTCCATGAACGACCACAGGAAGTAGCCCTTGACGGGAACGCCGTCGGTGATGGCGCGATGGAGTTCGCGGAGGTAGTTGCGCACGTAGTCGCGGCGGTGGAGGTCGAGCACCTCGCCGTTGACGACGGGCTCCTTGCTGTAGCCGCAGCCGTTTTCGGTGATGTAGATGGTTTTGACGCCATAGACCTCGGCGGCGAAGCGGGTGCCCCAGTAGATGGATTGGGGCATCAGCCTGAGCCAGGAGCAGGCGGTGGCGGGGTATTCTGCAGGGAGGGGGAGTTCCTCGAAGCCCTTTTTGCCTTTTACGGCACGGACGAAGGCGCCGGTGTAGATGTTGAGCCCGAGGAAGTCGGTGGGCTGGCCGATGAGCTCGAGGTCGCCTTTTTGGACGACGGGGCGGTCCTGGCCGGTGCGCTTCAGGTAGGCGGCGGAGTAGCGGCCGGTGTAGATGGGCGCTAGGATGTGGGCGTTGCGGTAGGCATACCACGCGCGGGCGGCGGCGATGTCGGCGGGCGTTTCGGTGACCGGAACGGCGAAGTCGGAGTTGTCGGTGAGGCCGACGCGGGCGCCCTTGCCGCCGAATTTGCGGACGGCTTTGACGGCGTGGCCGTGGCAAAGAAGCGCGTGGTGGTAGGTCTGGTTGACGAGTTGGGCGCTGACGTAGCGACCCGGGGCCTTGTTGCTGCCGGGGGAGTAGCCGTTGTGGGTGAAGCAGCGGATTTCGTTGAGGGTGATCCAGTTTTTGACGCGGTCGCCGAGGGCTTTGACGACGGTCTCGGCGTAAACGGCAAAGGCGTCGGCGGTGACGCGGGCGGTCCAGCCGCCGCGATCCTCGAGGGATTGGGGGAGGTCCCAGTGGAAGAGGGTGACCCACGGGGTGATGCCGTTTTTGAGGCAGGAGTTGATGAGCTTGTTGTAGAACTCGAGGCCCTTGGGGTTGAGTTCGCCGTCGCCATTGGGGTAGATGCGGGGCCAGGCGATGGAGAGGCGGTAGTTTTTGATGCCGAGCTTGCGCATGAGCGCGAAGTCCTGCGGGTAGCGGTGATAGTGGTCGTTGGCGACGTCGAGGGTGTCGCCGTTCTGGACCTTGCCCGGGGTGCGGGCGAAGCGGTCCCAGACGGACTCGCCTTTGCCGTCCTTGAAGGCGGCGCCTTCGATCTGCGGAGCGGCGGTGGCGACGCCCCAGACGAAATTTTTGGGGAATGTGAGCGGTTTGGGTTTGATGGGCATGGTCAGGGAAGGTGGGGGTGGAGCCACTCGCTCACGCTCGTAGCCACGGGACGGACCGGGTCAGACGCCGGCCTCGATGCGGGACGTGTGGTGGTTGCGCCAGCGGCCGGCGACGCGCTGGTAAATGGCGTCGGGTGAGAGACCGTGGGCGGCGCGGAGGATTTCCTGGCTGGTGCCGTGCTCGACAAACGTATCCGGCCAGCCGATACGCTCGACGGCGGCGGGGCAGTCGGCGTCCTGCAACGCCTCGAGGACGGCGCTGCCGAAGCCGCCGGAGAGGACATGGTCCTCCATCGTGACGATGAGCGGGATGCAGGCGGCGTGGCTGAGGAGAAGCGTGCGGTCGAGAGGCTTGACGAAGCGGGCGTTGACGACGCCGACGGAAAGGCCGTCGGAGGCTTCGAGACGGGCGGCGAGGGCGAGGGCATCCTGGACCATGGAGCCGAGGGCCCAGATCATGATGTTGGAGCCCTGTTTCAGGACCTCGGCTTGGCCGACCGGGAGCGAGGCGGGGGCGGCTTTGATTTTGACGCCGACGCCGGCGCCGCGCGGATAGCGGATGAAGCCGGGGCCTTTGAGCTGCAGGCTGGTGTGCATCATGTCCACGAGCTCGTCCTCGTCCTTGGGCTGCATGATCACGGCGTTGGGGACGGGACGCAGGTAGGCGAGGTCGAAGAGACCGTGGTGGGTCGGGCCGTCGTTGGGCGAGAGACCGGCGCGGTCCATGACGAAGGTCACGGGCAGGTTTTGCAGGGCGACGTCGTGGATGATCGGGTCGTAGGCGCGCTGGAGGAACGTGGAGTAGATGGCGACGACGGGCTTGATACCCTTGGTGGCGAGACCGGCGGCGAAGATGACGGCGTGTTCCTCGGCGATGCCGACGTCGAAGAATTGTTTGGGGCAGGCGGCGGCGAGGTGGGACAAACCGGTGCCGCTGGGCATGGCGCCGGTGATGCCGACGACGGCGGGGTCGGCCTGGGCGAAGCGGACGAGGGCCTTGCCCATGACGTCCTGGTAGTTGGGTGCGGGCGGCGAGGCGGGGGCGACGGACGGCTTGATGCTCTCGCCGGTGAGCGGGTCGTAAGGACTGGCGCCGTGGAATTTCTCGGGCGAGTTGATGGCGGCGTCGAGACCTTTACCTTTCTTGGTGAGGACGTGGAGAATGACGGGCGTGTCGCAGTTTTTGGCGAACTCCAGGTTTTTGACGAGCTCGTCGAGGTTGTGTCCGTCGATGGGGCCGAGGTAGCGGAGGCCGAATTTTTCGAAGAGGGAGGATTCGACGAAGAAGTCCTTAGTTTCGCGCTTCCACTTCATCCACATGCGGTGCATGTCGGGGCCGCCGGGGAGGCCGGTGAAGAATTTTTCGAGGTCGTGGTGGACCTTGTTGTAGGTCGGGTTGGTGGAGAGACGGTTGAGGTATTTGGAGATGGCGCCGACGTTTTTGGCGATGGACCACTCGTTGTCGTTGAGGATGACGATGAGACGCTTGGTGGAGCTGACGACGTTGTTGAGCGCCTCGAGGGTGATGCCGCAGGTGAAGGCGGCGTCGCCGCAAAGGGCGACGACGTGTTCGTGGGAGCCGCGGAGGTCGCGGGCGGTGGCCATGCCGAGGGCGGCGGAGAGGGCGGTGCCGGCGTGGCCGGCGCCGAAGGAATCGTGGGGGCTCTCGGCGCGGTAGAGGAAGCCGCTGGCGCCGTCGGTCTGGCGGAGTTTGCGGAAGAAGTCGCCGCCGCGGCCGGTGAGGAGCTTGTGGACGTAGCCCTGGTGGGCGACGTCGAAGACGAACTGGTCGTCGGGCGTGGTGAACACGCGGTGCAAGGCGAGGCTCAGTTCGACGACCCCGAGGTTGGGACCGACGTGGCCGCCATTGCGGGCGGTGACGGCGATGATTTCATCGCGGATCTCGCGGGCAAGCTGCGGCAGCTGGTCGGCGGAGAGGGCTTTGACGTCGGCGGGACCGCGGATTCCTTCGAGGAGACGCGGGTGGTTGGGCGGGAAGGCCGAAACGTCGGCAGGTGTGTTCATTAACGAAATTCGGGAATGGCTCGCAACCGGGAGGAAGGCGGGGCGACTCAGGCGTCGCGGCTGGTTTCAAACGGGGAAAAGGCGGCCGAGCCGTCCTTTTGTTTCTTCAACTGTTCGATTTTGAGTTCGGCCTCCTTGAGGCGGGTCTCGCAGGTTTTTAGCAACGTGTTGCCTTCCTCGAACTTGGCCAGCAATTCGGCCAGGGGGACATCGCCGGATTCCATCGATTCGACGATGGCTTCAAGACGTTCGAGGGCATGCTCGAACGAAGGCGGTTGTTTGGTTTTGGCGTCCACAGCGGACAAACCATGCGGGCGGGTAAGGGCTTTTCAATCCAACTTTGGAGACACCCCGAGGGAGCTGCCGAAGACCCGATTGAGCGGGTCTTCGGCATGCGGATCAGGAGCCGTGGCGGAGCCCGGCTTATGCCCCACTAGCGGGGGCCTATTGTGAGGATGGCGCCGAGACCGCCGGCGGGCTCTTCGGGGCGGGTTTCCACACGAAGAAGTTCATGTCGTCGCTGCGGTTCGAGGTGAAGTTGATGCGGTCTTCGCCGATGCGGGTGAAGGTGAGGATGCCGGTTTGATCACCGGCGGTGAAGCTGAGCTTGGTTTCGGCGGCGGTG
>CAMBLN010000204.1 GCA_945868215.1 Opitutus sp. GAS368
CGCGTGCTTCGTGTGCGTGTTGAAAATCCAGAAATGCGCGCCCTCCGGCATCGGCACCGTGTCGAAACGCGGACCGCGACAATCGATAAACACCAGCCGCCCCGCCTTCCCAAACCCCGACACGCCTTGGTCGAGAATTCCGCACGGCACGCCCACGAAATTGTTCTCCGCGTGCTTGCCGATTTTCACCAACGTCTCGCGATCCACGTCCTGCCCCGTGAGTGAGAGAAACGCCAAACCCGACGCCAGCTCGATCGCCGCGCTGCTCGAAAGCCCCGCGCCCGTCGGCAGGTCCGACATCGCCACGTAGTCAAAACCACCCGGCGTCTGCAGTCCGAACGCCGGCATCGCCGCGATCACCCCGAGCGGATAATTCACCCAGCTCGCCTCGCCGATCTGCTTCACGCTCACGGATGCGTCGAGCGTCACCGTCTTGCCCGTGAACAAGCTGTAGAAATTGCGCATTCCATCCGTGCGCGGCGCGACCGCCACGGTGACCCCGCGATCCACCGAGGCGCCAAGCACGGTGCCGCCGTTGTAGTCGGTGTGGTTGCCGATGAACTCGATGCGGCCCGGCGCACGCGTGACAACCGACGGCTCGCGGCCGTGGATTTGTTTAAAAAGGTCGGCAATGATCTGCTTCATGGGGAGTCCGGTGAAATGCCCTGCACTCCCCCCCGCCGTCAATCTGTTCCGCACGTAGCGGAACGGCGGAGCCGTTTCGTCCGTAACCTCACGCCTTCTTCACACCCTCAAACCCCGCAGGCGCCTCGCCCTGGGCGCCCTTCGTCACCAGTTGCAGCAGATACCCCATCGCCTCCACCCGCGAAATCCCCCGCTGCACCGTCAACTGGTCGCACCGCTTGGTCAACTGATCCGCCATCGTCGCCGCCGCTTCGGCGTTCGGCGCACCCAGCTTCGTGCACAAAAGAATGAGTTGTTCGCGTTCGGTCATGGCAATTCGACGAGCTCGATAAATCCATCCCCACCCGGCTCCGGTGCAAGCTTCTCCTCCGCCATAAGTCCGAGCTTCGTCACCATCGCCAGCCCGATAAATCCGCCCGCACCGTCCGTCACCGCCGAGCGCAACTCGCCCACGCGCTTCTCTCCCTGCAACAACGCGCACGGAACCGCCGGCACGCCGCGCCCCGCACCACGCACGCGCACCAACCGCCGCCGCACCGTGCCCATCGCCTTCAACCGCGCCATCACTTCCTGCCCGAGGTAACAGCCCTTCGTGTAGGAGATTCCCACTACATCCAGCCCGCCCTCGTTCGGCAGATCACCCACTCCAATATCCTGCGGCACCCGCGGAATCCCCGCACCGATCCGCACGCGCTCCAATTCCTCCTCCGCCACTTCGCTTCTCCCCTCCCACGCCGCCGCACTCACAGGACGCACCCACTCAAAACTCTCCACCCCACGCCGCCCGCGAAACACCCAACCTCCCCCCGTCGCCTTGATAAACTCCCCCACCGCCGGCACTCCGCCCGCCTCGCGCACCAGCCACGCCTCCGCTTCCGGCCCGCCCACGGCCACGCCCGCCCAGTCCGCCGTGACGTCTTCGATGACCACATCATCCGCGATCACGTAGGCTTCAAGCCGCTCGCGGATCACCGCCGCCACGCTCGAAAAACTGATAATCCACAGGCTATCAGCGGCTTCCCGCAGCACAAAACTGTCCGCCAACACCTTTCCCTTCTGATTAAGCCACAATCCATACGCCACCGGAGCCTCCGCTGCAGACCTCAATTCCTGCGTAAACTGCCCTTGTAAAAAGGTTAGCGCATCCTCCCCCGTAACATGCAGACAGGCCGCCGGCCGGAACCCGCACATCCAGCCCGCATCAGCACCCGAAAACTTATAAAATTTATCCATCTATTTATTAATAACTTAGCTTAAATCCTGAGAGATTTTGAGAACTTTTTATTGACCAGAATCAGTCATTCTATACTTCTTACAACGTTAGATGTTAACACTTCTCCTGCCTAGCAGGAGTTTTGGGGTAACTAAGAAAGCAAATGGCCGGTCGCTTAGGGGTAGGCGACCGGCCAACTTATTTTAAGATTCGAACATCGCCGCACCGCTTCACACCGAAGCGGTTTTTTTGTGCCCGAATTGTGCCTGAAAAAGGTGGAGCGCCTTGTCCCCAAGGCGCTGACGCGCCAAAGCCGCGCCCGGTCATTGGTCATTGGTCATTGGTCATTGGTCATTGGTCATTGGTCATTCCGCGCGCCCCGCGCGCGGGCTTGCCCTCCGCCCCCGATTTACGTCACGGTCTTCCCTTCATGCACAAGACGTCCGACATCAATGTCGTGGAGACCCGCCCCCTCCCTTCGCCCGCCCAACTCCTGGCTGAGCTGCCGAAGACCGAGGCCCAGGCCGATTTCATCACGCGCTCCCGCGAAGAGATCAACCGCCTCATTTTCACCAGCGACCGCCGCTTCCTCCTCGTGATCGGACCCTGCTCCATCCACGACACCGAGGCCGGACGCGACTACGCCCGCCGCCTCGCCACACTCGCCTCCGAGGTCTCCGACCGCGTCATGATCGTCATGCGCGTCTATTTTGAGAAACCCCGCACCACCGTCGGCTGGAAGGGTCTCGTCATGGACCCCCACCTCGACGGCTCGCACGACATCGCCGCCGGCCTCCGCTTCGGCCGCGCCTTCCTCCAGGAGGTCCTCGACCTCGGTCTGCCCACCGCCACCGAGTTCCTCGACCCCATCACCCCTCAATACATCGCCGACCTCGTCTGCTGGGGTGCCATCGGCGCCCGCACCACCGAGTCTCAAACCCACCGCCAGCTCGCCTCCGGCCTGTCCTCCGCGATCGGTTTCAAAAACGGCACCGACGGCGGACTCCAGGTTGCCGTCAACGCCATCAAAGCCGCCGGACAACCCCAGACCTTCCTCGGCGTTAACCTCGACGGCGCCGCCTCCGCCATCGTCACCAAGGGCAACCGCAACTGCCACATCGTCCTCCGCGGCGGTTCCGCCGGCCCCAACTACTCCGCCGAACACATCGCCAAGACCGAGGCCGCCCTCGCCAAAGGCGGACTCCCCCCCGCGATCATGGTGGACGCCTCGCACGACAACTCCGCCAAAAAACCCGAGCTGCAGCCCGAAGTCATCCGCGCCCTCCTCGCGCAGATCGCCGCCGGCAACACCTCGATCATGGGCGCGATGGTCGAAAGCAACCTCGAGGCCGGCAACCAGCCCTTCCCCCAACCCAAGGAAAACCTCCGCTACGGCGTGAGCATCACCGACGGCTGCATCGGCTGGGACACCACCGAGGCGATGGTCCGCGAAATCCACGCCGCCCTCGCCCCGCACTTCGCCTGAGGCAAGATCATCCAGAGTTTAATATGGAAAGCTGGAAATCAGGAAAAAAACCGACGGACCCCATGTTCGGTTTCCTGATTTCCAGCTTTCCATATTAATGCCGATTCTTTGATCGGCTTTTTTTGCGCACAAAAACGCAATCGGTGCGTGTCACCCGCCCGCGTTTTGCGCTAGCCTCTGTTTCCCATGAGCAAATCCCCCATTCGCGTCGCCGTGACCGGAGCCGCCGGTCAGATCTCCTATTCCCTCCTTTTCCGCATCGCCTCCGGCGCGATGTTCGGCCCCGACCAGCCGGTCATCCTCCATCTCATCGAGATTGAGCCCGCTCTGAAGGCTCTCAATGGTGTGGTGATGGAGCTGCAAGATTGCGCCTTCCCATTACTCAAAGGTGTGGAGCCCACCGCCAGCCTCGATGAAGGTTTCCGCGGCGTGAATTGGGCGCTGCTCGTCGGCTCCGTCCCGCGCAAGGCCGGCATGGAACGCAAGGAT
>CAMBLN010000205.1 GCA_945868215.1 Opitutus sp. GAS368
ACCAGCTTGCCTACCAGTAGGAACAGCAACGCGTTAATCAAGATCACCCCCAGCCCGAGCGTCAGCACAATGAAGGGCAGGCTGAACAACACCAACAGGGGCTTCAGCACCGCGTTGAACAGGCTCAGCAGCAACACCACGACGATCAACGTCCCCAGCGTTTCATAGTGAATGCCGGGCACGATCTTCGTCGCGATGGTCACGCCCAACGCGAGCACCGACCAGCGCACCAACAGCGCAAAAAACGGATGATTCATCGCACCACTTTCAACCCGTCACCACACCCCGCAACGATAAATTCCCCGCCTCGACCTTTGCCTCCCAACCCATAAAACCCCTTCCCATGACCAACAAGCAGCGGCTCGACCTCATCGAAAAACACATCCGTGAGCACAAATACGCCGACTTGCACACCCTCTCCACGCTCTTTGGCAGCTCCCTCTCGACCGTCCGCCGCGCCCTCGACGAACTCGAAACCCGCGGCGTCCTCCGCCGCCACCACGGCGGCGCTTCCCTCGTCGAGACCGACGAGCTCGCCAAGGAATACGACTTCATCTCCCGCGACCAGCGCCAGTCCGACGAAAAATTCTCCATCGCCCGTCTCATCGCCGACCAGGTCCAACCCGGCATGACCGTCATCCTCGACGGCGGCACCTCGATCTACGCCGTCGCCCGCCTGCTCGCCGCCAAGCGCCTGCAGGTCATCACCAACTCCCTCCCCATCGCCGGCCTCTTCAGCGAAATCGGCTCCGTCGAAACCATCGTCACCGGCGGCAGCATCCACAACCGCCTCGGCGTCCTCGTCGGCCCGCTCTGCGAACAATCCCTCGAACAGATCCACGCCGACATCGCCATCCTCGGCGGCGCCGGCATCACCGAGGCCGGCATCTGGAACCACAACGCCCTGATCGTCGCCACCCAGCGCAAAATGATCGCCGCCTCCGAGCGCACGATCTTCGCCATGGACAGCTCCAAATTCGGACGCAAAGCCATGAGCCTCACCGCCCCCTTCAACGCGAAGTTCAGCATCATCACCGACCAAAAACCCGCCCCCGCCGTGTCAGCCGCCATCAAAAACGCCGGCGCCCAGCTCACCGTCGCCCCCAAGTCCAAAGCCTGAGTCCCGCACCGGGCTGACAACCCTATGTCAGCAGCGGAAATTTCCCGTCAGCTGACGGTTTGCTTTCTTCGACACGCTGGACTTCGTCTCACACGTGGTCCGTCCCGCCTCCTCCCTTCCCGCCGCCAAGTCCAAAACCGCCCCCGAATGCATCCGCCTGCGCGGCGTGCGTCAGAACAACCTGAAGGGCTTCGACCTCGACCTGCCCCTCGGCAAATACGTCGTCGTCACCGGCCTCTCCGGCGCGGGCAAAAGCTCCCTCGTTTTCGACACGCTCCACGCCGAGGGCCAGCGCCGCTACGTCGAAACATTCTCCGCCTACACGCGCCAGTTCCTCGACCTCCTCGACAAGCCCAAGGTCGACAGCATCGAGAACATCCGCCCGTCCATCGCCATCGAGCAGACCAACACCGTCAAAACCTCGCGTTCCACGGTCGGAACCATGACCGAGCTCACCGATTTTTTTAAAGTCTGGTTCAGCCACGTCGCCACCTGCTTCGACCCCGCCACCGGCAAACCCGTCGAGGACGATACACCCGCCACCATCTGGGAAAAGACCCGCGCCGCCACGCCCGGCGCCCAGGTCATCATCGCCTTCAAGGTCACCAAGCCCGAAAAACTCACCTGGTCCGAAATCCTCACCAACCTCAAAGGCCAGTCCTACGTCCGCGTCCTGATTGGTAGCTACGAGCGTGAGCGAGTGGTCTCCGTCGCCCGCATCGACGACCTCCTCGCCAACGACGCTCCCCTCGCTTCCGCCGCCCACCTCTTCGTCGCCCAAGACCGCCTCGCCACCACCCCCGACACCCGCTCCCGCTTCCTTGAAGCCGTCGAACAAGCCATCCACTTCGGCCAGGGCCAGGTACACGTCTTCTCCGCCGACACGCTCGCGCCGATCGGCCACTACTCCCGCGGTCTCCACTCACCCGAAACCGGCCGCACCTTCCGCGCCGCGTCCCCCGCACTCTTCTCCTTCAACTCCCCGCTCGGCGCCTGCCCGCAATGCCGCGGCTTCGGCCGCATCATCGAGATCGACTACCGCCTCGCGATCCCCGACCAGTCCGTCTCCATCGCCGACGGCGCGATCAAAGCCTGGGAAGGCGAAGTTTACAGCGCCTCCAAAGACGACCTCATCTCCGTCGCCAAAAAGAAAAAGATTCCCGTCAACATCCCCTTCGCCCAGCTCACCCCCGAGCAGCGCGACTTCGTCATCAACGGCGAGCCCGGCTACGGCGAAAACGGACTCGAGTGGCCCAAGGCCTGGTATGGCGTGAAAGGTTTCTTCACCTGGCTCGAGAAGAACACCTACAAGATGCACGTCCGCGTCTTCCTCTCGCGCTTCCGTGCCTACAACGAGTGCCCCTCCTGCCACGGCACGCGCCTCCAGCCCGAATCCCTCTGCTGGAAATGGAAAGGCAAGACACTCCCCGAACTCTACCAACTCCCCGCCTCCGACCTGCTGTCCCTCATTGGTCATTGGTCATTGGACATTGGTCATTCCCCCAACCCCGACCGCAGCGCCAACATCGCGTTCGATTCCATTAAAACCCGCCTCCGTTACCTGACGCAGGTGGGCTTGGGTTACCTCACGCTCGACCGCACCTCGAAAACCCTCTCCGGCGGCGAAGTCCAGCGCGTCAACCTCACGTCCTGTCTCGGCACGTCCCTCGTGGACACGCTCTTCGTCCTCGACGAACCCAGCGTCGGCCTTCACCCGCGCGACATCGACCGCCTCATCGCCATCATCCGCACCCTCACCGACGCCGGTAACACCGTCGTCGTCGTCGAACACGACGAAGCCATGATCCGCGCCGCCGACCACCTCATCGAGGTCGGACCCGAGCCCGGCGCCCGCGGCGGCTACATCATCTTCGAGGGCAACCTCTCCGGCCTCCTCAAATCCAAGGCCAGCATCACCGGCCGCTACCTCTCCGGCCGCGACTCCATCGAAGCCCCCCCCACCCGCCGCCCCATTGGTCATTCGTCATTGGTCATTGGTCATTCCGGACAAAGCCACTGGTTGACGTTCTCGAAGGCATCGAAACACAACCTTCGCGACGTCACTCTCCGCATCCCCCTGCACCGCCTGGTGGCTTTGTCCGGCGTCTCCGGCTCCGGCAAATCCACGCTCCTCGACAACGTCATCCACCAGGGCCTCCTGTCGAAGCGCCTCCAGCTCACCGAAGATCCCGCCGTCATTGCGTCCATCACCGGCGACGACGCCTTCGCCGAGATCGTCCTCGTGGACCAGTCGCCCCTCTCCCGCACCCCGCGCTCCAACCCCGCGCTCTACACCGACGCCTGGGAACTCATCCGCGAACTCTACGCCCGCGAACCCGCCGCCAAGGAAGCCGGCTTCAACAGCTCGTCCTTCTCCTTCAACAGCGGCGACGGACGCTGCGACCACTGCCAGGGCCTCGGCTACGAACGCGTCGAGATGCAGTTCCTCTCCGACGTCTTCGTCCCCTGCCCCATCTGCGAAAGCAAACGTTTCAAACCCGAAGTCCTCGCCATCCGCTGGAACGGCCTCTCCGTCTCCGACCTCCTCGGCACCAGCGTCACCGACGCCCTCATCCTCTTCCAAAACCACGAGTCCATCCGCACCCGCCTCGCCAGCCTCGACTCCGTCGGCCTCGGCTACCTCACCCTCGGCCAGCCCCTCAACACGTTAAGCGGCGGCGAATCCCAACGCCTCAAACTCGTCAAAT
>CAMBLN010000206.1 GCA_945868215.1 Opitutus sp. GAS368
TATTCGCCTCGGATGAGGAGGCGGCCGTGGGGACCGGTGGAGCCGATCTCGGCGCCGGCGTGGCGGGAGCGGGCGAGTTTTCCGGGGTGGCAGTCGGAGAGATCGGGGGCGTAGCCTTCGCGTGTGTGGACGACGAGGTGTCCGGCGGCGCGGGCGGCGGCGAGGAGGCGTTGGGCGGGCGCGAGGATGGGCTCCACCCAGTCCACTCCGCAGCAGTGATCGACGTAGCCTCCGGGGGCGCAAAAATCGCGCTGGAAATCGATCATGAGGAGGGCTTGGGGGGTCATGCGGGTTGGAATAGGGCGAGGCATTCGGCGGCGCGGACGGCGCCGCGGAGGTCGATCTGGTTGCCGCCGAAATCGTTCATGCGGGGTGCGGGCACGGCGAGTTCACGCTGGGCATCGCCCATGATGGTCGCGACCTCGGCCATGCTGCAGCCCCACACAATGCGGGAGACACGAGCCAGCCAGGCGGCGGTGAAGCACATCGGGCAGGGTTCGCAGGTCGTGTAGAGCGTGCAGCCGGCCAGGGAGGGGCCCGCGGTCGCGGAGGCCGCCCGCACGGCGGCGATCTCGGCATGTTGGGTCATGTCGTGGTGGGTGCGGACGGCGTCGGTGGTGCGGGCGATGACCTGTCCGCCGGCGTTGACGATGATCGCGCCGAAGGGCGGTTCGCCCTGCGTGAGCGCGGTGCGGGCGAGGTCGAGGGCGAGGCCGATGCCTTCTTCGTCGGTCATCGAAGGAGGGGAGATTATTTGGAGGCGCGGACGATGGAGGCGTCGATCAGGGCGGCGGGATTGACGTCACGTTCGATGAGTCCCTTGCCCTTGGTGAAGTCGATCACGCGGCGCAGGGTGGCGTAGGCGGGAGCGTTTTCACCGGTGGCGCCGAAGAGGGTGCGGTTGTCGGCGAGGGAATAGATTTTGTCGCCCTCGAGCATGCCCTTCACGTCGGCTTCGCCGGCTCCGAGGTATTTGCCGATGAGGGGATGGGACTCCGCGGGATGCTCGCGGAGGAAGGCGACGCCCTTGTCGATCGCACCGATGAAGGCGGCGTAGGTGGCGCGCTTTGCCTTCACGGACGCCTGGGGGACGGCGATGCAGTCGATGACGGTGTCGGGGATCTCGGCGCTGGTGAAGAGGGTGTGTCCGCCGGCGGATTTGGCCTTGGTGACCCACGGTTCCCAGGTGACGGCGGCGTCGATCTGGCCGGCGACGAAGGCGGCGCCGGCGTCGTCCGCGCTCATATTGACGAGGGACACGTCGGTGTCCTTGAGCCCGGCTTTTTCCAGCGCGACCAGCAGGAGGAAGTGGTTCACTTCGCCGAAGGTCACGCCGATCTTTTTTCCCTTGAGGGCGGGGAGGCTTTTGATGGACGCCTTGGCCACGATGGCGTCGGCGCCGTTGGAGGCGTCGAGCAGGGCGATGGCGACGGCGGTGGAGGAGGAGGTGCCGTTGAGGAGCACGAGGTTTTGCACCGTGGTCAGGCCGATATCGAGCTGGCCGGTCGCCATGGCGGGGAGGGTTTCGCCGGGGTTGGAGAACGGCTTCAATTCGACGGCGAGGCCGGCGTCTTTGAAGTAACCTTTTTCCTGGGCGATGAAGACGGCGGAGTAACCGATCCAGAGGTCGTGACCGACGACGAGTTTGGTGGCGGCGGATACGGACGAGGCGAGGCTGGCTGCGGCCAGAGCGATGATACCAGACGTGCGAAGCAGCGATATGAGTTTGGTTTTCATAGGGAGAGGGAAGCGGGAGGGCGGGGTGTTGGGTGCGCCACGAGGCGGTGCAAAAGTTCCTGGCGGCGGGCGTCGTCGGCGCGCTCGTGGCGGAGCAGGCCGGCGAGTTCGCGTTTCAGTTCGATGAAGGCGGGTTCGAGTTTCAGTGCGGGCGTGCGGTCGGCGCTGGAGAAGGGAACGGGGATGTCGGCGATGATCCGGCCGGGGCGTTTGGAGAAAACGACGACGCGGCTGGAGACGAACAAGGCCTCCTCGATGTCGTGGGTGACGAAGAGGGTGGTGGTGCGCTCGTAGCGGTGCAGCAGGATCATGAGGTCCTGGAGTTCCTCGCGGGTTTGCGCGTCGAGGGCGCCGAACGGTTCGTCCATGAGCAGGAGTCGCGGGCGGTTGACGAGGGCGCGGGCGATGGCGACGCGTTGTTTCATGCCGCCGGACAAGGCGCGCGGGTGGTGGTGGGCGAAGGCTTCGAGGCCGAGGAGTTCGATGAGATGATCGGCGCGGGCGTGACGGGACAGGATGGCGGCGGGCGAGGCGGTGTAGTCGGCGTTACGTGCGAGTTGCAGGGAGAAGCGGGTGTTTTCGCGGACGGTGAGCCACGGGAAGAGGGTGTAGTTTTGGAACACCATGCCGCGTTCGGGGCCGGGGCCGGTGACGGCTTGACCGTCGATGCGCACCTCGCCGCGGGAGGCGTGTTCGAGTCCGGCGATGATGTAGAGGGCGGTGGATTTTCCGCAGCCGGACGGGCCGAGCAGGCTGATGAATTCGCCCTCGGCGACGTCCAGGGAGACGGGGCCGAAGGCGTGCACGGCGGCAGCGCGGGCGGGGAAGGTTTTTTCGAGCTGGTGGAGGGAGAGCATCAGCGGCGGGTGGCGTCGGCCCAGCGGAAGAGGCGGGCGTTGCAGGCACGGAAGAGTTGGTCGAGGGCGAGGCCGATGAGGCCCAGCACGAGGAGGTAAACGAAGATGTTGGGCGTCTGAATGAACCGGTAGAAACGCAGGACGCGGAAGCCGAGGCCCTCGGTGGCGGCGATCATCTCGGCGACGACGACGTAGGACCAGGCCCAGCCGTTGCAGAGGCGGACGGCGTCGAGGATGCCGGGCAGGGCGCCGCGGAAGAGAACGAGCGAGAGGATTTCGCCGCGGCTTGCGCCGAGTGTCTGGGCGGCGTGCACGAGATCGTTGGGCACGCGGCGAACCTCCTCGGCGACCATCAGGGCGAGTTGAAAAAAGGTGCCGAGAAAGATGAGGGCGATTTTCGCGCCCTCGCCGATTCCGAAGAAGATCATCACAATGGGGATCAAGGCGGGCACGGGGACGTAGCGGAGGAACTCGACCACGGGCTGGGTGAGCGCCTCGATCGGACGGAAGGCGCCGATCCAGAGACCGAACGGGACGGCGAAGAGCACGGCGAGAAGGAGACCCGCCGTCACGCGTCCGAAGCTGGCGCGGACGTCGGACCAAAAATCGGGGCCGGAGAGGATCGTTTGCGCGGCCGTGGCGATGCGCTCGATCGGCGGGATGAAGGTGGGGTTGTTGTCGGGACGTGCGCCGGCCCAGAGGTAGAGTCCGACGCAGCCGGCGAAGCCGAGGCAGGCGAGCCCGACGTGCAGCCATCGCGGGAGCGGGGTGCGGACGGCGAGAAGGTGCGACCAGGCGTTGGGTTGTAGTGACACGGGTGAGGGCGGGGCGGACGAGAGCCTAGCGGAGACGCGGCGAGCGCGCCATAGGCGGACCGTCCTATGGCGTTTCCGCCGGGCGGGAGCGCGGATCAACCGGCGCGCAACGAGAGGCCCGGCGTATGGGAGATGACGGGGAAGGGGGTGTCGCCCGGATGGGATGCCGCGCGGGCGAGCATGACGCTGCGGCGATTTTCGACGCCGAGCTTGGGGAGGATTTTCTCCAGGTGATGGCGAACGGTGTGCGGGGAGATGCCGAGGATGACGGCGA
>CAMBLN010000207.1 GCA_945868215.1 Opitutus sp. GAS368
CTCGGTGATGAAACGACTCGGGGTGAGGAGAAGGCCGCCGGGGCCGGCGCGGGTGGCGACCTTGGGGTAACAAATGTAGAGCTCGTTTTTGGCGCGCGTGACGGCGACGTAGAACAGGCGGCGCTCTTCCTCGACGTCGTCGGCTTCGATGGCGCGGCGTCCGGGGAACATGCCGTCGGCGACGCCGATCACGAAGACGATGTCGAATTCGAGGCCCTTGGATTGGTGGACGGTGGTGAGCTTGACGGTGTCGGGCGGGACATCGACGTGCTTCTCGCTGGTCTCGCCGTTCATGAGGGAGATCTGGGAGAGCATTTCGGCGATGTCGTCGAAACGGCTGGCGAAACCGATGAGGGCTTTGAGTTCCTCCATGCGGTCGATGTAGTCGGCGTATTCGCCCTTCATGTAGTCGGCAGACCAGCCGTCGATGGCGGTGGAGATGACCGACTCGGGTTTGCCGGTGCGCATGACGTCGGAGATCTGTTTGAGCGACGCTGTGAAGCTGGCCCATTCGTCCTTCGCGTCTTTGGAGACCTTGGTTTTTACGTCGTCGGTGGCGAGGGCGTCGATGAAGTCGCGCTGCATGAGCTTCGCGTGGTCGAAGGCGGCGGCGTAGATTTTTTGGGCGCCCTTGTCGCCGACCTTGGGGAGGAGGACGGCGATGCGGTTCCAGGCGGATTCGTTGCGCGGGTTGGCGACGAATTGAACGAAAGCGATGAGGTCGCGCACGTGCTGGCGCTCGAAGAATTTTACGCCGCTGGTGATCTGGTAGGGGATGCCGGCGCGGGAGAAGGCGAGCTGGATTTCGAGAGCGTGGAAATGCGAGCGGTAGAGAATGGCGATCTCGCCGGGGGAGACGCCTTCTTCCTCGATGAGGTTGCGCGTGCGTTTGAGGATGAAGTCGGCTTGTTCGCGGTCGTCGATGGCTTGGACGACGAGCGGCTTTTGTCCGTTCTTGCGGGCGGCGCGGAGTTCCTTGTCGAAGTGGCGGCCTTTGGGCTGGGCGTCGAGGACGCCGTTGGCGAGATTCAGAATCTGCGGGGTGGAGCGGTAGTTTGTCTCGATGCGGTGGATGACCGTGCCGGGGTGGCGGTCTTCGAACGTCATGAGGTTTTCGAAGTCAGCGCCGCGCCAGGAGTAGATGCATTGGGCGTCGTCACCGACGGCCATGACCTGGTGGTGTCCGGCGAGGGCGTCCACGATCTGGGACTGGATCGTGTTGGTGTCCTGGTATTCGTCCACGAGGATGTGGCGGAAACGGTGGGCGAAGTAGGCGGCGACGTCGGGGGCTTTTTGGAGGAGTTCGAGCCAGAGTTCTAGGAGGTCGTCGTAGTCGAGGACGTGCTGGTCGCGTTTCTTCGCGGCGTAGGCGGCGGCGAAAGGCGGGAGCATGTGCTTGATTTCTGAATACTGCGGGAAGTAGCGCTCGACGGTTTCGTCGAGGGGTTTCTGGGTGTTGCGCGCGAGGGAGAGGACGCTGAAGAGCGGGCCGGGCTTGGGGTTGGTCTTATCTTTAAAGAACAGCTTGTTCTCGGTTTCGACGACCTGTTTGAGGAGGGATTCGGATTCGTCGGCGTCGAGGATGGTGAAGTTTTTTTCGAGGCCGATGGCGTCGCCGTAGATGCGGAGGGCGCGGTTGCCGATGGAGTGGAACGTGCCGCCCCAGAAACGGCCGGGCTCGACTCCGGTGAGGTCGTGGACGCGGTGGAGCATCTCCTTGGCGGCCTTGTTGGTGAACGTGAGGAGCAGGATCTCGGACGGGCGGACGCCTTTGGAAAGCAGGTAGGCGACGCGGTAGGTGAGCGTGCGGGTCTTGCCGGAGCCGGCACCGGCGAGGATGAGGAGCGGGCCGGGCTCGGCGGTGACGGCGGCGAATTGCTCGTCGTTGAGGGAGGCGCGGAAATCGATGGGCGGGACGCCGGAGTGGGCGGAGCGGGCGTTGTGATCGAGGGAGTAGTCCATGCGCGAGAGGGGCAGGCTTCGGGAAAAGGCGGGGGAGGCAAAGAATTTTAACAAAACAATCGGGTTATCTAAGAAACTCGCGACTGGTTCGTCAGTCTGATGAAACCACTCATCCCCTTATTCCCATGAAAACCCTCGTTTTGTTTGGTGCGTTTGTCGCGTTGCTGCCCTTGTCGCTGACGGCCGGTCCGGCGTTGACCATTTATAACCAGAACTTCGCGGTCGTGCGCGAATCGATTCCGTTCGACCTGAAGGCGGGCGTGAATCTCGTGAATTTTTCCGGTGTGACCACGCAGGTGGAGCCGGACTCGGTGGTGTTGCGCGATGCGTCGGGCAAAGTGGCGCTGCGCATCCTCGAACAAAGCTACCGCGCCGACGCGGCGTCGCAGGGGCTGTTGCTCGCGATGAACGAAGGCAAGACGCTCGATTTCATCGTGACGGATGGCGACGCGAAGGAATACGTCGTGAAGGGAAAGGTCATCCGCAGCGGTTACAAGGCGGGGGGCGAGGCTGGAACGCCGATCATCGAGGTGGACGGGAAACTGCGGTTCTCGCTGCCGGGGCAGCCGATTTTCCCGTCGCTGGGCGATGACGCGATTTTGCAGCCGACGCTGGGCTGGCAGGTGTATGCGGAGAAGGATGCGAAGTTGGAGGCGGAGTTGGGTTATGTGACGGGCGGGATGAGCTGGCAGGCGGCGTATAATTTCGTCGCTCCGGAGAAGGGCGATCAGGTGGATATCGTCGGTTGGGTGACGGTCGTGAACAACACGGGCAAGCAGTTCACCGATGCGTCGATCAAGCTGATGGCGGGCGATGTGAGCCGCGTGCAACCGCAGTCGCCGGCGATGCCGCGGGGCGGACTGGTGATGTCGATGATGGCCAAGGAGGCTGCCGACGTGACCGAGAAGGCGTTCGACGAGTTTCACCTGTATTCACTGCCGCGCGAGGTGACGTTGCGCGACCAGGAGACGAAGCAGGTGGAGTTTTTGCGTGCGAAAGGTGTGACCGCGCCGCAGCTCTACATTTACGACCAGCAGAAATACGGCGACAAGGTGGCGACGGTTCGCGAGTTCAAGAACACGAAGGAGAATGGCGGGCTCGGTCTGCCGCTGCCGAAGGGACGCACGCGGTTTTATCGTCAGGATGATGCGGACGGGCGGTTGGAGTTTGTCGGCGAGAACACCATCGACCACACGGCGAAGAACGAGACGGTGCGCATTTATACGGGCAACGTGTTCGACATCGCGGTGGAGCGGAAGGCGGTGGATTCGAAGATGAGCAGCCGCAACGACGAGCGTGAAGAGGCCTATGAAATCACGCTGCGCAACCGAAAGGCCGAGGCGGTCGAGGTGCGCGTGACGGAGCATTTTTACCGCTGGCCGAACTGGCAGCTTATCGCGCAGTCGGAGCCGTCGGAAAAGACCGATGCGCAGACGGCGGAGTTCCGCGTGAAGCTGCAGCCGGACGAGGAAAAGAAGATTACCTATCGCGTGCGTTACGACTGGAAGTGATTGGCAGCGGCGACGGGAGCGGGCAAAAGGCACGTATGAAAATCCACTGGTTTCAGCACGTGCCTTTTGAAGGGCTGGGGGCGATCGAGGGGTGGCTGACGGCGCGCGGGCACACGTTGACGAGCACGCGTTTCTGGGCGGGCGAGA
>CAMBLN010000208.1 GCA_945868215.1 Opitutus sp. GAS368
TGAGCGTCGGCGACAAATGGTGGGCCGCGATAAGTCTCTGTTACCAAAGGCTTGAACGCTGGCTCGCCTCAATCGCGCCGCAGTTGGACACTCAGCAAACCTTCGAGCGCTATCTGTGCTGGCTCAACCCCCTCAATCCCGACGACTGGATCCCTCATCCCTCTCCTTGAGCTTCAACTGCGGGATTTAGGATGATCGTGCTGGCCGTGGCACATAGCAAGCGACGTCCCGGTTACTGGAAGCATCGGTTGGGGTGAGCACGGCGGACGTCTCGGAGAGACGTCCCTACCTTGCGAGCTTGGCTTTGAGGTAGGGGGCGGTGGGGCTGGTCTTGAGTTTTAGGAGGCCGGGGAGGGCGCCTTGGTAGAGGAGTTCGCCGCCTTGGGGGCCGCCGACGGGGCCTAGTTCGATGATGTAGTCGGCTTCGGCGAGGAGGTCCAGGTGGTGCTCGATCACAACTACGGTGTGGCCTTGTTCGACGAGGGAATGGAGGACTTTGATCAGCTTTTCGCAGTCGCTCAGGTGGAGGCCGATCGTCGGCTCTTCGAGGAGGTAGAGGTTGCGGACGGCGATGCCGCGGCTGCGCTCTTTGTAGCTCGCAAGGCCGTTGGCGAGTTCGGTCACGAGCTTGAGGCGTTGGGCTTCGCCGCCGGAGAGGGTCGGGGAGCTTTGGCCGAGGGTGAGGTAGCCGAGTCCGCAATCGACCATGAGCTGGCAGACTTGGGAGAGCTGGGAGTGGAAATCGAAGAAGGTGGCGGCTTCTTCGAAGGTGAGTTGGAGGACTTGGCCGATGTTTTTGCCTTTCCACTGGATGTCGGCGAGCTCGGGTCCGTATCGCGTGCCGCGGCAGTCGTCGCAGGGGAGATAGGTGTCGGGCATGAAGGCCATCTCGAGCTTGATGCGTCCGCCGCCGGAGCAGGTTTCGCAGCGGCCGCCGGCGGTGTTGAACGAGAAGCGTCCGGCGGAGTAGCCGCGCATCTTGGCTTCGGGGAGCGAGGCGAAGAATTGGCGGATGAGGTCGAAGATGCCGAGGTAGGTCGCGGGGGTGGAGCGCGGGGTTTTGCCGATGGGGGATTGGTCGACTTCGATCACGCCTTTGAAGGCGTCGGCGTTGCGGAGATCAAGGAAGGGGAGCGGAAGCTGAGAGCTAAGAGCTGAGAGCTGAGAGCCCGGACCTTCGCAGGCGAAGCCGGTGGCTTTGACGAAGTCTTTGCCGGTGACTTTGGATTTCTTCGCCTTGATCGCGTGGTTGACGGCTGGATACAGGACGTCGCGGAAGAGCGTAGATTTGCCGGCGCCGCTGGGGCCGGCGACCATGGTGAGACGGCCGAGCGGGAGGCGGAGGTCGAAGTTCTTGAGGTTGCGGAATTGGACGCCGGTTAACTCTAACCAATTGATGGCGGGTTCTTGTAGGGGCGTGGCTTGTCCGCGCCCGTGGGTTTCGGAGCGGGCGCGCACGAGGCGCGCCCCTACGTCGGAGGTGTCGGAGATCGGGCGGTAGGATCCGCGGAGGGGGTGTTGGATGCCTTTGGCGAGGAAGAGGCCGGTGAGGGATTTCTCGCTGGCTTTGATGTGGGCGGGCGTGCCGTGTGCGAGGAGGTCGCCGCCGTGGATGCCGGCGGCGGGTCCGAGGTCGATGATGCTGTCGGCGCGTTCCATGAGCTCGTCGTCGTGCTCGACGACGAGGAGGGTGTTTCCTTTGTCGCGGAGGGCGAGGAGGGTCTCGATGAGGCGGTCATTGTCGCGGGCGTGGAGTCCGATGGAGGGTTCGTCGAGGACGTAGAGGACGCCGGCGAGGTTGGTGCCGAGTTGCGCGGCGAGGCGGATGCGCTGGGCTTCGCCGCCGGAGAGGGTGTCGGTGGGGCGTTCGAGCGCGAGGTAGCCGAGGCCGACGTGGTCGAGGAATTTGAGGCGTTCCTGGATTTGCGGGACGATGTCCTGGGTGATGAGCGCGCCGCGTTCGTCGAGCTTGAGGGTGCCGAGGCGGGTGAGGAGCTGGGCGGGCGTGCTGGAGAGGAGCTCGGGGAGGGAGACGGGCGCGAGCTTGCCGTTGAGGTGGAGTTTGACGGCGCGGGCGATGCGGTTGAGGCGCTGGCCGTGGCACTCGGGGCAGGGTGTGCCGGTGTCGGCTACGTCGTCGCCGGACTCGATGCCGAATTCGCGGAGGCGGGCGGCGGGATCGTCTTTGTCGTCTTCGTCGGCGGGCTCGAGCATCCAGGGAAAGACGCGGCCGTGTCCGCGGCAGGTGGGGCACCAGCCGCGCGGGGAGTTGTGCGAGAATTGCTTGGGGTCGAGCTCGGGGAAGGATTCGCCGGTCTCGATGTCGGTGCGCGTGGTGGAGAACCAGGAGAGGATTTCGCCGTTGGGGAGGGCGATGAAGCAGGAGCCCTTGCCGAGGCGGAGGGCGTTGTCGAGGGCTTGAGAGGCGGCGAGGGCGGGGGCCGGCGCGTTAGGGATAACGCGCCCCACCTTCAGATCGGCGACGACGACCTCGATGTCGTGCTCGGAGTAGCGGTCGAGTTTTTGGAATGTATCCACGCGGAGGAGACGTCCGTCGGCGCGCATGAGTTCGTAGCCGTGGTCCTCGATCCAGGTGGCGATGGGCTGGTGGTGGCCCTTGCGTCCGCGGATGAGCGGGGCGCAGAGGTAGAGGTGTTTCGCTTTCTTCGCCTTGGGAGAGTGAAGGACGGTGAGGAGGAGTTTCTTGAGCTGGCCGGGGGTGAGCGGCTGGACGGGTTTGCCGGTGTCGGGGTGGTGCTGGACGCCCATGCGGGCGTAGAGGAGGCGGAGGTATTGGGCGACCTCGGTGATGGTGGCGACGGTGGACTTGCGGGAGCCGCGGGTGATGCGTTGCTCGATGGCGACGGTGGGAGGGATGCCGGTGAGGCGGTCGATGGCGGGGCGGGGCATCTGCTCGACGAACTGGCGGGCGTAGGGCGACATCGACTCCATGAAGCGGCGCTGGCCCTCGGCGAACACGATATCGAAGGCGAGGGTGCTCTTGCCGGAGCCGGACACGCCGGTGACGACGGTGAGCTGGCGGTGGGCGATGGTGAGCGAGATGTTTTTGAGGTTGTTCTCGCGGGCGCCGGTGAGGACCAACGCGCCGCTGGCGGCGCGTAATGACGAATGACCAATGTCCAATGACCAATGGTCGGAGGAGCGGCCATAGGGGGCTTGGTCTTCGGCGGCGAGGGGGAGATTTTCGGACCACTCGCTCACGCTCGTAGCTACGTTCAGAGCTTGGCGGAGGAAGGGGGACGTGGCGGTGGTGGCGCGGGCGACGTCTTCGGGCGTGCCTTCGGCGATGATCTGGCCGCCGTCGGCGCCGGCTTCGGGGCCGACTTCGATGAGCCAGTCGGCGGATTTGAGGACGTCGAGGTTGTGCTCGATGACGACGACGGAGTGTCCGCGGTCGACGAGGGCCTGGAGGACGGCGATGAGACGTTTGACGTCGTGGCGGTGGAGGCCGGTGGTGGGTTCGTCGAGGAGGAGGAG
>CAMBLN010000209.1 GCA_945868215.1 Opitutus sp. GAS368
GTTGCGCGTCGAGAGCGGCGGGGTGGTGGAGTGGGCGGGGGAAGGTGTGGAAAAAATTGCGATCATGGAGCGGGCGCGTCGGACGGCGTGGGTGCCGCAGGAGGCGCGTTTTGAATTCGGGTTTTCGGTGCGCGCGGTGGTGCAGCAAGGACGCTACGCGCACGGGGATGACGAGGCGGGTGTGGCGGAGGCGCTGCGGAGGTTTGATTTGGAGGGGTTGGCGGAGCGTCCGGTGAACCAGTTGTCGGGTGGAGAGAGGCAACGCGTTATGCTGGCGCGGGCGTTGGTGACGGGGGCGGGGTTGCAGTTGTGGGACGAGCCGCTGGCGCCGCTGGATCCACGGCACGGTTTGGAAGTGCTGACGCTGGCGGCGGAACTGAAGAAGGAGGGGAAGACGGTGGTGATGTCGCTGCATGATCTGCGGGTGGCGCAGGGAATGGACTTGGTCGTGGTGCTGGACGGCGGACGGTTGCGGGCGGTGGGTGAACCAAGGGCAGTGCTGACGGCGGAGTTGTTGCGCGAGGTGTTTGGCGTGCGGGCGCGGAGGGGGGAGACGTTGATTTTGGAACTGCCGTGAGAAGCGTTTAGGAGACGGAATTTTTTAACCACGAAACACACGAAACACACGAAAAGGGCAGAACGGATAAGTCGGATTTTTTAACCACGGATTACACAGATGGACACGGATAAGACATCGGAAGGGAACGGGCGGCGGGTGCGGTGCGAGGCGTTGGGGACGATTGTGGAGTTGCCTCGGAGGGTGATGAGAATCGTGTCGTTGACGGCTGGATACACGGAAGGACTGTGGGAAATGGGGCTGAAGGAGCGGGTCGTGGGGGTGTCGGCGTTTTGCGGGCGGTATGTGGAGGTCGGAGAGAGGCCGGTGGTGGGGGATTATCTGAAGATCGACGATGAGGCGGTGAAGGCGTTGAAGCCGGATCTGGTGCTCATGACGGGGGGCGTGCAGCTGGGCGTGGGGCGGCGGCTGGCAGCGGCGGGGTTGCCGGTGTATGTGCTGCCGCTGGCGGACAGTTTTGCGGGCATCGTGGAGAACCTGCGGCGTATCGGGGCGCTGGCGGGCGAGATGTTGGCGGCGCATGCGTTGACGGATCGCATGGAGCGGGAGGCGGCGGAGTTGCGGGCGAGCGCGCCGGCGGTGAGGCCGCGGGTTTATGTTGAATTGTGGTTCGGGCGGCATCCGCGGATGGCGGGCGGGCTGACGTTTATTCAGGATATTGTGACGCTGGCGGGCGGGGAGAATGTGTGGGCGGATGCGCCGACGGGGTATTTGAAATTGGATACGGCGGAGACGGAGCGGCGGAAGCCGGACGTGGCGGTCATCTTTTGGGAGGATGACGACACGATGGTGGATGCGCCGGGGTTGATGGCGGAGCGGGGGTGGACGATGCCTCTGATCGAGGCGCAGCTGCGACCGGGGCAGATTTTGATTCACGACGGGCCGTCGTGTCTGGACGTGGCGCGGTGGTTGCGGGGGAAACTAGGCGGGCGCGTGGACAAACAGGCGTGGAGGGACAATATCGGTGCATGAAAAAGACGTGGATCGGCATCATTCTGATTATGGCGGTGATGGCTTTGGGCGGCCGGGCCGAGTCTCAGGCCGGAGCGCCGGGGTGGACGCAGAATTATGAACAGGCGAAGGCGCGGGCGAAGGCGACCGGCCTGCCGATTCTGGCGTTGTTCACGGGCACCGACTGGTGTCCGCCGTGCAAGCAGTTTGAGCGCGGGGTGGCGAATCGGCCGGAGTTTCTTGCCTACGCGAAGGGAAAGGTCGTGTTGCTGAAGCTGGATTATCCGCGGCACATGCTGCAGTCGCCGGCGTTGCTCCGGCAGAATGAGGAGCTGGCGGAGCGGATAGGCGGACAGGAGTTTCCGCGGTTTTATTTATTGGATTCCGGCGGCGAGGTGTTGACCAAGCTGGATACGCAGGGGCGGATAAAGGCGAATACGCTGATCGGCCATTATGTCCGGTCGATTCAAGAGGGATTAGCCGAATTGAAGAAGGCGGAGGAATCTCAACGAAGTGCCAGCCAGCCGTAGAAGGCGGTGAAGACGATGAAGAGGACGGTGAGACCGTGGTAGCCGAGGCGGAGGGTCGCGGTCTTGAGGTGCGGGGCGAAGTCGTAGGTGCGCTGGAGAACGAGGCGCACGCCCCAGAAGAGCGCGATGTAGGCGCAGACGGCGCGGGCGAGCGGGGTGCCGGAGACGAGGTCGGGAGCGCAGCAGAGCGAGACGAGTCCGAGGGCCGCGATGGTCGCGCCGGTGTAGGCTTGATAGACGTTGCACATCTGGCGCAGGAGACGCGGAAGACGGGCGAGTTCTTCGTCCCAGCGCAGGTTGATCGGCGCGTAATACATCGCGGTGAGCGAGATCAGGTGCGCGAGGCCGGCGAGGCGGACGAGGAGGTTGGGGTCCATGACGCGAAGGGAACGAAACGACTCCGTCGTTCCGCTACGGGATCAGTCGTTGAAGGTCATGCGCGAGTTGTCCTGGAGGTAGGACGAGATTTCGCGGGCGAAGATTTCGCTGAACTCGGCGCGCTTTTTCTGGCCCATGCCGAAGATGTTGGCCATCGATTCGTCGGACTGCGGGTATTCGCGGGCCATCTGGCGGAGCGTGGCGTCGCCGAAGATGACGTAGGCGGGAACTTTTCGTTCGTCGGCGAGTTTTTTGCGGAGTTCGCGCAGGCGGTTGAAGAGGATTTCGTCGCACTCGATGTCGCCTTCGCGGCGGACGACCTTGCGGACCTTCGGCGTGTCTATTGGCTTGGTGAGCGTGAGGGTGCGTTTTTCTTTGAGGAACGCCATGCCTTCGGCGGAGAGCTGGAGCGTTGGGTATTCGCCTTCACTTTGGATGAGGAGGCCGAGGCGGAGGAGTTCGCGACCGACGCCGGCCCAGGCGGGGCGTTGGAGTTCCTTGCCGATGCCGTAGGTGGAGAGGCGGTCGTGTTCCCAGCGGCGGATTTTGTCGGTGTCGGCGCCGGTGAGGACCTCGCAGACGTGGTTGATGCCGACGCCGAAGCGGGAGGCGGCGTTGATGCGGTAAACGCACGAGAGGAATTTTTGCGCCTGAATCGTGCCGTCGTAACGGTCGCGGGGTTCGGAGCAGTTGTCGCACGCGCCGCAGTTATCGAGCGGGAATTGTTCGCCGAAGTAGGCGAGGAGTTCGCCGCGACGGCAGCCGGCGCCCTCGGCGTAGCGCATGATCTGGCGGAGCTGGTTGCGGGCGACCTGGGCCTCCTGCTCGTTGGTCATCTCGTCGATGAAGTGCGTCTGCTTGGCGGCGTCTCCGGCGGAGAAAAGGAGCAGACAGTCGCCGGGGAGTCCGTCACGACCGGCGCGGCCGGTTTCCTGGTAGTAGCCCTCGATGTTTTTGGGGAGGTCGTAGTGGATGACCCAGCGGACATTGGGCTTGTTGATGCCCATGCCGAAGGCGATGGTGGCGCACATGATGCGGACCTCGTCGCGGAGGAAGAGCTC
>CAMBLN010000210.1 GCA_945868215.1 Opitutus sp. GAS368
GGTGGACCTCGGGCAAGGGACGCGTCCGTGGCGGAGCGGAGGCGGGGCGGCGCTGGGCCGGCATGCGGGTGCGCGGGTGACCTTCTGGAACCTGCGGGCGGACGGGACGCTGCCGGAGCCGCCGAAGAATTTCGGGCCGTGGTCGATGAACTTCGTCGGGGCGAACTTCGGGCGACCGCCGGTGCTGGATGCGGCGGGCCGGTGGCGCGAGGAGATGATCGTGGATGAGTTGCGTCCGAGTGATCTGCACGCCTCGCAACTCAGGCGAAGGCTGACCCGCGAGTGAACGGGGCGGGCGGACGCAGGCGGGCATTGCCTCGGCGGGGCGGGCGGGTTTGGGTGCGCGGGTGGAGATACTTTTTCATCGTGAACTGGGGGGCGCGGGCAAACCGCCGCTGGTGGTGTTGCACGGGTTGCTGGGCTCGTCGCGGAACTGGCTGACGACGGGGGGCGATCTTGCGGCGCGTTACCACGTGTTCGCGCTGGATCTGCGAAATCACGGGAAGTCGCCGCATGATGCGGTGATGGATTATGACGCGATGATGGGCGACGTGTTGGCGTGGATGGATGCGCAGGGGTTGGGGAAAGTTGCGCTCATGGGGCACAGCATGGGCGGCAAGGTGGCGATGCTGCTGGCGTGCCGGCATCCGGAGCGGGTGGAGCGGCTGGTGGTCGTCGATATTGCGCCGAAGGATTATCTGTCGCACGCGCACCGGGCGGAGTTTGCGGCGATGAACGAGCTGCGGCTGGAGACGTTGCAGTCGCGCGGGGAGGCGGAGTTGCGTTTCGAGGCGCGGGTGGGGGACTGGGCGATGCGAAAATTTTTGACGACGAATCTGGAGCGCGACGAGGCGGGTGGCGGGTGGCGCTGGCAGATCAATCTGCAGGTGATCACCGCGGCGTTGACGGAGATCGAGGGGAATCCGCTGGCGTCGGAGGACAAGTTTGACGGGCCGGTGTTGTTCGTGACGGGCGGGAAATCGCGTTATGTGCGCGAGGAGGATTTTTCCGTGATCGCGGCGCATTTCCCGAAGGCGCGGCGCGTGGAGATCGCCGGGGCGGGGCACAATCCGCACATGGAGACGCGGGGGGAGTTCGTGGCGGCGTTATTTGCCGAACCAGAGACGCAGGGAGCTTAGGAGGAAATCCTCGAGGGAGGCGGACTCGTTGAGATTGAGGCGGAGGAGTCCGACGTTGTGCTCGAGCTTGTCGATGGCGCCGGTGAGGGCGAGACGGGTGGAGCCGGTGTTTTTCTTCAACGCGGGCAGGGCGAAGTCGCGGGTGGCGCGCTCGATGTCGGCGAAGAGCCGGGAGCGAAGACCGTTGGAAATGCCAACCTCCATGGCCTCCTCCTCGTCGTTGGTGAGTTCGACGGTGAGGGCGGATTTTTGTTTTTTCCAGATTTCGGAGGTGGCGAAATCGAGGACGGCGGCGAAGCGGGCGGTGAGGCCGTAGGCACCCATGACGGAATCGGCGACGGCTTTTTTGTCGGCGACGCCGGCGGTGAGACGGCCGAGCCACGCTTGGTAATCGGATAGCCACGCGGACCAGCCGTCGGGCGAGAACGTGGCGCCGACTCCGGGGAAACGGAAGTGCAGGCAACGGCTGCGGATGGTGGTGAGGAGCGCGTAGGGACGCGTGGTGAGCAGGAGGAGCGTGGTGTGGGCGGGCGGTTCCTCGAGGGTTTTGAGGAAGATGTTCGCAGCCGAAATGTGCATACGGTCGCACTCGTGGATGATGGCGACCTTTTGGCGGGCGACGGTGGGGGAGACCTGGACTTTGCCGATCAACTCGCGGGTGGAGTCGGCGCTGATCTGGCGCATTTTTTTGGCGGGGCGCAGATGGAAACAGTCGGGGTGGGCGTCGGGCGGGAAGTGCGCGGTGGACAGCGGAGTATTGAGCAGGCGGTCGGCGATGGCGTGGGCGACGGCGAGGAGGATGTCGTGGTCTTCGCCGGTGATGAGCAGGCTGTGCGAGAGACGTTCGCGTCCGATGGCGCGGTCAATCACGGCGACGGCGGGTGTGCCGGCGAGTGAATCGGGCCAGGGAACGGGGGCGGTGGACATGAACGACGATCAACGGACGAAGCGCGGAGAACTCCGGCTGCCGGGAAAGATCAGAGGAGGATTTTTTGCAGGCCGGCCCAGATGTCGTGTTCGACGCCGTCCTCGGATTGCGAGCCGTCGATGACGAGGAAACGCTGGGGCATGCTCTTCGCGAGGAGCAGGTAGCCCTCGCGGACCTTGTTGTAGAAATCGATGTTCTCGCGCTCCATGCGGTCGGGCAGATCGGACGCGCGCTGGCGGATGCGCTGCAGGCCGAGTTCGGTGGGGACGTCGATGATGACGGTGAGGTCGGGCATGACGTTGCCGACGGCGAACTGGTTGATGAGGTTGACGGGATCGCTGGCGAGGTTGCGGGCGATGCCCTGATAGACGGTCGTCGAGTCGAGAAAACGGTCGGAGAGCACGATGGCGCCGCGCAGGAGGGCGGGGGCGATGACCTCGCGGACGACCTGGGCGCGGGCGGCGGTGAAGAGGAGCAGTTCGGTTTCGGCGCACATCTCGTCGCCCTTGGAATTATGGACGATGATGTTGCGGATCTGTTCGCCGATCTCGGTGCCGCCAGGCTCGCGGGTGGTGAGGACCTCGCGACCGAGCAGTTGGACGTGTTTGGCGAGGCGGGCGATCTGGGTGGACTTGCCACTGCCCTCGGAGCCTTCGAACGAGATGAGTTTGCCGGTCGATTTGTTTTTCAGAGGCATGGTGTGCAAGGTGGCGCGAAGGCCGGTTAATTCCAAGTCTGGAGGAAGGTGGTGAGGTCGGCGAGGGTCGGGCTTTGGCCGGTGCGCACGTAATGGCCGGAGGTGCAAACGCCGACGGTGAGGCAGGACTCGGGGGAGAGACCGAGCAGCTGGGCGTTGGAGAAACCGGCGTTGAAGTGGTCGCCGGCGCCGGTGGTGATGAGCGGTTTGGCGGTGTAGGGGCCGGGGACCCAGGCGGTGCCGGCGGCGGTGGCGCAGGCGGCGGATTCCTTGGGGTGGACGACGACGGTGGAGAGGCCGAGGCGGGAGCGGATGTCGGCGGACATTTTGCGAAGGCCGGCCTCATCTTCTTTGATGGCGGGGCAGTCGAGGGCGGCCCAGACCTGTTGGGCCTCCTTGAGGTTCAGGCCGAGGGTGACGCGGCCGAATTTTTCGAATTTGCCGATGACGGCTAGGACGTTGAGCAAGTCTTCGCGGGAGCGTTTTTCGGGGTCGGCGAGGTCGAAGAAGAAAATGCGGTCGCGGGCGGGCAGGACGGGGAGGACGGTTTCGACGAGCGCCTCGAAAATCGCGGTCATGTTGGGGATCATCGTCCAGTTGACGAGGGCGATGAGGTCGGCGGCGGCGAAGAGCTGGTTGACGCCTTCGCGGCCGATTTTTTCGACGATGCGCTCGAAGGTGATCTCATCGAGGCTGCGCATCTGACCGAGCA
>CAMBLN010000211.1 GCA_945868215.1 Opitutus sp. GAS368
AAGGCGTTTTACCAACGCCTTGTTGCCGCCGGTAAACCCAAGAAAGTCGCGCTGACCGCCGTCATGCGGAAGCTCGTAGTCCTCCTAAATCAACTCCTCAAAAAACCTGAATTTACGCTCGCCTGAAAGACCGTTGCTGACCCCGTTGGCTTGTCCCCACGAACCTTGGCCTGGGCGCGGGAGGGCATTGAACAGCACTGCCCTGATTGGTGCTGCGACTGCGGGGAACGTTCACGCGGACCGGATCGACGAAGTTCTGGAGGTTCGATTGTGACGGCGGATTTCGACAACGGGTGGGGCCGGGTTTTTCCGGTTGATCGCAATCGACCCGCGGGCCTCCTGCTGTGATGATGATCATTCCTTTTTTCATCCGACCCCGGCTGCCCTGACCCAACCATGAACACATCTGGTAAACTCTCCCATCTCCGGCCGACGCGACTTCGCGAGTTTCTCTACGGTTCGCCGTATTATCCCGAGCACTGGGATGAGAAGATCCGCGCCGCCGACCCCGCGCTGTTTCGCGCGGCGGGGTGGAATGTGGTGCGCATGGCGGAGTTCGCGTGGGACATCCTGGAGCCGCGCGAGGGGGTGTTTGATTTCGCCTTGTTCGACGAGACCATCGCCCGGATGGGAGCGGCCGGCATCCGCACGATTTTATGCACGCCCACAGCCACGCCGCCGCGCTGGTTGACGAGGGATCACCCCGAGGTGTTGCGCGTGGATGCCGACGGTATCCGCCAGGAGCACGGCTCCCGCCAGCACGCCAGTCACTTCAGTCCGCTGTATCGCGACTACAGCCGCAAAATCACCTGCGCGATGGCGGCGCATTATCGTGACAATCCCAATGTGATTGGATGGCAGACGGACAACGAGTTTCACTGCCACTTTCGCGAGGATTATTCGGCCGCCGCAGGGCTTGCGTGGGTGGAGTGGTTGCGGGCGCGATTTGCGGGCGACATTGGCGCGCTGAACCGCGCTTGGGGCACGGCCTTCTGGGCTCAAACCTACGAGCGGTTCGAGGACGTCGTGCTGCCGCGCGACCACCGGCCGACCTGGCAAAATCCGGCGCAGGCGCTCGACTACCAGCGTTTCCTTTCCGATGGAGTGACGGCTTTCCAACGCGACCAGGTGGATATCTTGCGCGCGGTCAACGCGGGCTGGTTTGTGACCCACAACGGCTGTTTCGGCGGCATCGATTATCGCGGCGACTTTACCCGCGACCTGGATTTTCTGGGTTACGACGCGTATCCGTTTTTCTGTTTCGATCCGGCGGAGCGCGCGGCGAATCAAGCGGCGGTGCTGGACCAAGTGCGTGCGTATTCGGGGAATTTCATCATCTTGGAGCAGCAGTCGGGCGCGGGTGGCCAGGGAAACTATTTTCACGACAACCCCGAGCCGGGTGAATTGCGGTGCATGGCCTGGAGGAGCATCGCGCGCGGTGCGGACGGGTTTTTGTTGTTTCGCGAGCGCACGTGCCGCTTCGGAGCGGAGGAGTATTGGGTCGGCGTGGTGGATCACGACAACGTGCCGCGCCGGCGTTACCGCGAGGCCGCGCGGCTCGGCGCGGAGCTGGCCCGCGTCGGCCGCGAGTTGCTGGGCGGAACGGTGATTTTCGACGTTGGCGTAGCAGGCGGGGATTTCGTCGTGCAGCACGGTCACGATTCGTTGTCGCACGGCCTGCCTTCGCCGAAACACATGGGCGAGGCGGTGCACGGTGTGTTTTACCGCGCGGGCTACGCCGTCGGCGTGGTGCATCCGGAGGATGTGCTGGACCGGCTGAAAATTTATGTGATCCCGCATTTCGCGCTTTTTGATCCGGCCTGGGTGCCGAATCTGGAGCGCTTCGTGAGCGGCGGCGGCACGCTCGTGGTGGGTGCGCGCACGGCGTGCAAGGATTGGCAGAACAACGTGGTTGGCGAGACCCTGCCGGGCGTGCTGCGTGCGCTGGCCGGTGCCACGGTGGAGGAATATGGACGGCAAAACCGCCCCGACCGCCGGCCGCTCGCCCTGCGTTTCAAGGACGCGCCGGCTGATACGCCCACTACCTTGTGGTATGAACAGCTTTTGCCCGACGCCGGCACGGAAGTGCTCGCCACCTGGGCCACGCGCCACCTTGCCGGCAGCGCGGCGATCACCTGCCGGACGCACGAAAAAGGACGCGTTATTTATGTCGGCACCTACCTGACGCGCGAATTTACGGAGTCGTTGCTTCCCGTGCTCGAACAGCTTGGCGCCTTGCCGAAAAAAATCTCCGCGATCGATGGGGTGGAAGTGGTGGTGCGGTCGCGGGCGGAGGGAGGCGCTTTGCAGGTGTTGATTAACCACAACGAAACAACGGTGCGAGTGCCGGCGCCCGTCGGAGCAACGCGCGAGTTGCTCGCCGATCGTGCGCTGGCGCCGGGCGGGCAACTGGAATTGGAGCCGAATGGCGTGGCGTTGATCCGCTGCTAGCCGGGCCGAGCGGTTCGGCGTTGCGGCGGAGGGGCGGCGGGCTTGTAGTGCCGGCGTGGAAACGCCGGACTTCAGCCCCGCGGAGCGCGAGGCATTTACCAGCCTGCTCGACGATACGAGCCCTGCCGTGCGCAAGCAGATGCTGGCGCGTTTTCTATTCCAGGCCGACGCGGCGAAGCAGTTTCTCGTCGCGGTTGCGGAGGGAAAACACCGCGAACTCGCGTGGCATGCGCGGTGGTTTTTGAACGAGCTGCATTTTTGCGACCCGGCGGCGGAGTTTCGCGGGTTTATCCGTTCGCTGAACTACGAGCTGGAGACGGGTTCGCTGCTGCTGGCGCGCACTATGATGCCCACGGTGGATACGGGTGATGTCGCGGCGGAGCTCGACCGGCTGGCGGCGCGGTGTCGCGAGCTCATCGCTGAGCCGGCCTCGGTGCGAACGCGCTGCCGCGTGGTCAATCGCGTGCTGTTTCACGAAGAAGGATTTCGCGGCAACACCGAGCATTACACCGACCCCTTGAACAGTTTGCTGCCCGAAGTGCTGACGCGGAAAAAGGGGCTGCCGATCACTCTTGGCATTGTTTATCTGCTGGTGGCCCAGCGCATCGGGCTCGAGTTGGAGCCGGTGGGCTTGCCGGGGCATTTCATGGTCGGGTGTTACTCGGACGGGGCGCCGTTCTACATCGATGCCTTCGAGCAGGGCGCGTTTCGCACCCCGGGTGAAGTGGTTCAATTTTTGCGGGCGCAAGGGATGGAGCCCTCGATCGGCGACCTGGCGCCATCGCCGGTGCGGGAGGTGCTTTGCCGCTGCTGTCGTAATCTCGCCAACCATTGCGCGGCGGCGGGTGACGAACGGCGCGCGGTGATGTTCGCGGATTTCGTCGGCGAGTTCGAAGCAGCGTATGAGCCTAAATTCCGCAGTTGAAGGGTGGTTTTGGCGGGGGTGAAGGACGAGGTTGGGTGGTTTTATGAAGGAACGGGAATGGCGGATTTCAACTGCGGCGCAGTTGTTCG
>CAMBLN010000212.1 GCA_945868215.1 Opitutus sp. GAS368
CGTCCCCACACCTCCCTCGAACTCACCGCCGCCTACCTCTTCACCGACGCCCGCGTGACCGACCCCGGCCCCGCCGCCCCCGCCACCCTCGACGGCAACCGCCTCGCCCAAGTCCCCCGCCACACCGTCACGACCACCCTCGACTGGCGCGCCCCCTTGGACATCCGCCTCACCGCCCGAGCCCGCTGGTTCTCCGCCCAATTCGAAGACGACGAAAACACCCTCCGCCTCGCGCCCGCCGCCACCGTGGACCTCGGACTCAGCCGCCGCCTCAACCGACATTGGGAACTCTTCCTCGCCATCGAAAACCTCTTCGACACCGAAATCCAAACCGCCCGCACCGCCACCGGCGTAGTCAGCATCGCCCCCCCCCCGCTGGTCCCACGCCGGCCTACGCTACGACTGGTAAACCCCAAAATCACCTTCCCAACCAACCCCGCAACCCATTCTACTCCAATGACCAAAACCAATTTGTCACTTAATAAGTGACAAACTTAGCCTGACCTAATTCTTCATGTCGTCCGCCGCTCCCCGCACCTTCGCCCGCTACGTCGCCCTCGGCGACAGCTCCACCGAAGGCATCGACGACCCCGACTCCCAAGGCGGCTACATCGGTTGGTCGCAACGCCTCGCCGAGCACCTCCACGCCACCACGTCGCCCCATCTTCTCTACGCCAACCTCGCCATCCGCGGACTCACCACCGCGCAAATCCGCGCCACCCAACTCGATCCCGCGCTCGCGATGCGCCCCGACCTCGCGACGGTCTTCTGCGGCACCAACGACGTCACCGCCCCACGCTTCGACCCCGCCCGCGTCGCCGCCGACATCGCGTTCATGCAACGCGCCCTCGTCTCCTCCGGCGCCACCGTGCTCACCTTCACGCTGCCCGACCTCACGCCGCTCATGCCCCTCGCGCGCCTGATCGCCCCGCGCATCGCCGCCCTCAACCGCGCCCTCGCCGACGCCTCCCGCGCCACCGGCACGATCCTCGTCGATTTCGCCGCGCACCCCGTCGCCACCGACGCCCGTCTCTGGAGCGAAGACCGCATCCACGCCAACTCCGCCGGCCACGCCCGCATCGCCGCCGCCCTCGCCGAGGCGCTCAACCTCCCCGACACCTCCGACTCCTGGAGCCACGCCTTCTCCACGCCCCTCACGCCCACCTTCGCCACCCGCCTCCGCACCGAAGTCCGCTGGCTCACCCGCCACCTCCTCCCGTGGATCTGCCAAAGCCTCACCGGCCGCAGCTCCTCCCAAGGCCGCCAACCCAAGCGCCCCCGCCTCGCCCCGGTCTCGCCTCACCTCGCAACGGCCGACGAAACGCCTACACCGCCCTCAGCCACATCACCGTCGCCATCGCACCCATCCCCACATTCTCGGTCAACGCCACCGTCGATAAAGGCACCTTGAGCACCGTCCCCATGCAGGCGCAGTTCACGTCCAATCCCCGCCTTAACGCCGAAATCACCCCCAGCGCGCTCCACGCCATCACCGCCACGGTCAACGCATACAACATCGCCGGCCTCTGCTGCGTCAGATACCCCAATCCGAGCCCGAGCTCGATCAAGGGATACACATACGCATAGCCCGGCGACTTCTTCGCCAACAGGTCATACTTGCGGAACCCTTCCGAAAATCCGCGCAAATCGAAAAATTTGAACATCGCGAAGATAACCAGAAACACGCCCATGAAATCGTGCATCCAGGCCATCCCCGACCACCGTCCTTCATAACCGGCCTGCCTCGCCACCGCCACCGCCGCCGCCGTTGCGATCACCACGGCCAGCGGCCGATACGCCCCCCATCGCCCGCCCGACGGCCCGCCCCTTTCATTTGTATTGGTTTTCATGATACGAAGATATGGATGAAAAACCGGCGCCGGGGGCTTTCGCGCCCCGGCGCCGGTCCTCCCGTCGTCAGCTATCTTGCCGCACCACGCGGATCCGGTTGTCGATATCCCGGCCGCTTCCCGCGCGTTCCGCGCGTTCTTCAATACGGTCTTTGACTTTCTCCGTGAACACCGTGCCGCTCAAAACCACCGTGTCCCCCGAGGTGGACACCCGCACATCGCCGCTGCCGTCCACATCCTGAACTGCGCGGCGGATCGTCGCCACCGGAACCTCCCGCGCATCCCGGTTGCCTTGATCTTCGTCGCGGGACTGGACGCGGGTCTGCGCCTGGCGCTCATCGGACCGCGCTCCATCCGTCGTCATCGCCGAGTAAACCGTCCAGATATAGACCGAGTTGACATAACCCGCGGGCTCGCTGCCCCAGGAACTGTCCTTCGTAGTCGTTGCCGACGTGAAATTCCGACTCGTAAGCGTCGTGTTCAACGCATCCTCGTTCCGCCAAGTCAGCCGGTTGAGCGGCACAATGTAACGCCGGTCCGCGTCCGCCAGTGCATCGGCGGGATCCAGCAAGGCCGCTGCGGACTTGTTGTCCAGTTGCACGATCATGTCGTCAATCGTGCCCAGCGACTGCTTCCCGTTCCGCACCTCCTGGCCGACGAGTTCGCTGGCAAGTCTGAGCTGCACGCCGGCGCGTATGGATTTTTCATCCTTATTTGCGTTTTCGCGGCGCGCATCGCCCGCCGGACTGTCGCCGTAAAACCCGGCGATGTATTCACGCCTTCTTTCATCTCCCAACACCGCAAGCTGCTCCTTTGAAAAAATCGGGGCCTGCTTCCAGCGGTTCTCGTTTACCTCAAGGGTAAACCGCCGCTCCGTTCCCGCCGCCTTGCCATGTTGGATCGCCTGGACCGGCACCGCCCGCAAGGTGGATCCCACTCCGAGCACGCCCCCCGACGACACGATCACATACGCGATTTTTCCCGACCGCGGATCGACCGCAAAATCATCGAGCTCGCCCAGTTTTTCCCCCTCCGAGCCAAACACTTCTCGGCCCTTCAAATCACTCGCATACCATCCCCGGGGATCTTCGGGCAATGGACGGACCGATTGGCCCCGGTCCGGAGTCGAATTCCGGCGTTCCCTGTCGGAATTATCGGCATACGACCGCTGGTTATCCTGCCGCCGGGACTGATTTTCAGTCTGCTTCCGATTGCCGTCGTGATTGTTCATCGGACTCTCCGCAAATAAAGCGGGACTCATCCCGATGAGCGCGGCCGCCGCGATCGTCTTCCAGGTTTTTGAGGAATTAATTTTATGGTTCATAGCATTTTTGTTTTCTGGGTTTTGAGTTTTTGAGTGCGGCCCTCCCTTGTTCCGCAAGTGCGGACCCGGATACGATCCGGGGGTGGGCTTTTTGACTGACCGGACCCATGCCCGGCCCTTGGCGGCCAATCAGTGTTGGGTCGCAGCGTGCCGCCACCCTACCCCCGCTGGATCGGAAGCGGTATCGGTAACATCTCCCACCGACCCGCCCGCCCCCCTCCCCACCCCCGATGGTGCAGAGCCCCATCCCACGCCCACCCTTGCCACCCGCCCCC
>CAMBLN010000213.1 GCA_945868215.1 Opitutus sp. GAS368
TTTTGTAGCGTTGCGAGGAGCTGTCTTGCGCCGGATGGCAGGCCGGAAACGGGCTCAAAAAACGCCGCACCGGGAATGGTGCGGCGTCGGGCCGGGCGAACTGGACGGGGCGCTTACTTGAGGTTGGCGATGATGGCGTCGGCCATGGCCTTGGTGCCCACGGAGGGTTTGCCGAAGGCGATGTCGCCGGTGCGCACGCCGTCGGTGGCGACGGTCTTGCGGACGGCGGCCTCGATCTTGGCGGCGACGGCGTCGAGACCGAAGCTGTAGCGGAGCATCATGGCGACGGAGAGGATCTGCGCGCAGGGATTGGCGATGCCCTTGCCGGCGATGTCGGGGGCGGTGCCGCCGGCGGGCTCGTAGAGACCGAAAGGCAGGCCGAGGGAGTTTTTGCCGGTGCCGAGCGAGGCGGATGACAACATGCCGAGGGAACCGCAGATGACGGCCATCTCGTCGGAGAGGATGTCGCCGAACATGTTTTCGGTGAAGAGCACGTCGAACTGGTTGGGGTCGCGGGCGAGCTGCATCGCGGCGTTGTCCACATACATGTGGCTGAGGGCGATCTGCGGGTGGTTTTTCGCGAAATAGGCGGTGACGACACGGCGCCAGAGGACGGAGGTTTCGAGGACGTTGGCCTTGTCGACGGAGCACACCTTGTTGCCGCGGGCTTTGGCGGTGACGGCGGCTACCTCGGCGATGCGCTCGATCTCGGAGGTTTTGTAGACCATCGTGTCGACGGCCTGCTCCTCGCCGTTTTCGAGTTTGGTGGTGGTCTTGGGAAGGCCGAAGTAGATGCCGCCGGTCAGCTCGCGGATGCAGACGATGTCGATGCCGTTGGGGATGCGCTCGGTCTTGAGGGGCGAGGCGTCGGTAAGATCTGAATACAGGAGGCCGGGACGGATGTTGGCGAAAAGATTGAAGGCCTTGCGGAGCGGGAGGAGGGCGGCGCGCTCGGGCTGTTCCTTGGGGGGGAGTTTTTCCCACTTGGGGCCGCCGACGGAGCCGAAGAGGATGGCGTCGTTTTGCTGGCAGAGGGCGAGGGTGGAGTCGGGGAGGGCCTTGCCGTGGTTGTCGATGCCGGCGCCGCCGACGTCGGCGATCTGGTAGGAAAGGGTGAGGTTTTCCTGTTTGGCGACATGTTCGAGCACGCGAAGGGCCTCGGTCATGACCTCGGGCCCGATGTAGTCTCCAGGAAGAACGGCGAATTTAAGGGTCGGCATAAAAGGAAGGGAGTTAGCGAAGCGCGGAGCGGGGAGGCAAAGGCAATTTTTAGCGGTTGCGGAGCGGGGGAATCCGCGTGTGTTGGCGGCTTATTATGACGATTCACACGCTGCCGGCGGGGCCGATCGAGACGAACGGGTTTTTGCTCACGGATGCCGTGCGAGGGGAGGCGGTGTTGGTGGATGCGCCGGGGGGGATTTGGGGGTTGGTGGAGCCGATCCTGGAGCGGGAGAAGTGCCGGTTGACGGAGCTGTGGCTCACGCACGGGCATTGGGATCATATCCAGGATGCCGCCAAGGTCGTGCGGGCGAGCGGGGCGAAGACGCGCGGGCACAAGGCGGACCGGCATTTTTTTGATACGCCGGAGATCATGTCGGCGTTTTTGAGCAGCCGGATCACGCTGGAGAAAGTGGGTGTGGATTATTGGGTGGAGCAAGGGGCCACCTTCGAGGCGCTGGGGCGGACGGTGGAGGTGCGGCATGTGCCGGGGCATTGTCCGGGGAACGTGTTGTTTTATTTTGCGAAGGACGGCGCGGCGTTTGTCGGGGATGCGCTGTTTGCGGGCAGCGTGGGACGGACGGATTTGCCGGGCGGGAGTCGCGAGCAATTGATGGAGGCGATCCGCGGGCAGATTTATACGATGCCGGATGAGACGACGGTGTATCCGGGGCATGGACCGGCCACGACGGTGGGCGCGGAGAAGCGGGGGAATCCGTATGTGCGCGGTTGAGTGCGTGGTGTGGCACGGAGCGCGAGCTAGCTCGCGGCCTACGTCGGAGGTTGGTGTTTTTTTCGCGTTTGTCATTTGGGGGAGGGGCGGGATGACTGGGGGGACTTGATGAGCGACTTGATGAAGGATGAATTTTTTATGCGGCGGGCGATCGAGCTCGCGCGTCGGGCGTGGGGACGGACGCATCCGAATCCGCTGGTGGGGGCGGTGATCGTCGAGGACGGGCAAGTCGTGGCGGAGGGGTTTCATGCGCAGGACGGCGGACCGCATGCGGAGCGCGTGGCGCTGGCGGCTCTCGGACGTGCGCCGCGCACGGGGGCGACAATTTATGTGACGCTGGAACCCTGCTCGACGCACGGGCGCACGGGGGCGTGTTGCGATGCGATCCGCGAGTCGGGCATCCGGCGTGTGGTGGTAGGGGCGACCGATCCGAATCCGGCGCACGAAGGCGGGGGATTTGCGATGCTGCGGGCGGCGGGGGTCGAGGTGGTGACGGGCGTGCTGGCGAAGGAGTGCGCGGATTTGAATTTGATTTTCAACCAGTGGATCACGACGGGCGGGCCGCTGCTGGCGGCTAAAGTCGCGATCACGCTCGACGGGAAAATCGCGTGCCGGACGGGTGAGTCGAAGTGGATCACGGGCGAGGCGGCGCGGGCGGATGTCCACGCGTGGAGGCGGTATTTTCCGGGAATCGCGGCGGGGGCGATGACGGTGATGAAGGACAATCCGAAACTCACGGCGCGGACGGCGGACGGGGAAACGTGGTGTCCGCGGCGATTTGTATTCGACGGGTTGTTACGCTCGGTGACGGACTCGCACCTGCCGGATGTTTACACGGATGAATTTCGCGAGCGCACGGTGGTCGTGACGACGCAGCACGGCGGCATGGGCTACGTGAAAAAGCTGCGCAATCTCGGGGTGGAAGTATGGGTTTTGGAGACGCCGACGCAGCGCGTGAGCTTTGGTGATTTTAGGAAGAAGTGCGCGGAGGAAAAAGTTGCGGGGGTTTATTTTGAGGGCGGGTCGTTGTTGATCAGCGAACTGCTGCGGGCGCGTCAGCTGGACTATCTGTTCGCGTATCGGGCTCCGGTGTTGTTTGCGGACGACAAGGCTAAGACGATGTTCGCGGGGCTGCGTCCGGAGAAGCTGGATCAAGCGGTGCGGCTGGCGGACGTGCGCAACGAAAGCTTTGGCGATGATTCCCTGATGCGGGGACGCGTGGTGTATCCTGAAAAAATGATGCTCGATGAAACTGTATTTAGCCTCAGGTAACGCGCACAAGGCGGCGGAGATGAACACGCTGGCGCGGGCGGGCGGACTCGCGTTGGAGATCGTGTCGGCGAAGACGGTCGGCGGGATGCCGCCGGTGGTCGAGGATACGGGGACGTTTACGGGCAATGCGCGGAAAAAAGCGCTGGCGCTGAAGG
>CAMBLN010000214.1 GCA_945868215.1 Opitutus sp. GAS368
GAAAATCGCGAGCAAGCTCGCTCCCACGTCAGATACTCCAATCCCACGCCTGGAGCTCGGCGGCTTCGCGGCACTCGACGGCTTTTTCTTTTTTGCGGCGCGAGCGGATGACGAGGTTCTCGTTTTTGTAGTAGGCGATGCTGTTCGCGGGAACGGGCTCCAGGATCCAGACGTTGGCGCCGATGATGGAGTGCGCGCCGATCTTGGTGTCGCCGCCGAGGATGGTGGCGTGCGCGTAGATGGTGACGTGGTCGTCGATGTCGGGGTGGCGTTTGACGCCCTTGATGGGGTTGCCGTCGTTGTCCACCTCGAAGGATTTCGCGCCGAGGGTGACGCCCTGGTAGATTTTGACGTGGTTGCCGATGCGGGCGGTCTCGCCGACGACGACGCCGGTGCAGTGGTCGATGAAGAAGTGCGTGCCGATCTGGGCGCCGGGGTGGATGTCGGTGCCGGTGCGCTCGTGCGCATACTCGGTGATCATGCGGGGAAGGAGAGGGACCCCGAGTTTGTAGAGTTCGTGGGCGATGCGCTGGAGCGAGATCACGAGCACGCACGGGTAGGCGAGGATGATTTCCTCGGTGCTGCGGGCGGCGGGGTCGCCGTTGTAGGCGGCCTGGACATCGGTCTGCACGATCTGGCGGACGTGTGGCAGGCGTTCGAGAACCTGCATGGCGACTTTTGCGGAGCGGGCGGCGGGCTCGGGGTCGCGGGCGTGGCGGAGGGCCTTCTCGATGTTGGCGGAGAGACTGGTCTGGACGTCGGCGAGGCGTTTGGCGGTGAGGGCGGGGACGTCTTTTTTGCTGAGGGCGGTTTGCTCGAAGAACCCGGGAAAAAGCAGGTGCATGAAGTCGGAGGCCAGCCGGTTGACCGACTCGTCGGAAGGCAGGTTGATGCCATCGAGGTGGTTGATGCCGCCTTCGGTTTCGTAGGAGGCGAGCAGGGCTTTCGTGATGTCGTCCAACGTCATGAGTGGCGTGATACTCCACGCGACGGCGCACGGGGTCAAATCCGGAGAGAGGAACGCCCTCGGCGAGGGGTTGCCAAAATTGCGGATTGGGTTCGCTTGGAGACATGTTTACCGCCGCCAAAGATGCCATCGCGAGTCAGGCCGCACGCTCATATGTCAACGGACTCATCAAGCGCTACGGCGAGGTCAAGGACCTGAAGATCGATTCACGGGCGAAGACGGTTGCCGTCGTGTGTGAATTGCTCGGAGAGGCCGAGCCGGTCGTGGTGGGGATTGACGGCTACCGGGTGGAGAACGATGCCGGAAATCATTTTGTGGAAATCACGGCATGCAGCTGTTCGCGGGAGTGGCTGCAAAATTTGATCGAGGACCGGGTGCGCGGACAACGTTTCCCGCTGCCCTCGTGGGCGGCGGCGGCGCTGTGAGTTGAGGCGACCGGTCTTGCGCCTGCCGAGACAAGAATGGGCGAGTGCCAGCGCCGGGGTGTAGGGTTATGATTCGTGGACGGCAGCGTGAAGCGCATTGGCCGCGGTCTTGTTTTATCGAGCGGAGGAAGACTTTAACGGGACGGCCTGGTGTAATTTAAAAGGGTCATGCATCGGCTTTGATGTCGGTTCGAATGCGCCCACCTCATCACGTGTACATCACGCCGACGGCAGTCGCTATTTTACTTTGCCATCATCAGTCTCGGAGGGAATGACCCTTTCTCAATGCGAGCAGTTTGGTGTTTTGGCCGATTATCTGGCCAAGCGCCGTGAATCCATCCTGCTCGCCTGGCACCGCAACGCCTGCGCCGATCCGGAGCAAAGCACCGGTCGCTCGCTCTCGGTCGGCCAGTTTCTCGACCACATCCCCCAGATGCTCGACGCGTTTGAACTCAAACTGCGTTCGCAACAGGGCGGCACCGGCGCTCGCCTGGCGGAGATCGACAAAAAAATAGAAGAGGTGAAACACGGTCTCCATCGCTGGCAGCAGGGTTACCGTATGAAGGAACTCATCAACGAATGCGGATACCTCCAGCTTTGCCTTTTCGACGAACTCGACCGCATCGCCTCCGAACATCCCGAGCTGGAACGGGGCGTCATCAACGCGGCCCACCGCCAGATTCTCACGCTCGTCAACGACACGATTAGCGAGAGCGCCACGCAATACCAACGCATGCAGCAGGCCGAAGCCTCCGGCCATGTCGGCGACCTCCGCAGCGCGCTTGAAGCGGTCCACGAGATCGAACGCCGGCGCACCTCGTTGTGTCACCAGGCGGTCCACGATCTGCGCAACGATGTCGCCGGTGTTCATATCTCCGCGCAACTGCTTGACCGCCCCAACATGGCCGACGCGGAGCGCACCGAGTTCGCCAGCCTCCTGCATCGTGGCGTGCAAGGGCTGACCTCCATGCTCGGAGAACTCATGGATCTCGCCCGACTCGAGGCCGGACAGGAACAGCGCAAGCTCGCGCGTTTTGACGTGGCGACGCTCATCACGGATCGCTGCGATGTTAACCAACCGCTTGCCCGCGAATACGGTCTGTTCCTCGAAACACGCGGGCCGTTGTCGCTCGCCGTCGAAGGTGACCCCGACAAGATCAGCCGCCTGCTGCAAAACCTGCTTACCAATGCGGTGAAATACACCGAATACGGTGGAGTCAGCGTGAGTTGGGACTCGGATCGGGCCAACTGGTGGCTGATGGTGAAAGACACCGGTCCGGGGCTGCATTCCCATGCCAGCGAGCCGCTCGTCGCGGGCCTGCGGGAAGCGACCGCCAGCGCCAAAGAGTCCGACGAAAAAAGCAAGGATTGCTCCGGTGAAGTCTCGCGCGTCCTGGCCGCGCCCGAACCATCCGACAGCCTTGCGGAAAGAGTTCGTCATCAGCCCGGAGAAGGCATCGGACTATCCATTGTTAAACGCCTGTGTGAACTGCTCGATGCGAGCTTGGAAATCGCCAGTTCCGCCGAGTCCGGCACGACTTTCCGAGTGGTGTTCCCGCTGCATTACACCGCGACGGCCGCTGCGTGAGGCAAAGCACGCCGGAGGCCCGTCGGTAAAAGCCCCGGTGTGAGTTCAGGTAAACGCTCCGTGGTGAAGGGCGGCGGTTTTGTTTACACTCCGTATGCGCAGCCCTCCCGTTCACCGCTGACCTTACTTTCACATGGAAAACCACGTTTACAAAATCATCGAACTCACCGGCACCTCGACCACCTCCATTGAAGACGCGGTCAACACGGCCATCGCCCGCGCCGATAAAACGCTGAAGAATCTAGTATCTTGTAACATAAAGTATTTCGCATTGATGCCGAAGCCTGAGATCGGTTATGTCCGGCATGGCCAATCGATACAAAGTCACGCTTACGCGAGCGGAGAGGGAGCAGCTCACCGAACTCGCCCGCAGTGGTAAATCCACGGC
>CAMBLN010000215.1 GCA_945868215.1 Opitutus sp. GAS368
CACCCCCCACAACAGCACCGCCGACGGCAGCACAAACAACACCCCCGCCACGATCCCGCCCCACGTGCGGTGCAACAGCCACCCACAATAAATCGCCAGCTGCTGCGCCTCCGGCCCCGGCAGCAGCATGCAAAAATTCAACGCGTGCAAAAACCGCTCTTGCCCGATCCACCGTTTCCGCTCCACCAGCTCGGTCTGCATGATCGCAATCTGCCCCGCCGGCCCGCCAAAACTGATCAAGCCCAGCTTCAGCCAGAACCTGAACGCTTCCCGAAACGATGGATGAGTCGCCGCCATGTGCCGCCCACGCTCCCCCAAAACAAAACGGACGCAAAGCCCGAAAGCCTCGCGTCCGTAAAATCACATCCAACCGCGAACCGCGTCTCCGCAGCCGCGTCACTCCGCGCTCACTTGCGCAGACTCATCATGATCCGCAGCACATACCACAGCAGCAGCATCACGCCCGAGAACAGCGCCAGCGACGCCGCCACATGCTGCGTCGTCCGGTAATGGTGAATGATGTTCGAGGTCGTATACAAAATCGACCCGCCCGCGAAAAACACCATCACCGACGCGAACAGCAGCCCGAGCGTGAACCCGAACAAGATGCTGCAAATGATCACACCCATCGCGATGAACCCGCACACCGTCAGGATGCTCCCGAGAAACGAAAAATCCTTCCGCGTGATGAACGCCGTCGCCGTCAACCCCGCGAACAGCAACCCCGTGATGATACCCGCCATCGGAATCACCGTCGGGTCACTCCGGTAAGCCGCGATATACATCAGCGGCAGAAAAATCACCGCCTCCGCCACCACAAAAAGTCCCAGACCGATATACTGCACCGAGGGCGCCGCATCCGACCGCGCGAGTTTGTCCGCCAGCCACGACACGCCCATGAACGCACCCAGCGTCACCAGCCAGCCCATGCCGCCGGTCATCAGCCCGATCATGTTCTCGATGCCTTCCATCCGCAGCAACGCGGCCTCGAGCACCACAAACGCCAGAATCGCCCCAGCCAGATGCAGGTAGGTGCGACGAATAAACATCGCGCGATCAGATGCCTCGGCATCCGCCGCGACGACAAACGGATTATCACTGGAATAGTTCATAAATAAAAACTCCGACGGTTGTTAAAACGGACACCCCTCACCCTGCCCTTTTCCGCCCCCCTGCCAACCCCCATTTCCCCTCACCCCACCCCGCCTCCCCTCCAAAAAATCCGTGCCCACGCTGTCTCGCCGCAGCCCCGGCGAAGGCGGATCCGCATAATCCGTGGTCAAAAATTCCGCCCCTCCGTGTCTCCGTGTCTCCGTGGTAAAAAACTTCATCCGCACCGCCCCGCCGCGCCCGCATCCCTGAACATTTGCCAATCCCTCCGGTCGCACCCATCTTCCCTTCACCCCTCCCCGCCATGCTCACCCGCCTCGCCTCCCTCTCCGCGCTCTCGCTTTCCCTGCTCACCCTCGTGCAGGCCGACGCCGTCAAACTCACCGGTGCCAACGGACGCGCCGTCGAATTCGCCGGCATCTGGGAAGCCCGCCCCGAGGGTCTCATCGTCGTCACCTCCGCCGAAAGCGCCCCGGTCATCGTCACTTGGGACAAGTTCGACCTCCCCAAGCTCAAGACCGAGCAGCCCGCCCTCGACGCGGCCCGCCAGCGCGCCGTCTTCCTCCGCAGCGCCCAGCCGGTCAACCTCGGCCTCTTCGCCGAAATCCTTACCGCCACCCAGGTCGGCTCCGAAATCCGCCGCGTCCTCGACGTCCCGTCCACCGTAAAAGTCCCCGTCGCCTTCCGCACCACCACCGAGACCACCGTCCAGGCTTCCCTCGTCACCATTTACCCCACCGTCTGGGACGGCCTCGTGCTCCTCCCGCCGGTCACCTCCGTCAACCAGCGCTCCCGCACTGAAACCGAGACCCGCCAGATCACCCCCGACGAGATAACCACCACCCCCCGCCGCGTCCTCCAACAATTCGCCCGCACCGACGGCGTCCTCCAATCCGACCGCCGCGCCCTCTTCGAACTGAACAAGGTCAACCCCAAGCTCCTCGAAGAATCCGCCCAGGGCCTCGAACGCATCCGCGCCAGCCTCCCGCCCAAACACTTCCTCGCCAACGACCCCACGCTCCAAACGCTCTCCCAGCGTCTCACCGAAGCCATCGTCACGCTCCGCGATCTCCCCGCCGGCCAGACCATCAGCCGCGCCCAGCAAGACCGCATCCGCGATTTCCTCGTCCTCGCCGACCACCCCATCCTCCGCTGACGTAGGGGCGTCGCTCGCGACGACCATCCGCCACCACCCCGCCCCCGCCTCACGGCCGCGTCACCGTGAGTCGCACAAACCGGCTCATCGGCGCGGCCAGCTGAACACCGTCCACCACCGTCACGATGATCGGGCTCACCCCCGCTTCCATGACCGAGTCCGCCCCGCCGAGATTCTGCGTCACCGCCCCGCCCGTGCTGCGCGCGATCGGCGTCCACGTCGTCATGTTGCTCGAAGCCTCGACCGTATAAACCAGGTCCGTGGCCGCCGCCGCCCGGCGGAACACAATCTGCAGGCGGTTCCCTCCGGTGACCGTCACCACCGGCGCCACCCCGACCGCGTCCATCACCCGGGGATCACGGTCAAACGCGTATTCCCACAGGTTGTTCAGCCCGTCGCCGTCCGAGTCGGCCGTCGGCAACGTGGCCACCCCGGCCTCAAAATCCACCGTGCTGAAACTCTGCGCGATAAACGTCGGGAATCCCGGCGCGATCGCCGGAGCCGCCGGCTGCAGCCCGGCGTCGCGCGGAAACTTCGCATACGGCAACCTCACGCCCAGATACGTCGTCTCGTCCGCCCGGATCGCCACCGGCGGTTGCAACCCGAACGTCCCCGACGCCGCCGCGAGATCGTCCTGGTCGATACCGTCGCCCGACACGCCCACCGCGCCGACCAGCTCGCCGTCGCGATACAACGGAATCCCGCCCGGGAAAATCGTGATCCCGTTGGGCAGGTTTGCGTTCGGCGTGCCCGTTCCCGTGAGCAAGGGCAGCGAAAACCGCTCCTGCAGTCCTTTGAACGGCCCGCGCGACGTGCCCGCGATCCCCGGAGGATACATCGACTGCGCCAGAAACCCCACCGTGCGCGTCGAATACGCCCGCGTTTTATTGGAGAAAAACACCGCCGTGCGCGCCTTCTGCACCGAAACGTCCCACGAAAAAATCGTCGCGTCCGGCGTGCGGAAGGTCCCCAGCACCGTCGCCGGCACGCCGGCCACGTTCGGATTG
>CAMBLN010000216.1 GCA_945868215.1 Opitutus sp. GAS368
TGGGGCCGGTTTTCTTCGGCTCGCTCACGCTCGCCGCTACGTTCGGAGTCAGATCGGCGTCGAGGCCTTCGCGGGCGATGAAGGCGGCGCGGGCGTGTTCGTCCAGGAGGAATTCGTGGGCTTCTTTGTTACCCTCGCGGATGCGGGCGATGTAGCGGGGGAGGACCTGCGTGACCTTGTCGTGCTGGTCGAGGTAGGCGGGCAACTCGACGCCGTAGCGGGTGACGCCGCTGCCGAGTTTTTCCAAGGCGGCGAGGTTTTCGACGATCTGGTCGATCTGCGCGGGGGCGAATGTATGGCCGTCTCGGATACGGGTGAGGGTCACGTCTTCGGAGCCGAGTTCGAGGAGGATGCGGTTGAGCTGTTCGTCGTTGTCCACGTATTGCTCACGCTTCTTGCGCTTGATCTTATAGAGTGGCGGCTGGGCGATGTAGATGAAGCCGCGCTCGATGAGTCCCTTCATCTGACGATAGAGGAACGTAAGGAGGAGCGTGCGGATGTGGGAGCCGTCCACATCGGCGTCCGTCATGATGATGATTTTGTGGTAACGGGCCTTGTCGGCGTTGAAACCGCCGATGGACTCGTCGCCCTCGCCGATGCCGGTGCCGCAGGCGGTGATGAGGGTGCGGATTTCCTCGTTGGAGAGGACCTTGTCGAGGCGGGCCTTCTCGGTGTTGATGAGTTTGCCGCGGAGCGGGAGGATCGCCTGGTAGCGGCGGTCGCGGCCTTGCTTGGCGGAGCCGCCGGCGGAGTCACCCTCGACGATGTAGAGCTCGGTCTGCGCGGGATCGCGCTCGGAGCAGTCGGCGAGTTTGCCGGGGAGGCCGCCGCCGGAGAGGGCGCCCTTGCGGACGGTCTCGCGGGCCTTGCGGGCGGCTTCGCGGGCGCGGGCGGCGTTGAGACCCTTGTCGATGATGCGCTTGCCCATCTGCGGGTTGGTCTCGAAATACATCATCAGGCCCTCGTAGGTGGAGGAACCGACGACGGACTCGACCTCGGGGGAGAGGAGTTTGACCTTGGTCTGCGACTCGAACTTCGGGTCGGAGTGTTTGATGGAGATGACGGCGGCGAGGCCTTCGCGGACGTCGTCACCGGTGATCTGCGGGTCCTTGTCCTTGAGGAGATTGTTGGACTTCGCGAACTGGTTGATTGCGCGGGTGAGGGCGGAGCGGAAGCCGGAGAGGTGCGTGCCGCCGTCGGGATTGTTGATCGTGTTGGTGTAACAGAGGACCTGGTCGTTGTAGGTGTCGTTGTATTGGAAAACGACCTCGCAGTGGATCTCGATGGGTTTGTCATCGAGCATGAGCTTGGTCTCTTTCGTCATGCGCACGGGCTGCGGATGGACGACGTTTTTGCCTTGGTTGAGCTGCTTCACGAACTCGGAGACGCCGTCCTTGTAGAGGTAGGTCTCGACCTTCGGCTCGGCGGGACGCTCGTCGGTGAAGACGATCTCGAGGCCGGAGTTGAGGAAGGCGAGTTCGCGGAGACGCTGGGCGATGCGGGCGGTGACGAAGACGGTGGTCTCTTTGAAGATTTCGGCGTCGGGCTTGAAGGTGACGTAGGTGCCGGTGCGGGTGGCTTTGCCGATGACTTCGAGCTTCTTGATGGTTTTGCCCTGTTCGAAGCGCATGTGGTGGACCTGGCCGTTGCGCGAGACCTCGACCTCGAACCACTCGGAGACGGCGTTGACGCACTTGGCGCCGACGCCGTGGGTGCCGCCGGAGAATTTGTAGCCGCCCTGGCCGTATTTGCCGCCGGAGTGCAGCGTGGTGAGGACGAGTTCGACGCCGGGGAGGCCGGAGTCTTTGTTGATATCGACGGGGATGCCGCGGCCGTCGTCGCGGATGGAGATGGAGCCGTCCACGTGGATGTTGACCTCGATGCGTTTGCAGTGGCCGGCGAGATGTTCGTCAACGGAGTTGTCCAAGACCTCGGAAACGCAGTGGTGGAGGGCGCGTTCGTCGGTGCCGCCGATATACATGCCGGGCTTCTTGCGGACGGCTTCGAGGCCCTTGAGTTGGCTCAGTTTGGAAGCGTCGTAGTTTTCTTCACCCGCCGCATTGTGGGTGGGGATCGAGGAGTCGGATTGGTCGGACATTTAGTGGGGGAAAACGATGTGAGTTCTAAAGGGAAAATCGCATAGGAAAACGGGGGGGGCGACAACAGCTATTTTTACATGTGTGACGGGTATTTTTTGAGCGTTAATCGGGGTATTTTAGGTTGCGGACCAAAGATTCGGAAGTTAGCTGCTGAAAACGTGAAACTCTCCGTCAAAGTCGATTACGCCTGCCGGGTGCTGGCCCAGATGGCCAAGTATTATGGGACCGATGAATTGGCCCATATCGAGCAGCTTGCGGCGGTGGAGGCGGTGCCGGCGAATTACCTGGTGCAGATCCTGAGTGAGTTGCGCAATGGAGGGTTGATCAACAGCCGCCGCGGCAAGCAGGGCGGGTATGCGCTGGCGAGGCCGCCGACGGAGATCACGCTTTACGATATCGTGAAGCTGATCGAAGGGGATTTGTTGGAGTTGAACGGCACGGGTGAAGGGCATTCGGGGCGGCGCGTGAACGCGATCTGGCGCGAGGTGCGAGGTGCTTTGGAAGCCCAGTGCCGGAGCTACTCGCTCGATCAGTTTGCGGCGAAGAGCGACGATGAGATGTATTATATCTGAAGTTGAGGGTTGAGAGTTGAGAGTTGAGAGCTAGAGCCTTCGGACATGCTTACTCCGACGCTTGAAAAGCTGCTGGTGCTTCAGGATCGCGATACGAAACGACTGGGACTGGAGGCTCAGCTGAAGGCCGTGCCGGGGGAAATCGCCCTCGTGGAGAAAAAAATCGCCAATGAAAAGGGTGCGATCGAGGCGGCCAAGGCGGAATTGATGTCGCTCGAATCGAAGAAGAAATTGATCGAGACCGAGATCGGGTCCGCCGAGACGAAGCTGGGCAAATACAAGACCCAGCAGGTTCAGGTGCGGAAGAACGACGAGTTCAAGGCCCTCGGACTGGAGATCGAGCATACCGAGGCGGCGATTGCGGGACTTGAAGGGCAGGAGCTCGAAGTCATGTATGCGATCGACGAGGCGAAGAAAAAATTCGCGGCGGCCGAGGCGGTCTTGAAAGAAAACATTTCGGGGCACGAGGGGCGCATCCGCACGCTGCGCGAGCGAGAGACGAATCTGGCGGCGGAGTTGA
>CAMBLN010000217.1 GCA_945868215.1 Opitutus sp. GAS368
CAACCCATGTCCCGTCCCTACCCCCTCTGCTTCTCCTCCCTCGGCTGCGTCGAACTCACCCTCGACGAAACCTTCGCCCTCGCATCCCGCCACAACCTCGACGCCGTCGAGCTCCGCGGACTCGGCGGCTCCCTCGACGTCCCCGCCTGGCTCGCCCAAACCTACGGCGATCCCGAAACCTTCGCCGCCCACGCCGCCCGTTCCCCCGTCCGTATCGCCGCCTTGGATACGTCCTTCCGGCTCATCGGCAACACGCCCGCCGACCGCGACGCCTTCCTTCAATTCATCATCTGGGCCGAGGCCGCCGGCATTCCCCGCCTGCGCGTCTTCGACGGCGGCGGCAAAGCCGGCCTCACCGAGGCCGATCTCGCCGAGGCCCTCGGCACGCTCTCGTGGTGGAACACCCTCCGGAGCGAAAAGGGCTGGCGCACCGACCTCATGATCGAGACGCACGACGCGCTCACCACCACGCCGGCCCTCCTGCGCTTCCTGACCGCCGCCCCCGCCGGCACCGGCATTCTCTGGGACACCCACCACACGTGGCGCATCGGCGGCGAAAACCCCGCCGACACCTGGGCCGCCATCCGCTCCTCCGTCGTCCATCTTCACGTCAAGGACAGCGTCTCCGCCCCCGCCGACCGCCATCCCTACACCTACGTGCCTCCCGGCCAGGGCGAGTTCCCCATGTCCGGCCTCCGCGACGCCCTGACCCGCGACGCCTGCACCGTCCCCGTCAGCCTGGAATGGGAACGCCACTGGCACCCCAAGCTCGCCCCGCTCGACGAAGCCCTCGCCTCCGCCGCCGACCGCCGTTGGTGGTAATGTCGTCCCGCCCTCTCGTCGCGCTTCCCGCGCACACAAAAAAGCCGGCTCCGCGATGGAGCCGGCTTTGATTTTTAATCCGGATTAAAACCGGATTACTTCTTCTCTTCCTTCTTCTCGCCCTTGGCGCAGCCTTCGGCGCAGCAGCAGTCCTTCTTTTCAGCCTTTTTATCGGCCTTCTTTTCCATGGGGCAGCAGGCTTCGGCCTTCTTTTCCGGTTTGGCTTCACCCTCGGCACGCACAAGCGCGACGGCAGCGAAAGAAGCGAGAACGCAGGCGAACAGGATACGGATGGATTTCATGATGATGTATGGTTTGGTGAAAATGCTTTCAGGAGTATGATACGCACGGGAACGAAAAATTCCTCAAAAAGTTTGGTGCGGGCGCCGGGAATCGAACCCGGGTATCAACCTTGGGAAGGTCGCGTGATAACCACTATACCACGCCCGCGATGAACAGAACGCCGTGATCAAAACCGCACGCCTTCGCCTCCTGCAATCACGAATACTCGCGCCGCGCATCCAGCGCGCTCTTCAGCGTCACCGAATCCGCATACAAAACCCCGCCCCCGCTCGGCAGCCCGAACCCGATGCGCGTCACCTGTATTCCCGCGTCCGCCGGCAGATGCTCCGTCAGATAATGGCACGTCGCCTCGCCTTCGACGTCGTTGGACAACGCCAGGATCAACTCCTTCACCTCGCCCGCCTGCGCCCGCTCCAATAACGACGCGAAATTCAAATCCCCCGGCCCCACCCCGTGAATCGGCGAGAGTTTTCCATGCAACACATGATACACGCCGCGATAGGCCGCCGAACGTTCCAGCGCCACCAAGTCCGGCACATTCTCCACCACGCACACCACCGCCTGATCCCTTCGCTCATCCGCACAGATCGCACACGCCTCGCCCTCCGCCAGATTCCCGCAACGCGCGCAACGCCGCACACTCCGCGCCGCTTCTTCAAGCGCGCTCACCAACACCGGCAATGCCCCCGGTTTGCCCACAAGCAGATGCAACGCCATGCGCTCCGCCGACCGGAACCCCACCCCCGGCAGTTGTTTCAACTGCTGCTGCAACCGTTCAAACGCGGGGGTCATGGCTATGCCGGGAGTAGCGGAAGCGCGGAGCGCTTTCGTTCCGCAATATCTACCTCAGAACATCCCCGGCATCTGGAACGCCGAAGTCACCTTCTGCATTTCCGCGTCGTTGAATTCCTTGGCCTGCTTCGCCGCGTCCTGGATCGCCGCGAGCAGCGTCTCGGACACCAGCTTCGCGTCTTCCTTCAAAAACTCGGGGTCGAGTTCGAGCGCCAGGAACTTGCCCGCGCCGTTGATCTGGACCTTCACCGCGCCGCCGCCGCTGGTGATGTCGATGACTTTCGCCTCCATCTGCCCCTGAAGGGACTCGATGGATTTCTGCATTTTCTGAGCTTGTTTGAGGAGTTTGCCTACGCCGGCCATGGTAAGAAGGGTTGGTTGTTAAACGTGAATATCCGAAAGAACGATTAGCTCCTCGCAACGCGCCCGAATCTTCAAGCCCCAAGTAGCGCCGCCTTTTTCCCAACGTAGCGGGGAGCGTGAGCGACCCGTTCCGAAATCCGCCCGTTCACGCCCCTCGCCGCAAAATCGCCGCATACCCTTCCCGAAAACTCGGGTAAACCGGGCGCCACCCCAACACCCGCTTGATCTTGTCGTTCGCGATCACCCGGTCCGGCGTCACCCGCCTCCTCCCCGTCGCCGGCTCCCCCGTGAAACGCGGCCTCGCCATCCCCAGTTTCATCGCCAGCCACGCCGTCACCTCGATCTTCGCCGCCGCTCCGTCATCCGCCACGTTGAACACCCCTTCCGCCCCGCCGTCGAACGCCGCCCACACCGCCCCCGCGATGTCATTCCGATGGATCAAATTCAACCGGTGCTCCCCGTGCCCCGCCACCTCCCCGCTCCCGTCGCGCAACTGATCCAATAAATAATGCCTCCCCGGACCGTAAATCCCCGCCAGCCTCAACACGCACCTCTTCCCGCCCGTCCACGCCAACAGCAAATCCTCCGCCTCCACCAGCGGACTCCCCGCCGCCCTCGTTTCCTCGACCGAGGCCGTTTCATCCACGCGCACGCCCCCGCCCTGCGGATAAACCGACGTGCTTCCCGTATAAACAATCGCCCCCACCCTCACCCCGCTCGCCCACGCCAGCACCGACTTCATCCCGCCCACATAACTATGCCGATACCCCTCCAGCCCGCCGCCGCCCGAGCTCACACAATTCAAAACATAATCCGCTCCGTCCCGCACCGCCGCGTGCGAGTGCCAGGCCGCCCCCGCGAGATCGTCCACA
>CAMBLN010000218.1 GCA_945868215.1 Opitutus sp. GAS368
CACTTCCGCCTGGGTCAGGCGCGCCTTGCCGTTGATGGTCCCCCCCAGCGGATCGGCGATGATCGGCGCCCGCACCTCGCCGCGCACTCCCCCCAGCACCAGCGCCGGCCACGCCACCGGAGCCGGCGGCGCGGGCGGCGCGGGAACAAGCGCGGCCACCGGCGCCGCCGCCAGCCGCGCCGTGCTCTCGATGTAGGGCACGCGTATCCCGTCGATGAATACGTTCGATCCCCACAGCGCCGTGCCTGGCGCGTAACCGATCTGTCCCGCCAGCGCGATTGCCTCGTCGGCATCGGCACCGGTGATGCTCGCATCCTCCTGCTCGGTGCCGTCGCCGGTCACCCCGATGCCCGCCACCAGTTGCCCGTTGACGTAAAGCGGCACCCCGCCGGGCGAACCGTAAAGCCGCGTGTTCAGAATGCGGCTGCCGGGAATGCCCGTGCCGTTGGGAGCGCCGTCGCCTTCCTTGAAGAAATTCACGTCCGACAGCGCCAGGTTCGAAAACCCCACGCCCACCAGCGGACCCGGCGGCCGGTTCGCTATCCGCGGAGGAAAATTCTGCTGGATGATGAAACCCGCCGTGCGCGAGCTGAACGCGTGCTGGTTGCTGCTCAGGAACACCCCCGTGCCCGCCTTCGCCACCGCCACCGCCCGCTCCGCCGGCGTCACCGCCCCGGCGCCGTCCGCCCGGCGCACCAGCAGCACCCGCCCGTCACGGTCCACCACCGCGATCACGTAATTGTTCGGCGCAAACTCCGCCGCCCGGTCCGCCGCCTGGAGATAGACCCGGGTCAAATCCGCCTGGCTCAGTTGCGCGCCCGCGAGCCGGGTCATCATGACCGCTCCCGTCAAAATCAGATAACGAAGATGTTTCATGACATTAAGGAAGCGTCTTCAAAAACGCCACGAGCTCCCGTGAAAACGCATCCGGAGCAAACGCCGGGATCGATTGCACCTGGTTGAACAACCCGTCGAGGCGCGCCGAAACCTCGGGGGATTTTTTCGCGGCCGGCGTCGCCGCCACGAGCCGGTCCAGCGCCAGCACCAGCCGCTCCGCGCGATACGCCTGCGCCACCCGATCCACGGAACGGTCGGAAAACGCGTCCGTCGTTGACGCCAGCGCCTTCAACCAAACCGCCGCCTGCGCCGCATCGTGATCCTTCGCCGCCGTCGTCGCGCTGCGCTCGGCCGCCACGCGCGCCTGGCCGTAGTTGTCCGCAACTACACCCTGCAGATCCGCGTCGCCCGGCACCCGTTGCAACACCCACAGCAAACCCTGCCACCGCGCCTTCTCCTCCGCGCCCGCCTTGCCGTTCTCCAGCGCCCAGCTCATCTCGCGCAACGCCACTGCCTGGCCCACCCGCCACGCCTGCGCGCCGCTGTAGCCCGCGCCCTCTTTCCAATGCCGCGGCTGCGAGGCCGTCTGCCCGTCGAGTTCAAAAATCAACCGCGGGTGCTTCCCTTTGGTGATCAACTCCGGGTCGATGTTCTGGTGGCATGCCACGCAGCTGTTCGCCCGCGCATGAAGATTTTCCAGATCCTTCAACCCCGCCGCCACTTTGTCCGCGTGCGAAAAATCCCTGCGCGTGTGACTGCGCACCCAGTCCCCGTCCGGCCCGTGGCAGCTCGCGCACGACACGCCTTCATGCACGCGCGCATCCGCCGCAAGCAGCGCGGGGTTTGCGTTTTTCACCGCCTGAAACGGCGCGTGGCAACTCACGCAACTCGGGCTCGTCGTCGCATCCTTGATGCCGAGCGCCTCCGCCATGCGCGCCGACCGCGCCGTGGTCAGCGTCGCATACGCCCGCGAATGCACGTCCCGCTGCGACCACACCGTGTATTGCAGGCTCTTCTCCTCCGCCCCGCCGTGACACCCGCTGGTGGAGCAGGACGTCGCTCCGAGAATCGACGGATGTTGGATTATCTCCGCCTCCGCCGTTTTTCCTAAAGTGGCCAACAACACAACGGTCCCCAAAATCAAACGACCCTGCAAAGCATTACTTAATATGATGCTGGACATAATTTTTGGTTTACTAGGAAACGTTCATACTTTTTTAATGAGTCCGTCAAACGTCCAGATTTGGCCTGCACGTAATTCAGCCGCGACCAAGGCCGGATCACGTAATGGCGACTGGCGCGCGCGCCATCTTCGCCATGTCTGCCAATCTATTCACGTTCATCACCGCGCAGCCCGCGCAGACCGCCGGCTGGCTCGTTGTCGGCGGTCTGCTTCTTCAGGTGGGTTTCTGGACCGGCGGCAACGTTCGCCGGTTTCTCTTCGAACGCCGCCGCGCCCGTCTCGAGCAACAACGCCTCGCCCTCGACATCCGCACCGCCCAGCTCCGCATCCAGTCCGTCGAGCTCGCCCGCTCCGCCTGGAACGGCATCCGCAAATTCACCGTCACGCAAAAAGTCAACGAGTGCGACGACACGTATTCTTTCTACCTCGCGCCCCACGACGGCAAACCGCTTCCGCCGTTCAAACCCGGCCAATACCTCACCTTCCAGCTTTCGATCCCCGGCATCGCGAAACCGGTCATCCGCTGCTACTCGCTCTCCGACTGCGCGCGCCCCACGCACTACCGCGTCACCATCAAGCGCTGCCCTCCCCCCTCCGGCACCGCCCATCCTCCCGGCATCGGCTCGTCGTTCTTCTGCGACTTCATCCAGCAGGGCGACATCCTCGACGTGAAGGCCCCCAACGGCCACTTCTACCTCGATCTCGAAAAACCCCGCCCCGTCGTCCTCATCTCCGGCGGCGTCGGCGTCACCCCCATGGTCAGCATGGCCAACGCTCTCGCCGAAATCGGCGACACCCGCGAGATCTGGTTCTTCTTCGGCGCCCGCAACAGCCGCGACCACATGTTCAAGGACTACATGATCGGGCTCGCCGCCAAATACCCCAACGTTCGCCTCCACGTCTGCTACTCGAAACCCCTCCCCTCCGACGTCAAGGGACGAGACTACCAGCACGAAAGCCGCGTCTCCGTCGCTCTCTTTAAGGAACTGCTCCCGTCCAACAACTACGACTACTTCCTGTGCGGACCCGGCCCGTTCATGGAAACCATCACCGACGACCTCCGCTCCTGGGGCGTCCCCGATTCCTGGGTCCACTACGAGGCCTTCGGCCCCGCTTCC
>CAMBLN010000219.1 GCA_945868215.1 Opitutus sp. GAS368
GGCATGACCTATCGTCGTGACACCAAGCGTGCACTCATGGCCTTGAGAAAGGAGCAGGGAGACATCAAGGCGCTCGGTGATGACCTTGAAGGGTTTTATCGGCTGCGGGTCGGCCCGTTTCGGGTGATCTTTCGGTATCGCACGGGGCGCGTGATCGAGTGTGTTTATATGAACCGACGCAGTGTGGTTTATGAAGTGTTTGAGCGTGAGGTGATTGATCGGCTCAAGAGTGGCGGGAAATAAATAGACCCGACGGGGGCGTCGGGTCTACACTGCTGAACGGGCGACATGGAGGTCGTCCCTCCCCGGGGTTAGAGGCCGCGGCGTTGGAGCTCGGCTTCGAGTTGGTTCATGAAGGACTTGGCGTCCTCGGGTGTCGGGCGGTAACCCGGTTGGCTGATTTCGGTGAAACCAGGCCGCCCTTGGTGATCGATGATCCACTTGCCGGTCACGCCGTCGCTGAAGGTGACTTTGCCGCTGGCGATGGCTCCGGGGATCAGCGTGACGCTGTCCACATCCAGGATGACGCTGCCGGTGCCGGAGGGGAGAGCGGCTTCGTCGGCGAGGTCGTCTTCGCCGGGGGGGAGGTCGGACGCGGGCGCGCCGGCGGCGGGGGCTGCGGCGGGTTTGGGTTGGGCTTTGCTCAGGTCGCTGGTGTCGGCTTTGGGGGCCGGGTCTTTGAGCTGGAGGTTCAGGTCGTCCACGAGGAAGCGGACGTCCATGTAGGTGAGCGCGACGCTGAACTGTTCGCGGAGCTTTTTCTGGATCGTGGAGAGGTTGTCTCCGGCGGCGACCCAACTGGAGACGGCGGCGGTTTGTTCGGGAGTGAGGCTCATGGGTGAAAACGAATTAACCACGGATTACACGGATGGGCACGGATTTTTTCAATCCGTGTTAATCGGTGCGATCCGTGGTTAAGGGAGGACTTAGCGGCTGAGTTGGTTGCGGAGGAACTCGATGGAGCCGCGGGCGGTGGTGTCTTGCTCGAGCATGTTGTCCACGGATTTGCAGGCGTGGATGACGGTGCCGTGGTCGCGGCCGCCGAAGGCGTCGCCGATTTCCTGGAGGGAATGTTTGGTGAGCGAGCGGGCCAGATACATCGCGATCTGACGGGGGATGGCGATGTTGTTGGGGCGACGCTTGCTGGTCATGTCGCTGTGGCGGATCTGATAGTGATCGGCGACTTTCTTCTGGATGATTTCGATGGTGAGCTGGTTTTGGGCCTGCTCCATCAAGACGTCCTGCAGCAGCATTTCGGTCGCGGCCATGTCGATGGGCTTGCCGGTGAGGGTGGCGTAGCTGGCGACTTTGATCAGCGCGCCTTCGAGGCGGCGGATGTTTTTGGCGATGTGCTGGGCGATGAAGTTGGCGACATCGGCGGGGATGGTGAACTTCAGGGTCGCGGCCTTGGTGCGGAGAATCGCGAGGCGGGTCTCGAAGTCGGGGGCCTGGATGTCGGCGGGGAGTCCCCATTCAAAGCGGGAGACGAGGCGGGCTTCGAGTTTCTGGATCTCGGCGGCGCGGCGGTCGCTGGAGAGGATGATCTGTTTGCCGGACTCGAAGAGGTCGTTGAAGGTGTGGAAGAATTCTTCCTGGATGCGCTCTTTGCCGGCGAGGAATTGCACGTCGTCGACGAGGAGGACGTCCACGCAGCGGTAGCGCTGGCGGAACTTGGTGAGCTGGTTTTCCTGGAGGGCCTGGATGAACTCGTTGGTGAATTTTTCCGTGGAGAGGTAGGCGACCTTGGTGTCGGGCTTGGCGCGGAGGATGGCGTGGCCGATGGCGTGCATCAGGTGCGTCTTGCCGAGGCCGGTGTCGCCGTAGAGGAAGAGGGGGTTGTAGGCCTGCGCGGGGGACTGGGCGACGGCCATGGCGGCGGCGTGCGCCATCTGGTTGTTGGAGCCGACGACGAAGGTTTCGAAGGTGTTGCGCGGGTTGAGCGAGCCGACGTAGGCGGTGCCCTTTTCGTCGTAGCGGGTGGTGCGCTTGGGGGCGGCGGGTTTGGCGCGGGGGGCGGAGACGTCGGACTCGATGCGGGAAGAAGGCGAACCGGTGACGGTGCCGGACTTCTTGAGTTTGACGTTGATGAGGCGGCCGGAGGTGAGGCGCAGGCGCTGGACGATCAGGTCGAGGTAGTTGTCGTTGATCCAGATCGCGGCAAAGTCGTTGGGCACGCCGAGGGTCAGGGTGTCTTCGGAGGAATCAAGGCAGGTGATCGGCTCGAACCAGAGCTGGTAAACATCCTCAGGGAAGAGCCCTTTGAAATCGCTTTTGACGGTTTCCCAAAGGCTCGGAGACGTGACGGCTGAAGACATGAAGTGAAGACGGAGGAGGAGGGCGGAACTAAGGTTTATTCACACGTGGCGTTTCGAGGGCAACCTTGGGCACGTCTTCACGAAAGAAATCAGGCATCGGAGCGGTCGGAAAGAGGGAGGCGGAACAGCAGCGGAGGGGAGGGTGATCGGCGAACCAATCAAGGAGCTGATGTGCAGCGGGATGCGAGATTCTGCGTGGCGGGTGCCGGCGGAGACTCAAGAAGGGTGTGTGAAGGAACAGCCGGTGGAGGCCGGTTGAAGCGGGCAGGGAACGAATAACGGGGATGCGGAAAAGGGTTTCAAGAGCAAGTTTCCGACAAGTTATTCACAGAGGGTTTGTGGATAAATTTTTTGGTTTTGGGGTTGCCAAGAAATCGGGGAATTCGGGCGCGGGGAAGGAAAGCGGCGGGGTTGTAGGGCTGGCGGTGATACGCGGGGGATTTTACCTAGGGAAAAGGGTAGCGGTGTGACGAATACGTGACGAGGGCTTGACGCATCGGCGGGGTTTCGGGGCGGGCGTGACGACGGTGTGACGGAGGGGTTACGGTGAAGATTCGGGCGACGGATCAAACCATTTTCCGTGTTGTTTTATTAATGCGATGAGGCGGGCGTCGGCCTCGGATTGGGGGATGTTGTATTGGACGCAGGTTTTGCCGACGTAGAGGTTGATCTTGCCGGGGGCGCCGCCGACGTAGCCGAAGTCGGCGTCGGCCATTTCGCCCGGGCCGTTTACGATGCAGCCCATGATGGCGAGCTTCACGCCCTTGAGGTGGCCGGTCTGCGCGCGGATGCGC
>CAMBLN010000220.1 GCA_945868215.1 Opitutus sp. GAS368
ATAAATCATTGTATCCACCAAACCCACGAACCACCAATCCACTTTTGCTGAACTTGACGGACACAACTTTATTAAGTTACAAATTGGGCTTGGCCTCTGGGTTGAGAGGATCTGCGTGTTTGATAGAATTTGGTCGAAAACTACCAAAATCTACCAAATGTGGGTGGTCGTTACTTTCAAAACCCACCATGTCCTCCTACAAATTCGTCAACTTCCTCTGGGACGACGCCAAGGCCGCGTCCCTCGATACCGTCGGCCGCCTGGTCTATCGCTCCAACCTCCTCGGCAGCGACCAGCGCATCACCAACACCGGCGGCGGCAACACCTCCTCCAAGCTCGTCGAACTCGACCCGCTCACCGGCCAGAAAGTCGAAGTCCTCTGGGTCAAAGGCTCCGGCGGCGACCTCCGCACCTCCAACCGCGACAACTTCTCCTCCCTCTACCAGGACAAGCTCATCGGCCTCCAGCAGGTCTATGCCGCCAAGGCCAACAAAGGCATCAAGTCCGAGGCCGAGGACGCGATGGTGAACATGTATTTCCACACCACTTTCAACCTCAACCCGCGCGCCTCCTCGATCGACACGCCGCTGCACTCCTTCCTGCCCGGCAAGCACGTCGATCACATGCACCCCAACGCGATCATCGCCATCGCCGCCTCCAAAAACTGCGAAAAACTCACCCATGAAATCTTCGGCGGCGCCATGGCCTACGTTCCCTGGATGCGCCCCGGCTTCGAGCTCGGCCTCGCCATGCAGGAAGTCGCCCGCAAACAACCCGCCGTCAAAGCCATCATGATGGGCCAGCACGGCTTCATCTCCTGGGATGACAACGAGAAGGTCTGCTACACCCGCACCCTCGACCTCATCGAAAAAGCCGCCGCCTACATCGAGGCCAAATACGCCGCCAAGGGTGGCGACGCCACGGCCTTCGGCGGCGCGAAATACACCTCCCTCGCCCCCGAGGCCCGCGCCTCCACGCTCGCCGCCATCCTCCCTTGGCTCCGCGGCCAGGTCTCCCAGCAGAAGCGCTTCATCGGCACCGTCCAGGACGACGAGAAGATCCTCCGCTTCGTCAACTCCGCCGACGCCGCCCGCCTCGCCGAACTCGGCACCAGCTGCCCCGACCACTTCCTGCGCACCAAGATCAAGCCCCTCTACATCGACTGGAATCCCCAGTCCGAGGACGCCGCCACGCTCAAAAAGAAACTCGCCGCCGGCCTCGACCAATACCGCAAGGACTACGCCGCCTATTACGCCGCCTGCAAACGCGCCAACTCGCCCGCCATCCGCGACGCCAACCCGACCGTCGTCCTCATTCCCGGCCTTGGCATGATTGCTTGGGGCAAAGACAAGTCCGAATCCCGCGTCACTGCAGAGTTCTACAACTGTGCCGTCGAAGTCATGCGCGGTGCCGAAGCCATCGACACCTACATCTCCCTCCCGCAGCAAGAAGCCTTCGACATCGAATACTGGCTCCTCGAAGAGGCGAAACTCCAGCGCATGCCCGCCGAGAAAGAACTCGCCCGCCAGTCGATCATCGTCATCGGCGCCGGCTCCGGCATCGGCAAGGAAACCGCCCACCGCCTCGTCAAAGAAGGCGCCCACATCGTGTGCGTTGACCTCAACGAGTCCGCCGCCCAAGCCACCGCCAAAGAGATCGAAGCCAAATACGGCGTCGGCATCGGCGTCGCCGGCACGGGCGTGTCCAACTGCGGCCCCGCCATCGGACTCGCCGCCAACATCACCGACCGCGCCAGCATCCGCGCGATGCTCGACAAAGTCGCGCTCGCCTACGGCGGCTTCGACAGCATCTGCGTGACCGCCGGCATCTTCGTGCCCTCCGACACGACCGGCCACATTCCCGACGACAAGTGGGCGCTCACCTTCAATATCAACGTCACCGGCAGCTACCTCGTCGCCGACGAAGCGTTCAAGACCTGGAAAGACCAAGGCCTCCGCGGCAACCTCGTCCTCACCACCTCGGCCAATGCCGCCGTCGCGAAGAAAGGCTCGCTCGCCTACGACACGTCGAAAGCCGCCGCGAACCACCTCGTGCGCGAACTCGCGATGGAGCTCAGCCCGCTCGTCCGCGTCAACGGCGTCGCCCCCGCGACGGTTGTCCAAGGCAGCGCCATGTTCCCCCGCGACCGCGTGATCGGCAGCCTCGCCAAATACGCGATCCCCTACACGGACGACGAAGCGACCGAGAGCCTCGTGACCAAGCTGGCCCAGTTCTACGCCGACCGCACCCTCACCAAATCCCCGATCACCCCCGCCGACCAAGCCGAGGCGTATTTCCTCCTAGTGACAAAGCGCCTCAGCAAAACCACGGGTCAAATCGTGACCGTCGACGGCGGCCTCCACGAAGCATTCCTGCGCTAAGTCCGTTCCGCGTAGCAGCCGAGGTAACGAGGCTGGGTTTGGGGGAACGTCTCCCGACCCCAGCCTACTGACGTCGGCTGCTACCTCCACTTTCCCACGCTGATTACGACCCAGCGCGGGATGTTACAAGTGGGGTGGGTCTTCAAAATAACCCGAGGCTCTGCTTGTGCCCTGCGGGTGACCGGGAAACCGCACTGGGCCGGCGTTGCCCTCGGCGGCACGGGCCGGCTGGCCCGCCTCCGCCTCGGTCGCCTTGGCCGAGCACGGTTTCCCAGTCACACAGCCTCGGTTTATTTTGAAGACCCACCCCCGGGAAAAAGAAGCCGCGCACCCGGAACGGTGCGCTCCTTCTTACATTAGTCGGGGCTGAAAAAAATCTTAAGATATTGATTAATAATATCTTGATTGGTAAATGGCGGCTAATATTTTCCCGGAAACTGCCAATTTAACACAAGCAAACTGGGAAAACGGGATGAAGCCGAAGAAGTCTGAGCATAAGCCGCAAAGAGAGTTGTTCCGGGTGGAGTTGTCATTGCTCGTGGATGCGAGTCACCCGTTGGTGAAGTTGGGTGGCCGGATAAACTGGACGGCCTTTGAAGAGCACCTGGCACCGACCTATCATGATAAAACCGGTGCGCCGGGCATTGATACAAG